>JAHEJI010000035.1 GCA_024638965.1 Planctomycetaceae bacterium
GGTCCGTGTCGCACGGACGGATAGCGGTCGTCACGCTCTGATTGCCGGGCAAAACCGACGAAAAGACGCCAAACTTAAACCAAACGCGCTCTAGTCTGGTAGGCCGGACGAGCGCAGCGCTGTTCCGGCGATTCCGAGTTTACCGTGATGCGTTGCAGAAACTGCGGGGGGCTTGTTTCGGCCTTTTCCTACTCCGGAAATCTGTCCTCGGGGTCGGCCCGCCATTAGTCGCGGGATTTGCTTTTGAATTTGATTTTTTCGATCAGCTTTTTGATGCTGCGGTCGGGTTCGATGATCCCGGATACCGATTCGATTGCTTTGACGGTGTGCAGGTAGCGAAGGCTGAAATCGATGTCGAATTCAACTTCGGTGTCCTGGGCCGTTGACGGATCACCTTCAACGGCCGCCACAACATTTTCTACATAGGCTGTGAGGTTGCCAGGCCAGTCATTCGTAAAGGTTTGCAGGTTGTCGCCGTCCGTATCAACTTCGACTTGGGCAACGCCACCAGTATCACCGGCGGCAATCTTGACGTGAAGAACGGTCGGGAAGACCTCATCCATTTTGTTGTCCTGTGTCGTCGCGATCGGCATTTTGACCTTGAAGTCACCTTCCATGGTTACGATTTTGAATGTCATGATGAAGAACACCAACAACTGGAACACAATGTCGATCATGGGAGTCATGTCGACCTTGGATTCCAGCGGTTTTCGTTCTTTGCCGATTTTCATGAAGTCATTCTTGCGGTTGCAAGTGAGTGGGTAGTCAGTTTATTTTTTCCTTCACGCGCAAACTAAAACTTTCGAGTTCTGATTCCTGGCACACTGAAATCAATTCCTGGACGAGCCCTGTTGGCGTATCTTCGTGCGCACGAATGATGACCGAAATTTCATCGGCGTTAACGCCTTCTCGTTTGGCGGCATCAATCTCCTGTCGGAAAATCGGAGTCATGAACTGGATTTGCTCAATCGTCTGACCTTCAAACTTGACTTTTCCACCTGGTTCCAGATTCATCAAAATTTGATACTTGGCAATTTCTGTAGGTGGCTTGGCCAACTGGCTGCTGGGCAGCAGAATTTCTTCAGCCCGATCGACTTCCGAAAAATTGATCAAGAACATAAAGAAAGCAATGAGTTGGAAAGTTACATCGATCATCGGCGTCAGGTCGGCTTCGAGCAATTCGCCCGACTTGATCTTTCGTTTTCTGCCCATGACATGATTTCCAAAAAAGCACGGAATGTCGAATTAGTCTTTCTTTCCGACTTTTTCAAATCGTCCCATCAGATTTTCACTTGTTGAGCCGACTTCGAGAACGAGGAGTTGAATTCGGTTACGCAAAATGTTGAAGCCAGCGATCGCCGGAATCGCGATCATCAGACCGATCAGCGTCGTTAACAGGGCCTTGGAAATACCGTCAGCCAACAAGTTAGGATCGGGAGTTCCACCTCCAGTGGCAATCGCATAAAACGCGTTGATCATTCCATGAACCGTGCCAAACAATCCGATCATCGGAGAAAGCGTGCCGATCAAAGCGAGGTAGCTGAGCCGGTGTTCCAGCTTCATGTTTTCCTCATCGCCAACTTCCTGCATCGCTTCGATCGCATGTTTGTAACTGCTTGAAAGTTTCGCCAAACCGGACGAGAGAACGTTACCCAGAAACGACTCGTCTGCCTTGGCAAGTTCATATGCCTCCTGATACTGCTTTTCGTCCAAATGGGCCTCAAACCCCTCGATCAAGTGTTGCGGGCAAACGGCATCGCGTCGGGCTGACAGAATGTTCATGATGAACAACGCGACAAGAATAAAAGACAGCGACAGAAATACGATGATGTAGATCGGGCCCAAAGCGTTCAGCAGCCAGCCCAAGACCGTTCTGGATGGCCTGGTGGTTGAAGAAGCATCGTCTCCCCCGGGTGCGGCCGCGTCTTCTTGAGCGACCACGACCGAACCATTGGAACTCGTCGTGACAGAGACCGTGCAAAAAGCAATCGCGAAAATCAACAGGGGGAAAACGACGAAGCGGAGTCCCGCCCTGTTAAAGCGTTGTTGGTGAAGCATTAATTTCCCTGTCTTTATTCTGAATCGCGCGTCCAAATGACGCATTGTAGTCAAGCCGAATTGGACTGGCAAACGGTCCAAGTCAACGTCGGCAGTCGGTTTTTGGTCGTGGTTCGCGCGTAACTGCCGGGCGGTGGCCGCAGACGAGGCAAGATGAGAATGTTCGGCAGACTTGATTATGGATTACCCCTACTTGGTTTGGTTCGAAGACTCAGTGATCGGAAACGATTGTCGGTATTGACCGATCATTATTCTTCCTGTTTGGCCCAATAAGAATTTTTGTAACGCCCCCTGAGCGCATTTCTGGCTGTGCTTGCGCGATCGGATTCTTCCAACTTTGTCCAGACTTTTGAAAGCCGATAAAGAGCTTCCGCATGGGGATCAGCGTGTCCAGCAAATAGGAGTTCGGTATGAAGGTATGCGATTGCTGCTTCTTCCCAATTTTCTTGTTTCTCATGCCAACCACCTAGTGCGTTGTAGGCGTGAGCAAACACAAGTTGTGCGACCATTGGATCTTCACGTTTGATAATCGCTTCGAGTTTTTGTTTGCTGGCATCGGTGTTGCCTTCCATCGCCTCGGCCTTAGCCATCATGCATTCGGCCAGCAAACTGTATTCAGCGACAACGGGATCGTTCGAGTCGATTGCAGTGATGGCATTAAAGCTGTTCTTGGCTTCCGCCAATTTGTTCGTGCGTAATTGCGTTTGTCCAAGAAGATACAACCCCTTAATCTTGAACTCGGGCCAGTTTGATTGGCTCAGCTTCGTAAACTGAGCTTCCGCCAAATCAGCTCGATTGACGGCCAGGAACAGTTTGCCCAGAAGTTCCGTCGCCGGGAAAATTCGGTAATTGTCTTCGTTGTTTTCAATAAACTGCTTGATTTCTCCCGCAGTTTGCGCTGTGACATCTCCGCCTCGCAAAAAGATTTCAGCGTTGGCAAAAGCTTGCAAATAGGCGATTTCCTGTTCGACGAACTCAGAGGTTGGGTTGACATTAATCTTTTGCAACTCGTCCAGGCAATCATCGAATCGTCCACTGTCAAACCTTTCGCGAGCGCGATCCAACGAGTTAGGTTCTCTCCCGAAAACGATCTTGCGAATGCTCCCGGAAGGCACTTCCTCAGTTTTTGCCCCGATTTGCATAACGACCGACTCGGGTGTCATCGACAAAACCTTGCCTGTCTTCTTTGAGCGCGAGCCGCTTCTTTCGAGAAAGACGTTGTCTTGAGCGTCGACAACTGTAGGGGCACAGAGAACGGCTGAAACAGCAACGGCCGCAAATAAATTTAGAACTTTTGTCAACGTAACCTTTTCGAGTTTCATTTCTGAATTACCTGTTTTGTTCGTGGGCAGATGCTGGTTGTTCTCATTTGATTTTTTGTTTCAAAGCCGCGTATTTGGGTTTCCAGATTGGGCCCCCCATCTCGGGATCCCTTTTGGCGAGCTTGTCCCATTCGATGCGTGCAACCTTTACAGCATTTGGGTCTGGCTTGAGCGCACCGTATTGATAGACCGATTCAATTTGGTGATACAACGCCTTGTTGTACTGCTTACCGTATTTCTTTTTGTCCTTTCCAGTGACTCCTACTAGTTTGCGCCATCCCCAAATCACTTTTGAAACCCGTTTGCTTCTCGAGTCTTTGACGTCGAATTTTCCTCCGCTGGCCTCGGCAAAGTGTTTTGCCAGTTTCGTTTTCATGGCCCATTGATGCAGGGTTTCGGCGGCGTCAATTTGAACGCTCAAATTATTTGGGCTTTCTTTCAAAATCTCTGCAAGTTGATCAACAGCGGCTTCGAAGTTGCCACTGCCTCTTTCTGCCAGAGCTCTCTGGCGTCTTAGTTCCTTGACTCGCGCGGCCGAGTTGGGACCTGTGAAGTTCATCGATTCGGCCCGCGTGAGCGTAGAAACGGATTGTTTGAAAAGGGGCGCGGCGTCTTTGTCGAGGTTTTGTTCTTTTAGTGAGTTCGCAACGCTCAGCAAAGTTGACCCAGCCCAGAGAACGGTGGTGGGATCGTTCGAGTCTTTTTCGATCGAACCCAGGAACGACCCGAGGCTTTTGGAAAATTTTCGTTTTTCTTCAGGTGTTTGAAGTGTGTCAAATTGATCTTTGAGCTTTTTGGCGATCCGGCGGTAAGTGTTGGTCAAGCTTGCTTGGCTGTTTGGATCATTCTTCATCGCAGAAATGATGCCACTTGCCTTGTCGATCCATTGTTGTGGTTCGCCAGCATCTTGCATCGCCGCCAGATAGGCGTCAATTGCCGTGTTGTAAACACCGCGTTTGAAGACATCGGCCTTGCTCGATTGTAATACTGCCGGATGTTTTTGTTTGATCAAATCGAGAGGCGCAATTGCCTCGGCTTCTAATCGAGCAATCGCTTGTTTGACTTCGCCCATGGCAAGATGAGCATTGACCAGCAGCAACGAACCCAATGCGGCATCATAGGTCACGTCTTGTTGATCCAGCGATGCCAGCGCTTGCGAAAGATGTTTTTTTACACGGTCCAACCGAGCACGTCGTTCTTCATCACTTAGGCCGGCCTTGTCGGCGGAGTAGGAAAACCAGAGTCGCTGACCGATTTTCAGGCCAAGTGCTGATCGAGAAGGCGAGTTTTTGGCAACATCTGCAAAATATTTCTCGGCCGCAAGATAATCTTTTTGTTGCAAGGCAAGACTGGTCATCGTGCTTGCCGCCGCACTCGATTCCGTACTTCCTGGCCATCGCCCGATCATCTTCCGGCAGATTTCATCGAGCTTGCTCTTTTCGAATTCGCGATCATCATCGGGAGCCTTGTTGTACAGTGCAGAGTAACTGCGAATCGCAATCGAAGCGGCCTGCCGCGTCCAGTCAACCGTTGGGTATCGGTTTAAGATGAACTCGGCAATCAGAGCTGATTCGAAAAATTGATCGGTGACAAAATAACAAAAACTCTGGAGGTATCGCAGTTTGTTAATGTCAACGAGTTCCGTATTCTCATCGCTAAAGGTCAACGCCAACTCGAACAATCCCAAGGCGGACTCCGTCAACTCACGAATCTGTGTTCGGTTGTTGTCCAGTTCGGACTGGAATTCCTGTTTGTTTGCGTCTGTAACGGCTTGGCTGAGTTGCAATTTGATCGTGGATTGCTCGTTCAACAGACTTTGAATCTCGGTGACAAGGTCCTCTCCTTTTTGGCGAGCCTCCAAAAAAGTCTCCGGAAGTGGTTCTTCGGCTTCGAGTTGTTTTACGTCAATGCTCCATTTGGTCATCAACTCGGTCGCTTGTTGGCGAAGATCGCCTGGGGACCTCAAGACGGTCTTGATCAGCTTGGCTGAATTTCTTTTGTATTCACGTATCCTGGCAGATGTCCCGGGGCCTTTTTCTTTTTCCAGTTCAGTGGCTTTGATTTGGTAAGCTTTTGCCAATTCCAACTGTACTCTCAGCCAATCAGGTTGGCGAATATCCTGAGCGGTTAACATGGCGAGCATCGGTTCGCATTCCTTGATGACCGAGTTGGCAGGATATTCCGCTTGTGAACTCCAGCAGTCTGCGGCCAGAGCAAGAGCTCTACGCTTAATGGTTTTGAACTGGCCCGTGTTTTCGAGGGCAAATATTTCTTTGAGTCGGTTGAGTGCATCGTCGATTTGACCGATCTTGTAATAGCAACGTGCTGCAAATAGTCCTGAATCGAGTCCTGCGGCAAATCGGCGATAGTTGTCATACAAATAGTCGTATTCCTGAGCGGCTTCTCCAAGCAACTTTGTCCACTCAGGTGATCCCTTGGCGTACGAATCCGCGAGTTGTTCCTTGACGACGGGAAGCTTCAAGCGGATTTGCGTGTAGGTCGATCTTAGCTGTTTGAGTTTTGCGGCGGTGCCTGGATCGGAGACGTCAACCTGAAAACTGCTGATCGTGTTTTTCAACGACTCGCGAGCCTGCGTATAGTCTTGCAATGCCAGACTGAGCATTTCCCGCGACTTGTTAACCAGGTCCGCTTTCTCCTGGGCGGTCAGCCGATCGGACTCCGATTGGCGTGCGTACAATCGCGACCGACCCAAACGCAGATTGCCTCGATATCGACTCGTTTTGGCGGCGATTTCGGGCGAACTGGAGGCGGCAGAATATTCGGCAAGGAGTCTTTCAGCATCGTCTAATCGCGACTCCAGGATCTTCATGTCCCGGATGCGAGAAACACTTTTAATCAACGTTTCCGCTTTTTCGAAGGGTAAAGTCTTACGGAATTCTTCGGATATAAGTTCGCTTGATTCCAGGCTCGTCAAATAGATGATCGCGATGTCGTAATATTCTTTTTCTCGTAACGCATTGAGAAATTCTGCGGCTGGTTCATCCGCACTAAGAGTCTCGGAATCAGCGAATGTAAAAAAAGAAAAGCCCAAAGAAATCAATACGAGTAGGGAAATACGTATTCTCGACATCTCTGTTTCCTATCCAACTCAACTCGGACGACAATTCCACTGGTGGGAGACGAGACAGCGGATGCAATCATAGACCTTAACCGGGAACCAAAACCACCGATTATTGTCAAAATCGACGTTGCGTCCTATTTCAGCTTCAAGGTCCGTACAGGGAGACTGAATTCCGCCAGCCATAGGCCTATATTTAAGTTAGTAGTTAATCCAGATTAGGGCAACTGCCGGGCTCCCGCGATGTAGAAATAAAAACAACAATCTATCGTTGAATTCGCTGACTATTCTTCAATCGAATATCAGACACTTTTAACCTGGCTTGAAATTATGGGATTTGAAATCAAAGCCGATCCAGAGTTCCCTCGACCGCCGGTCAAACGACCGATCAACTATATGTCGAGGGCGGTTCGTCTCCGGATTTTCGGACTCTTTGCGATGCTCATTCTGGTCTTGATCATGATGAAAGAGGCGCGAAAACCGGAACGCTGGGAATGGATGGGATTTGACAAGCAACCGATTCCAGCCGCTCCAAACGTTGACATCCAGGACGACACGGTTCCAAAAGATCGGGAGTCGGCGAAATCCGATGATCCGCCGCTGGACAGAACTGAGCAGCTCGCCGACTTGATTGAACGCGGTGACACCAGCGGATACCCGTCAGCGGGAGAACAGTTCTGGCGGGAGTCGTTTGCATCTCTTGAGACAAGTGGACAGCGCGCTCTTTTTCAATTCTTGAGGGCCGTCAGCGATCGAACTCCAATCGAGCCGGAGCAGAGCGCTGGTTTTGGACAACTCGTGACTACGATTGATTCCAAACGCGATCAATTCCACAATCGGCTGGATGAACAGATTTCATTTCTTTCCGACGGCTCGAAACAGAAACAAAAGTTACTCGCTGAATTGGAGAAATCCAGGGAGTTTTGGAATGATAAAATCAGGCCATCTTGGGAGTTGACCCTGGACGGCAAAGATATCACGCTCGCTCAGCAATCAGCGAATCGAATACTCACAGAATTCTTGAATACATTGGCCCTCGACCAGGTGGAAGACGGAACAGCTCTGAATCGAACAAATGAGGGCTCAGCGTGGCTATTATCCTGGGAGCGGGCAATGAACCTTCGACCACAAAATTCAATTCCGGTAATGCATATTCAACTCGCCAGCCAGCCAGAGGTTTACCGAGGCAAAACCGTGACGATTAACGGTTGGGTTCGATCCGCCAGACGGTTAGATGTCAAAGAAAACGAAATTGGCATCGATCATTACTTCGTTCTCTGGGTGCGCCCCGCAGATACCAATATTGCGCCTTATTGTGTTTACTCCCTCAAACTTCCGCTAGGGTTTCCAGCAGTAAGAACCGATTTGGTTGAAATGAATGAACGCCTGAAAGTTGATGGCGTGTTTTTCAAAATTCGATCATACAGGGCTGCCAACGACCGGGTCGAGACTTGTCCCTTGCTGCTCGCCCAGTCATTCGAATGGAATCCGGTCAACAAACAAATCAGCGTCGATGCCTGGACGCCGCCAGCCTGGGCAATTTGGTGTTTTTTCCTCCTGATGCCAATCGTGGCTGGGATTATCGCCTGGTTTGCGTTTGTCGGATCAAAAACTCACCGGTTCGTGCCAGGACAGAAAACACAGGAACAGATCTCCAAGGCACTGGGCGGTTTGAAAAACGATCCTCGGATCCAAACGGACTTGGAAAAGGTCCAGGCGTTGTATGACTCCCAAGACGACAATTCACACGCGCCGGGAGACTCAAATGACTAACAGGAGATCGTTGGTCTCATTGGTGATTGGTTTGCTTTGGTTGTCCACCTCGAGTTATGCGTCGGGGCAGGAACAAGCGGAATCCCCGATTTTGCTATCGGGGATGTCCGTCAGTCAAGGATCACAAGTTGAAGACAATCATCCCCTTAATCTCAATGACGAAATTCTGATTCGGCTGCTTTATCGGGTGGCAAAAGTATCCGAGCGGAACTTTGTCAAATTCAGCCAATACTCAAGCGAAAGTTCGATCACAGATGCACTTACCCAACCACGCAATTTTCGGTTCTGGGTTTTTAAGCTGACTGGCAAAGTGGCGGGCGTAAAAAAGTTGTCGATCCCAAACGCGAATTCGGATGATGGTCTGAAATTCTGCTACGCCATTGACATCAACACGGAAGATAATGAAAAGATCCGCTTGCTCGCCCGGTCGATACCCAAAACCTGGACCGAAAACACCGCGTTGAATCAACCGGTTGAATGCCATGGTTTCTTTTACGGACTCATCGTTCCCACTGCGGATGGCACAGATGAAGATGCGATGGGTTTGTTTTTGACTAACCGAATCAGCTGGCGGCCGACCGATGAAAACGCGGAATTGGGTGTTGGGCCCTCACAGGTTTTACTCGCCAGTCAAGGCGTAGATATCGGGCTGTTGGACTTTGTTAGAAAACAGAACACGAAATCTTTAGGTGCTGACGATACAGACTGTTTCTTTCAAATGCTGGCGGCATCCCGAAAAATAAACGTTGCCGATATGCCAGGCGGCTACGTTGGTTTCGTTGATTTGATGCAAAATCCCAAAGAACATTTTGCGGATCACGTGATTGTGGAAGGAAGAGTACGGCGATGCGTTCCCGTTCAAATTGACGATCCAGGCACTCGCGAGTTGTTGGGAGCGAATCAGTATTACGAATTGGATATGTTTATTCACCTTGGCGACCAGAAAATCGTTGTCAAAAACAGTCCGGACAGTTCGCTCGAATATCGTCAGCGATTTCCGGTTACGGTATGCATTGCCGAGTTGCCGGACGGGATGAACGAGAATGATATTCAAGATAAGTTCGTTGAAGTGCACGGTTTCTTCTATCGGTTTTGGAAATATCAATCCGAGTTTACGGATCAAGGAGACGGGCAGGGCGGGCAAGTGAGTCCATTAGTCATCGGGCTGGCTCCTGCCGTACTTTCCCCACGTGCGTTTATCCTGGACCGATTTTTGATGTTCATTTTGCTCGGACTGATTGTTGGTGTGATCGCCTTGATATGGTTTTTTCGATGGCGCAAGCAGGACTCACCAACAGGTAAATCGTCGTCTCGCAAGCGCTTACCCGAAACCGTTGATCTTTCGACTTTCGATTCTGGATAGTCACCCACTTGCATCAGTTGGATGACTGCGAGATATTCGCAGTAACTAAATCGAAATCAGTGGAGCAAAATCATGAAGTCACCGGTTCGCGTTACCGTTACAGGCGCCGCAGGGCAAATCAGTTATGGGCTGTTATTTCGCATCGCTGCAGGAAACATGCTTGGGCCAGATCAACCCGTTATTCTGCAGTTGCTTGAAATAACACCTGCGATGGACGCGCTTCGAGGAGTCGTGATGGAATTAAGCGACTGCGCGTTTCCTCTGCTGCAGGGGATTGTCTTGAGCGATGATGCCAATGTGGCATTTGCTGACGCCGATTATGGTCTGCTAGTTGGCGCATTGCCACGCAAACAGGGCATGGAGCGCAAAGATTTGCTGGAAGCAAATTCAAAAATATTTTCTCATCAGGGTCAGGCAATTAATAACCATGCGAAGGAAGATTGCCGGATTCTAATTGTTGGAAATCCTGCAAATACAAATGCGTTGATTACAACGGCCAATGCGCCCAAGATCAAATCGGGCAATATCACCGCCATGACTCGTCTGGATCACAACCGCGCGCTCAGCCAACTTGCCGCCAAGACTGGCACTGCAGCGAGTCAAATAACAAGGATGACAATTTGGGGTAATCATTCGGCGACTCAATATCCGGATATCAGCAATGCGATGGTTGGCAACACACCTGCGAAAGAAATGGTTGATCAGACCTGGTATCGTGATGAGTTTATTCCGATTGTTCAACAGCGAGGTGCCGAGATCATCAAAGCTCGTGGATTTTCAAGTGCTGCGTCGGCGGCTAACGCGGCTATCGACCACTTTCAGACTTGGATCAACGGTACGAACGACGACGATTGGACGAGTATGGCAATTCCAAGTGATGGAAGTTATGGAATCGAAGAAGGATTGATCTATTCCTTCCCGGTAACTTGTAAAAACGGAGAATACGAAATCGTTCAAGGTTTGGAAATCGACGATTTTAGTCGTCAACGAATGGACGCAACGATGACGGAACTCAAAGAAGAACGTGACGCAGTTAGTGAGCTGTTATAGTTGCTAGCGAGATCAGTTGTAGCAAAGTCAGCTGTTTCGACCCCATGATTGTCGTTTCGTAGTGACGTTGACTTTCGCTAGTAACTGTTTTAAAAAATTGAACCTTGGATGTAGCACTTTGAAATCATTGTCAGTCAGATTGTGACGACACGTGAATAGAATTAAGATCAGCCCTTTGGCCACTACACCGTTGAGCAGTCTTCAAACCGAGGAGACTGGTCCTTCTTCGCGGAACCATTTTGACAAATTCGCTGCCCGATCAAGCACCGATTTTTCGCTTTTCGTACCGATGCATTACGAAAAGAACTATAGTTATCCGCTTATCGTGTGGCTTCATTCCAACGGCGAAGACTCTCAACAATTGCAACGAATGATGCCCGCGACAAGTCTGCGTAATTACGTCGGGATTGCACCTCAGGCGTGCATTGGCAACGAGCATCGTGGATTTTATTGGCAACAAGACGTACAGTCGATCGAACACGCCCATGAGTCGATTATGGCTGCGATCGATCATGCATCCATTCGTCTGAACGTCTCACAACGCCGGATTTTTCTGGCCGGTTTTGGCGCCGGAGGGGAAATGGCGTTTCGGATCGCTCTCCAGCGTCCCGAGATTTTTGCGGGCATTATTTCGATCAATGGACAAATTCCCAAAACGGAAACGCCTTTGCGCGACTTGCCAAAATGCCGCGATTTGCCGGTTTTTTGGGCCCATTACCGCCAGTCGGTCGAATTTCTGCAGGAACAGCTTTGCGACCAATTGCGTCTTTTGCACGTGGCAGGTTTTTGTGTAACTCTGCGTCAATATCCCAGTGGCGACCAACTTTCACCGACCACATTTTCAGACGTAAACGAATGGGTGATGGAAGTCATCCAGTCGCGGACCGATGCAAACATCGTACGTTAGAACGTGTGAATTCTTTAGCGGCGTGGGTACATCCGCTTGTTTTTGCCGACAAACGCGGAAATCCTTCCTAAATTGACTGATTTTTGGCTACTGCCTGAAAGTAAGTCCATTGACACGATCATTCATAAATCGCTAAAAGTGTCCCCCCCATAACATGCTTCCAGGTGACAGGTTATCAATGCGACGCGAACAAAAAAAATTCACAATCGGTTCCGCCAAAACGGTTTCCATCAACAAGCTGGTTCAAGACGTGATTGACTCCCATCAAGGGGAGTTGTCCGAGAGGAACATCGTTATTGAAACTGACCTGGCGACTGTAAAAGCGGTTGCGGATTTACAACTGATTCGAATCGCATGCGAAGCATTAATAAGCCACGCCAATGAATTGATGAAAAATGGTGGCGAACTGTCGATCACCCTGATTGACGGGAATCACCAATGGGAACTTGAAGTTGCAGATAATGCAAAGAAATTTCCGACCTCGCAATTGGAACTTGATCTCATGTTTTCGGAACCCGGTTCAGAGGCGGACGAAGTACCAACGATTTTGCCTTTTCCGAGGTCCGAACATTTGCGAACGGCCTATTCCGCCGCATCGTCTCATGGCGGACAACTGCAAACCTGGGACTGTCCGCAAGGCGGAACCGCTCACGTTTTGGTCATTCCCAAACGGGCCAGGTAATTTCGCTGCCGAACACACGGAACCCTGTTGAGCAGTTTTGCGAAAGCAACTAATCGGACAAGCGGAGCTATCAAGGATGATGGATACGAAAAGCTCATTCGGAAGAATCGCAAGCTGGTATCAAAGCAGTTCTCGAATTTCAAGAATCTCGTTAACCGTGATGCTCATCACGATTGTGCTCTTGCTGGTTCAGTTTGGCAACTGGCAGACCGCCACTCCCATGTGCAGTTTGCTGGACGATTGCCGTTTGCGGAGTGCTGATATTCAACGAATTCAACTTGCTCTCGGTCAATCGGGGCTCGACGAGTTCAAGATCGAAGGCGACAAAATACAAGTCCCAGTCGCTCAACGCGCAAACTACCTGAAGGCCATCACTGATCACGGAGCAGTCCCGGTGCATCTTCAGGATCAGCAGGATATGGCAGCCAATATCAACCCATTCATGTCACGGTCCCAGCAAAAAATAATTGAACGCAGTGAAAAAAAGCGTCAAATCCGCGAAATGATCGAGAGATTACCGTTTGTTGAGCAGGCCTGGTTTGAAATGGACATCGCCGAATCGCGATCTGCCTTTGAACCAAGTCGCCAGACAGCGGTTGTTTCTGTCATGCCCAAAGCCAAAAAAGAACTCTCGCCAGCCCAAGTCGATACGATCCGACAGATAATCGGCGGCGCACTCGCCGGCATGGACTCAAAACAACTCGTCGTAACCGATCTCAGCACCGGACGCGCTTTTCCAAATCATGCGATGTCTTCGGAGCAATATCAGCAGGAAAGTTCAATAGATCCGAACGATTCCCGAAGGAGCTTTTTTGAGAACGAAATTCAACGAGCACTGAGCACGTATCCTGGACTCGATGTACAAATTCATTACGCATCCATATCAAAGCAGCAGTCGAGTTCCAATCCTCCCGATCGTTCTGCATCGATCCCGAATCTTTTAGCCGACACTTCAAAACCGGTCGACAGTACGAACGAAGATCACGTTGGCGCGAATGGAACCGCGTCCATTGATGACATGGAAGCTCCATCCGCAAAGGTACCACCGACGCAGCTTACGACGGCACAAATCAAGATGTCCCAAAACATGTTGCCAATTACGGTTGAACGTGTTGCCGTGTCCATTACCGTGCCTCAAGCAGCGGTCGAAGCGAGATACGGTTCGGTCAAGGCGAAAACGCTGTTTGGATTTCCGCTTGAAGCAGTTCCACCCGATCTGTTGGAAAACAAGTTTGAAAAACTCAAATCAGAATTAATCGAGAAGATTCGACCTGTGTTGCCTATCTCTTCCTTTGACAATTCGGATAGCTACCCAATTTCAGTCGTCTTGAATCGGCATCCAAACGATTCAACGATCGCAGGATGGCAGCAAATGCGGGATCTGTTTCGCAGTCAATGGCCAACCGCCGCCGTGCTCTTGATCGGGCTGATGATGCTGGTGCTGGTTACCAAATCCAAACCGGTGCCCCATCCAGCGAGCCACAACGAACTCCTGTCCATCGAATCGGCCGTGCACGAATCTAACGAGGTGGCTGACCAAGCCAAGGCAGAAGCGGAGCAACAGTTGAGCCGATTGATCGAGCGGGATCCAGACACGGCCGCAAAAGTGATCAAATCCTGGATTCGCAAAGCAGCTTAATGGTCAATACGGCCCACTGGAAGTCAAGAACGGGCTAGTCATCCAGAAGATGATTGCTAGCACCCGCACTTCGCCAAATCTGATCCGTTTGATCTTGTCGTCCGACCGAGATTCAGCGAAAAGACGACTCCCAAAATTTCATGGACGGAATTAGCACGGATCGCCCCTTTATCTTTTTCGTCACGGAAGTCGTTTCAGATGAGACAAACTTCAACAAAAGACACTGTTTGTTTTTGGTTGCAAAGTGGACTGATCGCAATCGCGTTTACGTTGTTTGCTTCGGGTTTCACCTTTTCACAGGGCTATCGCGACCAACCTCCCCAAGTCGATCCAGAGACATTGTGGCTTAACGATTCTGTCAAACGCGATCCTGATGTTCAGTCTGCGAGCCATAAAGTCGGAATGCCAAACAACGCCGAGCGACTGGCGGACAGTTCAAACAGCATGTTTGCCGAGATCAGAGATGACGCTGTGGATGAATTTTCTGGCGTCGAGGATTCATATGAACAAGTGGGAAGTTGGGGCGAGCGGTTGAAGCAAAAATTTGCCGGCGCCGATGTCCAAAAAATGATTGGTTCGTTGGCGATTGTTTTGGGAGGATATTTTGGTTTCGTTTGGGTGTGGCGGCGGTTTTCGCCAGGCGGGTCCGGAGGATTGCCTTCCGAAGTCCTTCAAGTTGTTGGACAAACGTCATTCGGACCAAAAAAGACTCTTCAATTAGTCAGGCTGGGTACAAAACTTCTGCTGCTGATCAACGGGCCTGAAGGAACGCATCCAATTGGAGAGATCACCGACCCAACCGAAGTGGAACATATTACCTCGCTTTGTTCCGGTCGCGGAACCCGCGGGCAATCCGATAAAAGAACGGTTTTCAATAATCTGGTACGTCAACTTCAAGACAAGGCGCCCGCCGCAGCGCCGACACCCGTCGTGCAGCCACAAGTGATCGCGACCCCATTGGTTCAACAGCCGGCTGCTCCCAGTTCCAGCTCGAATGGCGAGTTGGAACAGATTTTGAGAACGCTGACGCAAGTCGTTTCACAGTCAAAACATCACAACGAATTCGAGGCGTGAGCTCGCTCGGCTTAAGAAAAAGATGCCCTTGAATTGCAAAAAGTCGATCAATAATGCCCGTTTCATGTTGGCCAGGCTTCGTTGGCTGGTATCCGGAATAAGGGTCCATGCTGGTTCAAGGCGGCTACAGCTCACCGTGATAGTAATCGTGTTGAGTCTGTCCGGACTCTCAGTCGGACAGGAAGCCGTTCCGTGGTCCACTGGGTTCTCCTTGAATCAACCTGCCGACGTCGAAGAAACGTACACGGCTTTCCCGGAAGCATCGGTGCCTTTGGATGCTGAGTCAGATGCCATCTCCGACGAAAATCATTCCGATTTTTCGGACTACCTGGCAGAGCAAGCTGAGCAACTCACATCGCGTGAGGGAACCGGCTCCACGATAAAAATCGCATTACTGTTGGCGGCGTTGAGCCTTGCTCCGGCAATCGTGTTAATGACGACCAGCTATGTTCGAGTAGTGGTTGTGCTTAGCCTGCTAAGACAGGCCTTTGGAGCACAGCAACTACCACCGACCCAGGTGATTACTTCTCTGTCTTTGTTTTTGACGTTGCTTGTCATGACTCCGGTCTGGAATGAGATCAAAACCGAGGCGATTGATCCGTATACGGCGTCGTCGCAAGAAATGGAATGGAAAGAGGCTTGGCAGCGAGGCGTCGTTCCGATCAAACGATTCATGAGCCGCCAGATCAAAGCTGCCAACAACGGCGATTCGGTTGCAATGTTTTACAAGTACCTGCCGGAGCAATCTCAACAGATTCCGGAAAGCATTGAAGAAGTCCCGCTGAATGTACTATTACCGGCGTTCATGATTAGCGAACTAAAAATCGCGTTTCTCCTTGGTTTTCAAATTTACCTGCCGTTTCTTGTCGTTGATTTGGTTGTATCTACCGTCACGGTTTCGATGGGCATGCTAATGCTGCCTCCGACGATGGTAAGTTTTCCACTCAAGTTGATTTTGTTCGTGATGGTAGACGGTTGGACTTTGGTTGTGGGCATGTTATTGGAGAGCTTCGGCCCGTTTACGTAGGTATCCACCTGTCAAATACGCTTTTGACAAGATCAGTGGCCGTCACAGTCATTGACGAAAAATTCAAACTCAAGGAATTCATCTGTGAATCCAGAAGACGCTGTCGATCTTGGACGAGAAGCCCTGCGAACCTGCTTGATCGTGGGCGGTCCGATTCTCGCAGTAGGCTTGTTGATCGGATTAGCCGTTGGTGTTCTGCAAGCCATGACCCAAGTACAGGACCAGACGGTTTCGTTTGTGCCCAAGATCTTATTAATGATTCTGGCCCTTGCGCTGGCGCTACCGTGGCTCTCGGAACAAATGGTGGACTTCACAAAAGAATCGTTTGAGAGTCCAGTCATAAGTTTGTCGGGGAAATCAAGTTCGTTTGCTCCTTCCGTTGAGCTTCCGCGTGACGGGATGCAACCCAATGCGGATGGCGGCCAGCGGAGGGATGAGGTTGCATTTGGTCGTTCAACAAGTTCGATGCCGATGCTGGGGCAGAGCAACCGCATGCCCAACTTGACCAATCGCGCCCACAGTTCGATGCCAATGATGGGCGGCTTGAAAAAATCGTCGGCACCTCGAATGGCTGATGTTCAAGTTGAGGAGCGGACAAAGTAGTTATGGAGATGGCCGTTACATTCATGTTGGTCATGGCCAGATTGATGGCAGTCATGATGACGGCTCCATTGTTAGGCAGCCGCGTTGTCGGGCGTATGCCTCGAATCGGAATCGCATTCGCGATTACGATAATCGCTTTGCCGCTGGTGGACCCGTCGATTGTCCCTCTTGAGCCAGGCTCGATCGTTTCGGCCCTTCTCTCGGAAATTTTGATCGGCGCGTTGCTGGGGCTGGGGGTGTCGATTTTATTTGCAGCCGCACATATGGCCGGGTCGGTCATCGGACAGATGGCAGGATTGCAAGTGGCAGATCAGCTGGACCCGAACACTGGACAAGCGACTTCTTCGGTTAGTCAACTGTTTGGAATCGTCTCACTGGCCGTGTTCGCATTGATTGGTGGGCCGGAAATGATCATTTCGGCTGTTCTTGACACATTCGTGAATCTTCCCCTCGGATCTTCACTCAAGACGGATTCGGTGTTGGCGTTGTTGACCGAACTGCTGCAACAGAGTTTCGTGTTAACCCTGCGAGGTGTCGGCCCGGCAGTTGCCTCGCTCATGGTCGCCACTTTCGTGATCGGACTTATTGGGAGAGCCTATCCGCAGATGAACATGCTTCATCTCGGTTTGAATGGGAATCTCGCTGTGATGTTACTTGCGATATTTCTGACACTTGGCGGGTGTATTTGGTTGTTCGTCGACGACTGGAAACAGGCGGTTGACGTAATCCAAGCGGCAATCACACCGGCGAATCACACCATTTTTTAACCTTTGAAATGAACTTCTGGGAGTCACCGTGTCTGAATTCTCTAGCGACGCAACTCATCCGGCTTCTCCAATTCGTCGCCAACAGGCTCGTCGCAATGGAGACGCACCAAAGAGTTATGAACTGGCGAATGCGATTCACCTGATCGGTGGACTTGCGGCGGCATTTTTGTTGCTTGGCGGTATCGGAAGCTGGATTCGAAATTGGACGATCTCGCAATGGCAGGGCGCAGGAACCAATTTGTCGCTTGATGCGGCAGCAACGACAACGCAGCTTCAATCAACGACTTTCTCCTTTGCTGCTGTTCTTGCTCCCTTGATGGCACTGATGCTAGTGCTGGGAATATTATCACACTGGAGCCAGACGGGTCTCGTTTTTCGGCCGCAACAAGTGGTACCTGACATGACACGGCTGGGGCCTAACAAATGGTGGCAACACATTTTTTCGATGAATCTAGTTTCGATACCATTCGTTGGATTACCCAAGACGTTGGTTGCAGGATTGACGGCGATGACGAGTTTTTGGCTGCAACGTGGGCAGGTTTTTGAATTGGCTGCGTTGCCTGCTGAACAACTGGTGGAATCATTGTTTGGGCTTGTACTGGCAGTCAGTTTTCATGTTGCGGTTGTTTTGTTTCTTCTGTCTCTGATCGACTACGGGCTGAAGCGCTGGAGTTTCGAAAGAAGAATTCGCATGACCGATCAGCAGTTACGAGACGAAGTTCGTATGCAATCCGGCGATCCCACGGTGGTCGCTCAACGTCGCCAGCTGCACCAATCGTATGGGCGACAACAGTAGGCGAGTCTGTCCCAGACTCGTTTTAGACTAATCCCAACTCGCGTCAGCTTGGGACAGGCTGAGCAACTGTATTCACTAGGCTACTTTTTTGATTTTGCCTTCTGGCGTGCGCAGATTGAATAGGCCGAATATCTCTTCTTTGGAAAGCCCTCGTTTGGCGGGACGATCGTTATCAGATAGTACTTCACGGAAAAGCTCTCTTTTCTCTTCGAGGATGTCGTGAATTCGTTGCTCGATTGTACCGACTGAGATCATCCGGGTGACGGTGACGCTGCCAGCAGCGCCGATCCGATGGGCGCGATTAATGGCTTGGTCTTCCACAGCCGGATTCCACCAGCGGTCGAACAGAAAGACATAGCGGCAAAACTGAAGATTGAGCCCGACACTGCCGGCACCGTAACTCATCAGTAATACGCTTCGCGTCGGGTCGTTCTTGAACTCTTCCAAGATTGAATCGCGCTGTTTTGAAGGAATTCTGCCGTGGAATTCCAACGGCTGAAACTCCCGGAGGTAAGGATTGATTTGGCGCACGGTGTCGACCCATTGACTGAATACAATCGCCTTTTGACCACTGGCTGCCACTTCTTCCATGTCTGCCTTGAGCCTTTCCATTTTGGCACTTTCACCGGTGGCTGGATCAAAATTGCAGATTTGTTTCAGCCGCAATACGAGTTCAAAAACATGTTTGATCGTGATTTCGTGCCCCATCTGATTCAACCTCAGCACGCCGTCATTTTCGGCCTGCCGATACGTTTCATATTGTTCAGATGAGAGATCGAGTTCGGCGTCGCGCATCAAACGTGGAGGCATATCGGTCATGACCAAATCTTTTGTCCGCCGCAAAATCATGTCTTTGACTTCCCGGCGGGCTTCACGCGGCGTCATCCCGACGTTTAACGAGCCCGGAGAAACAAACTCGCAAATACCTACCAGATCTTCGAGACCATTTTCAATTGGCGTCCCGGTCAATGCCCAGCTGCGTGAACGTTTGATTTCGCGAATGGTCTTGCTGGTGGCGCTGGAACGGTTTTTAATCCGTTGGGCTTCGTCGAGTACGACCAAGTCATAAGACAGTTCAAACTGTTTCATAATTGGTTCGTCTCGCGTCAACAATTCGTAGTTCGCAATCTTGACCGGTGCTCGATCGCAAGTCCAATGCCACTTCCGTTGATTTTGGCTACCCTGAATCGCAGCAACCGGGATCTCGGGGGCCCACAACGCGAACTCGCGCAACCAATTAGTGACCAACGGCTTGGGGCAGATGAGTAATATGCTTTTCGCATGGCCGGTACGTAAAAGCATCCGTACGGAGGTTATCGCCTGCATCGTCTTTCCTAGGCCCATTTCGTCAGCCAGAATCGCGCTGTGTCGAGGAAACAAAAACGCAACGCCAGCGAATTGAAACGGGAAAGGTTGGAAGGGAAACTCCATCGTGTTTCCCGCAAACAGGTTTTCCAACGGTGGCTGAAGCAGATAGAACAATCGCTCGCTCAGTTTGATGACGTCGTTCGGAGGTTGGATTCGGGTGCGGCCCTGCTTTTTGTCAGGCTTGCCCCGTTCGTCAATTTCCGATTTTACCGTTGCAGCTCCCTGACCACTCGGCTTGGGAGCGATTTTTTCCACCGGTTCTTCTTCTAAGAAAAAGTAGCTGTTGGTTTTGACAGGCCGTTTTCGAAAACTGGCTGAAACGACGGGCGTCACACTATCGTTTCGGGCGATCCAAGTCTCGATTTCGGAAACACTGTCGCGACCGATTTCAGATTGCCAGTCATAGTTGATCCAGATTTGATTCATGGTGATACTTTTGATTGGATCATTATTTTGAGCGCCGTTGGTGTTAACGTACGACCGCTTGAGCTTCTTGGATTGCCTGAGCGATGCGTTCGAAGGGTTCGTCAATCGGAATCGATTCAGTGAACTCAAAACAAAGCTGGCGAATCTGATGTAACACCGAATTCGTCTGGTTCTCTGTCCAGATTCTCTGCTCGTGGATGTCGAAATAATCCAACTTGTGTGACTTGGATTGGAGGTCCAGTCTTGTTTGCTCGTCTTGTGGTGTGGCTAACAAAACCGGTGATTCAACTAGCTCATTGAGTGGCAAGATTTTGAGATCATTCGTAATGAGTAGTTCAGGGCGTTGTTTTGTCTTGCCAACCAATGCCAATCCAATTTGATCGCAGTACAAAAAACTTTCGTAGGTTTGCCCATATAGTATTCGCTGTGCTCGATTTTCCGGGACAGGAGCCGTGCAATGGAATTCGGTTGGCCTTCCCAGGGAGTTGAGAATTAACAAGCCACCGCAATGCCCCAGTTCGGGGACTTGAATGATCGAAACGAAGCCAAACCTGGCGTTTTGTGAGTTTTGCGAAACTGATGTCACGTAGGTAGCTTGAATTTAGGTGATGCGGTGAAGTTAAGGCGTGTTCGTCGAGAATTGTTGAGTAGGTTTGCTGGCTGGTGTCAACCAATAAAAAGCAAAATTTAGCAAAGAAAAAAAACGAGACAAAATTATAATCGGTAGCTATCGAAACGGGACTTTAGGTCAGTGTCTCGCCCGCAGAGCTTCCCGCCAAACCGAAACAACCGCATAGGTGTCGTTATAGATAAGGTTTATGAGAAGCTTTGCCGGGTCTAATGTTTGTTCACTCAAATCATTTTTCAAAATTCATAATGCGCGGGCATTTGAAGACAATTGCTCGACACTCTTCTTAGCTGTGTTTATACTGTTGGATGTAGTCATCGTAATCAACGTTTGGAGCAAGGCTCATGAGTCACGATCCTCAGGATCTTTCCCCGGTATTCAGAATCGACGTTAGTCAAAGTGCTAGCGATCCGCATGTTCCAAATAGTCCTCAGACGAATCAAGGTTCGGAGATAACCGCGTTGCTTCAACAGTTGGTTATTGGTCAAGATCGTCAAAACGAACTGCTGGAAGAATTAGTCGACCAAATGGGTGCCGCGCAGCGGCAACGTGTATCCGAACTTGGTCAATGGAAAGAAGCTAATCCATTGCTGGCTCGAAGGTGTCGAGCGGCTGCTGAAGCCCTAAGCCAGGTGCAAACCGAGTTTTTGCAAAATTTGACGGTCGAAGTCAACGATAATTTCGAAAATATGATGGACGGTGAATTTGTTTTGAATGAGTTCGTTGATCGATACGGCCCCCGATTGGCTCACTTGAACGGTGTTCTGCAATTGCTATCGCAGCTGAGTGCTCAGCACCCCGTGAACCAATAGAAGTCGGTGACAGCCTGATCAACGTCGAAGAAAAAACACTGGCCTTGGTTGTTGTTTACAATCAAGGCCATTTTCGTAGCTCGATTTCGGGGACAGTGTGGGAAACCAGAATCTTCAAGGCGAGTTAATCAGCGTGTTGACGGAAGACCGGGTTCGTTTAGACGGATTCTTTTGCCGCTCTGATAGACCGAGGCTGACTGCATTTGATGCGGCTGTTATCACTCATGGTTTGGGAGGGAATTTCTATTCTTCCCGGTTGCTGACGTACTTTGCTCGTGTCATGTCCGAGATTGGAATCAGCGTTGTCTTGGCAAACACGCGCGGCCACGACAATCTCACGATGACAATCAAATCCGGCCGGGTCGCGATGATTGGGGCGGCTTATGAAATGGTCAGTGACTGCGAGTATGATTTGAACGCTTGGTCGAATTTTTTGACGAAACAGGGTTTTCAAAATCAAGTATTTTTCGGGCACAGCTTGGGGGCGATCAAGACGCTGTATGCTCAAGCTCATCGCCCCAGCGAAAACGTCAAAGCACTGGTTGCATTATCGGCGACTCGGCTTTGCCACCAAACCCTGCTCGAATCGGCAGGGGGTGATGATTTTCGAACGATGTTGGAACAAGCACATTCCTTTGTTGATCAAGGCCGCGGTGAAGAATTGATGCGAGCCACATTTCCGTTTCCAATTTGGATGGCGGCCGCGGCGTATCTGGAAAAGTACGGTCCGGCCGACAAATACAATTGGCTGAGCTTTGCTGAGAAGATAGAGGTACCAACGTTGTTGCTTTATGGCCAGATCGAGCTTGACGAAAATCCAGCTTTTGCCGGGTTGGAGCCTGAACTGAAATCATTAATTGAATCACATCGCCAGTATTCCATGAAAACGATTGAGAATGCCGACCATTTTTATTCGGGCCGATTCCAGGCTGCCGGTGAAATCGTTCGATCCTGGTTAATCAATCCGCCGACTTGGCCGGAATGATGAATTCAGAAAAACGGGGATGCAGCAGGATTGGTCCGCTAGTTTAACGCCCAACCGTAGGCGCCGGCTTGGGGCAAAGATCAGCCGGCGCCTTCGACTGGGCGTTAAACAAATGATCTGAGTTGCCCACGTTTTCCTGCATCATTCCGGAACGAAGACGCCAAATCAAAACGACCCAGAAGGTTGTGATCAAGAGTGGCATGCTCATCATGAAAATGATGCTGATCGCGAAACCCATCGCTGAGCCGTTGTCGTGTAACGAGTCTTTGCAGGTCGGGCAGGCTGTCGCAATTTGCGGCAACAGAACCAACGCAAATAAAAGGACAGATCGAAATGTAGGTTGAATTAATTTCATCAATAGTCTGACGGGCTGGGGCCGGATCACAATTTTAGTGCGTGTCGCACGGACGTATAGCGGTCGAGGCGCTCTGATTACCCGGCCAAACCGACGAATAAACGCCAAACTTAAACCAAACGCGCACTAGTAATATGGCCTCAACATCAAGTAACAAACAGGCCCAGTGACAGCCACATACAGCCAAACAGGAAATACCCATTTAGCGAATTCGCGGTGTCGTTGAAATTGATTCGTGAAACCGTAAATCCAGGTGAACAGGATAAACGGAAAACTGACTGCCGCCGAGATAATATGGGTAATTAACAGGAAATAATAGACGATTCGAACAAATCCTTGACCACCAAACGTGGTTTCTTGGCTCGTGATGTGATAGGCGACGTAGCAGCATAAGAACGCAATCGAACAAATCATCGCGGCACCAATCGCCTTTTTGTGAATGTCAACATTGCGTCTCTTGATCGCCACAAGCGCGACGATTAACAAAACCACCACGATCGAGTTGAGGATCGCGTGCACTTGGGGGAGAAAGCTGAGACTCATGCCTTCCGGTAATTCGAACTTGATTCGCCGCATCAATCCCACGAGTCCCAGCACCAGTATGGAAATCACCCACGCAATTCGTTTTAGCGTGGCGGCAAGTCTGAGTTTCGCAGGTTGGCTCAGGTGTGCTTCGATAGATGTCATTTCTTGTCCAAATCAGCCGGAGGAACCGTTTCTGCGTTTAACAGGTCAATGAGTTCCAACATCGCGACTTCTTGATCTGCCTCCTGCCAATTGAAATCACCTCGGACGTTGCCCCATTTGTCGACGACAAACAACTGCGACGAGTGATGATTCTCTGACGCGTGAGCCCTAAAGAATTCCGAGCTTATCCGGCGAATCAAGAGCTCGTTTCCCGTGCAAAACAGCCATTTGTCCTGGTCCGCAGAAAATTTATTGGCGTATTCGCTCAGCACGGCCGGTAAATCCGTGTTTGGATCGGTGGTGATGCTAACGATCGTCGCCGGGTGATCGGCAAGGCGTTCTTGAAGAGCACGAAGGTACTCGTTTTGTTTTTGGCAGATGCCGGGACAAGATGTAAAAAAGAAGTTGGCAATCCAGACCCTGCCTGTCATCTCGCGGGAGTAGAATTTTTTCCCACTGCGTTCCACCAGATGAAACTCGCGTATCCAGGGAATGGAACTCACATCATCAATTTCGAGTCCCGCCATCGCGTTTCGCGTGTGGATTGTTTTCTCCAGCGGCGGTTCTGTTTCCGATGCGAGTTCTTTGACCACGGTCGTAAACCGTTTCATGTCATAAGGATCGTCCCACTTAAAACGATCTCGGTAACGGCCCCATTTATCGACAAGCAAAATATTGTCTGTATGGGTGGCAGGGTCCACGATGACCCGGAAAATCTGTTCACCAATTTCCCGGACTTTGTACAAAGGCCCAGTCAGCATGACCCAGCGTTGTGGCGTCGCGTTGTAATCTCTCGCATACCGTTCCAGGATCTCGGGCGTGTCTTTTTCGGGATCAACAGAAATGCTGACGAATCCGACATCCTCATTTCTGAGTTGTTCGTTGAGTCGTTGCACTTGTGCATTCAGGTCGCGACAAATCGAAGGGCATGACGCAAAGAAAAAGCTGACGGCATACGGTTTGCCCGCAAGCGTGGCGGAGTCAAACGTCTCATCGTTCTGATTAGTGAGCTTGAATTGCGGCACGCTGGGCAGATGTTTCCAGGGAACATCGACCAGAACAGCGCCTGGCGGATGTTCCGCAGACGGATTTTGTGTACTGCTCGAACCCGATTGTCCGGCGATACGATCCGGTCTGAGCGATTTGAGTGCAAACACCATCGCCACAATGCAACAGCCCAGCGCGATCGTGAATAACAGCAACGGAAAGATCTTCTTCATGAATTCGTCTCAACTAGCGCTCAAAATGGACATCTTCAGAATTAACAGAATCCAGAGTCAACTGACGGCTTTCAGCAGCCGAGGTATTACGCTCTTGCGAATACCGCTCATTACGAAAACCGATATCGGGCACCAAAAGTAACACCAGCAACGCACCCATGATGATTGCCGGAAGGGTGAGCACATACTTCCAGGGTCGTTCCCACCACAAGTGCATGAAAAACAGAACAACCAACATCGCCTTTGCCACGGAGACTGCCATCATGGCCGACCAGCCTGTGAACTTGTCTTCCATCAGGTGTGAACGACCAATCCAAAATGATAACCCGGTCAAAGCGCATAACATCAGAAACACAATGATGAATATGAATGGGCTGTTTTTTTTGTGAGTGTGCTGTCCGATTTCGTTCATCACTAAAACAAGTAAAGGAGCGGGAAGAGAAAGATCCAGACAATATCTACAAAATGCCAATAGAGAGCAACGTTTTCAACTAGACCAGCCCGGCTCGCGCCTAATCGCATCGGACACAACACCAGGAACGCGACAAGACCTCCAAATACGTGCAACGCGTGAAATCCGGTCAGCAAAAAATACGTATTGGCCCACGTATTTCCGCTGGGAATCACCATCGGAAGTTTCAAGTGGAAATGCTCGTTAATTCCACCATGAATATCTTTGAAAATTTCCAGTGCCTCTTTCCGTTTTCGTAATAGCGTCGTCTTTTTGGTCAAGGCGGTAATCTGAGCCGTCAATTGGTTCGCGAGTTCGGTTTTTTGTGCGAGCGTAGATTTAACCTCGTCATTCGGTTCTTTAATTCCAGAAAGCTGACCGATATCCGACTGAGTTGATTTGAGAGTTAACACCGTTTCTTTGAGCTTCGCGTTTTCTTCACCAAACAGCATCTGGACTTCATTTGCTTCATTGGCCACATAAGTATTGATTCGTTCGTCGGTTTGCGGATCGGAAATCGGATAAATCTGCTGAGCCAGAGATTCGATCGCCAACCGCTTCATCATCGGATCAGCCGTTGAACCAACTTTCTGTTCCGTCCAGCCCACCATGCCCAACTGCAGCAAATACAGCGTTTCCAGCTTTTGCTGTTCGTCCGGCGATGACTTGGTCTCCTCAAGATCGCGAATCTCCTGGCTTAGGTTTTGCTTCAGGCCTGACAAATAGTTGATGTCCGGGCGATCGTAAATCAGACTCCTCGGCACTCGCGGGTATATTCCGTGGGCAAATTTCGAACCGTACTCGTAAGCTTTAATTCCTAAAAACGCTCCGCCCAACAACATGGTCAGCAGCAGCCATATTTTAGCTTGGGCAGGTTTGTCCCGTCTGGCGTTTTCAAACGCGAATACGATCGTACCGCTGGAGCAAATTAACACAAACGTATTGAGCGCACCGATCCATTCGACAATTCTTACGGCGCCGGTCGTGGGCCAACTTCCTTCCGGCGCTCCGAATCGAAGCACGATATAAGTACCTATCAACGCCGTAAAAAACATGATTTCGGTTGATAGAAACAGCCAAACGGCCAGTTTTCCGGGCGAAACAGGAACCGCAGGTTGGTAGATTAATCCCACATGTTCAGTGCGTTCAGCGTTTGAAGATTGCGTTTCCAAGGGAATGACTGCCTAGCTCAAACTAGCGATCAACAGGATCAACATGTAGCAAGGAAGATAAACCAGCGATACTCGCAGCAACTTGCGGGCGATACCGTCGGTCAGTTCACGCGCAAAATTTATCGAAGCTTTCAGATACCAGCCTCCCAAAGCGATCGCGATTATCGCAAACACGATTCCATGAACGGGGGTGCGGAATGTCAGAATTGGAATCAGGCTGACGAGCAGGATCAACACTGCAGTGACAACCGCTTTGCGTCCAGCGCGTTTTCCAGTTGGATCCACCACCGTCAACATCTTCAAACCTCCAGCCGCGTAGTCTTGGCGGTACATCCAGGCAATCGCCATGAAATGTGGAAACTGCCACAGGACCAGCACGCTGAACAACGACCAACCAACCAGATTGACGCCTTCAATGGTTGCCAGGCAACCCATGATCACCGGCATCGCTCCTGCAATCGCACCAACTTCGGTATTGAAAGATGTCCACCGCTTCATCGGCGTGTAGATGAACACATAAAGTATCCAGTTCGCGATTCCACAAACAGCAATCTGCCAATTGACGGCGGCCAAAAGAACCGCCACGCCCACACCAAAACTGACCGCACCAAAAGTCGCGACTTCCGTGGCTGACAAGCGTTGGTCGGGAAGTGGTCGGGTTTGAGTCCGCTTCATCAAAAAGTCGGAATATCGCTCAACGAACATGTTCATGGCATTACCGCTGGCCGCAATTGCCAGCATGCCAAACGAGGCACATAGGAGCACGGGAATACTGATCGGACCACCTGCCCCTGCCAACACGGCAGCCACTACAAAGGTCACAAGGACCATTACCGAAATACGCAACTTGGTCAGCTCGACGTATGCACTCCATCGCGAGTCCTGATTTTTTGTGATGTCAATGATTGAATTGTTGTTGGTTGCAGAAGCCATTTGTGTGTCTTCGTTAGGTCGCGTCCGCCAAATCGAGATTCGCATTCTGGGTCGCGAACCACTGTGTGTCTTCAATGTCAATTGAGTTCAGTTTCATCCGTCCCAACCTTAAGGCATGAATCATCCAGAATCCGAGGAGCAATGAGCCGACGGCGACATGTGCCGTGATCAAGTTCATTTGCAAAAAGGATTTTTCGGTTACGACGAAAGCAGCCGCATATGGGATGTCCTCAAACCAAACCGGCCATCCGTGCTTTACGACCCACGTTCCAAGCCCGAGCGCAAACTGAATCAGCACCAGCAAGCCGAGAACGTTGATCGAAGCATGAAGCCCCTTCGTGTCGCCATACCTCGAGTTTTTCAACCAGAAGAACTGGCCCACGGTTCCGACCACGATCAAGACAGCCGTGATGATATGGGCAAGGATCAGACTGGCATACAATCCAGGAGGGGATACCACGTCGATGTGTCGGAGAAACGCGCCAATGACGAGTTGCCCGAAGCAGATCAGCAACATGATAACCGGCCATTGTATCAGCCCACTCATTTTTCGTGAGCCCTTATTTTCCAGTGATTTTGTCGGGTTTTCCTGACTCAACCACCACCGCGACGTAACGACGCAGTAGGCTATGACCGCCGCAAAAAACGCCGGTCCCAAACAGCCATGAATCTTGGCAAGTGTTCTCTCGTCCAACAGAACGCGCATCCCTCCAAGGACGCCCTGAGCGATCACCAACAACAGCAATCCCACCGACATCCAGCGAACCCAGTTTCGCGGTTCCTTCAGCCAGGTCGCAATCACAAGCGCGATTGCAACCAGTCCAGCAAGTGAACCCAGCAACCGATGCCCATGTTCGACAAACAGATCCCATGGCCCCAGGAACCAGTCCCGCACCGGATACGCAAACATGTTGTAATTGTAGGTGTTGGGCCAATCCGGCACGGCCATTCCCGCATCGTAGGTGGTGACCAAACCTCCCACCCAAATCAACGGAAACACGATCGCAGCTAACAATGCACCAACGCGATGTGGCAGTCGACTTGGCATCACAGAATCTGAATGTGATTGGGCTTTGGATTTTGATTTCTGCTTTGTTTTGCTCACGCGTTCACCTCCACGTTTTTCATGTCAGTCGCTTCGGCGACGGTTTGTGGAAAGTGGTCCGTTTCGGTGTCCGGATGACTGTATTCGTAGGGGCCGCGATAAACGATGGGTTGGAAATCGAAATTGCCATGACCCGGTGGGCTGGGCGCCGACCACTCCAGTGAATTGGAATTCCAGGGATTTCGATCTGCCTTCGGTCCCACAAAAATACTCCCAACAAAGTTGACCAAAAAAATCAATTGGGCTGCACCCATGCCGATCGCACAATACGTCATGAATTGATTCATGGGCAACAGCTCGAGCATTCCCTCTAGCTGGTAAGGATCAGCATAGCGTCGAGGAAATCCTTTGGCTCCGAGCAGATGCATCGGATAAAAAGTGCCATTCAAGAAAACGAATGTCAGCAGGAAATGCAATTTGCCCAGCCAGTCGTTCATCATCCGCCCAAACATTTTTGGAAACCAAAAATAGATCGCGCCAAACACGCCGAGGATCGAACTCCCAAACAGGACGTAATGCAAATGAGCGACAATGTAATACGTGTCATGAATCATGATGTCGACCGGTGGAGCTGCCATGACAATGCCGGAAAGTCCGCCGATGATGAACATCGAAACAAACCCGATACTGAATAGCATCGGCGTCGTCAAATGGAGCCGCCCTCCATACATGGTGCCGATCCAGTTAAAGACTTTGATGCCGCTGGGCAGTGCGATCAGCATTGTCGACACCATAAACGAAACGGCCAGGATCTGATTCATGCCCGAAATGAACATGTGATGGCCCCACACGATAAAGCCCAGGCCAGCGATGGCCGTAATCGAATAGACCATCGGACGGTAACCAAACAGAGGCTTTCGGGAAAAACATGAAAGCATGTCAGACACCATGCCCATCGCAGGCAAGATCATAATGTAAACCGCAGGATGCGAGTAAAACCAGAATAAGTGTTGCCAAAGCAAAGGCTGTCCGCCACCGCTGGCGGGGCTCGCATTATTGGCGGCGATCGCTTCCGGCAAAAAAAATCCGGTTAAGAGAACCCGATCCGACAGTTGCATTAACAATGCCGCCGTCAATACGGGAAGAGCGAAAGCCTGCATGATGGCCGTAATGAACATTCCCCAGACGGTCATCGGCATGCGGAACATGTGCATCCCCGGTGCCCGCATCTGGATAATCGTCGTCATGTAATTGAGCGACCCCATCATGGACGCCACACCGATAAAGATCAGGCCCAACGTCCATAACGTTTGAGCGTTACCACTCCCAGGCGCCGAACTCAACAGTACGCTGAGCGGAGGGTACGAAGTCCAACCGGCCCCCGGCCCGTGCCCCGGCATGAAAAAGCTGAGAATCATGCACCCAAACGCAGGCCACATGAACCAGTAGCTGCACATATTTAATCGCGGAAAAGCCATATCCTCCGCGCCGATCATGAGCGGAATCAAATAATTACCAAACCCGCCTGCCAGGATCGGAATGATTACGAAAAAGATCATGATCGTCGCGTGCATCGTGAACAGCATGTTGTAGAACTCGGGCGAGATCTGACCGCCGCTTTCCGCAAACAAAAGTGGACCAAATATTGGCATGTCCGTCCAAGGCCAGGCGAGTTGCCAACGAACGGCTAACGCAAGAAAACCACCCACGGCAAACCAGATCAATGAAGAAAACAGAAACTGGAGACCAATGATCTTATGATCAGTGGCAAACACGTACGTCGTCAAAAACCGCCACACCGGGTTCCGAGCCGTTTGTTGTTCGTTCGTGTTGGAAACAGGTTCTTTCATGAGTTATGGCGTGCCGTCGTCAGAACCATAATTGGCTGAATACTCTGCGGTTCTTTGGGACAGCCAGTTATCGAACTCTGTTTGCGAAACGATTCGCATTCGGGCTGTCATTTTGTAATGGCCCCAGCCGCAAAGTTCTGCACAGGCAATCTCCATTTGGCCTTCGCGCGTTGCGTTAAACCAGGCGAACTGGATCATGCCTGGCACAATGTCTTGTTTGAGACGCAGTTCGACCACCGAAAAGCTGTGAATTACATCGTAACTTTCCAGTTGCAAAACAACGTCCTGTCCGACAGGCACCACCAGTTCATTCTCGATGTAGACATCATCTTGTGTTTGAATGCGATCGTCATCGCCCGCGTAATGAAACTCCCAACCGAATTGCTTGGCCTTGACCAGGACCAGCGGTGGTTTAGGAATGGTCTGGCCGTCAACTTCGATGGTTGGCCGATTCATCTTGTTTTCGGCCCAGGAATTCATCTGATAAAACGCAATAAAGACCAGGATGATGCAGGGGATGATCGACCAGACTAACTCAAGCCTGGTGTTGTGGTGAATGTGCTGCGCTTGTTCGCGGCTTTCGTCGAACTTCCAAACGATCCAGCCGATCGCCAACATCGTCCCTACAAGAATTAATGCCGACAGCAGATGCAAACCGTTGAATAAATAGTCAATCGTATTTCCCGCATTACTGTAGCTTTCGGGCATCCATGCATTGTTAAGCGGGGCAATGTCGTAGGCTGCCATCACGTACGTGGCGATCGCCAAGACAGGTACAAGCAAGAACAGGATGGACCAGAAGCGGTTCACGTTTCGGTTTTCTCGTGGATTCGCAGAAATTCGGGAGATCGAGGCTCCTGCCGAGACACTTGATTCGTCAAATCTGTTTGGCAGGAGCCTCACCCTCCCACAAAAATGAATAAGCAAATGTTTTACCGTACTGCCTGATCATTGACCGGTTTTGGCCTTTTGCTCAGAGCAGTTGCCTCGTACGGCATAGCCTTGACGTACGCGACCAGGGCCCATATTTCATCAGAGCTCAAAGCGGGAGACGACGGCATCGGAGTACCTTCGATTCCGTTTGCAATTCTTCTGTAAACTTCATCGGGATGGCTGCCGCCACGAAAAACGGGCATCCGCAAATTCCGCGGACGTATGGGACGCGGTCGTAACGCACCGGCGTCTGAGAATTCGCGGAAGGTCGCGGCATCATACAAATTTATGCCACTGGTCTTGCCCCAATCATTCACCCAATCGTCGAAGTTTTCTGTCTGACCATCACCCAACCCCGTCTCACCGTGACATTGAACGCAGTTGGCTTTGCCTGCGAACAATCGCTTGCCCGATTCAATCAGGTCTTTATGGTCGGCGTGCTTGAACTCCGCATTTGCGGGAGGGGGCGGCACTTCAGAGACGGCGTCGTCTGCCTCGTACCACCGATCGAGAATTCCCTCGTCGTTCAGGAATCCGGAAACAAGGTCATAAAGTCGTTCTTCGAATGCTTCCCGACGATCCGCAAACTCTTCTTCGCCATCTTCTGGCTCTGTCGCCTTCGCCGCTTTCTCATTTTCAATCCAGCTGACATCCAACAAGGGCTCGCCATCGAGATTACCGATTTCGACCATCAGCCGCCGCTCAAACTGACCTCGGATCGTCAAATATTTGACGTAATCGACGAGCGCCTCAACTTCTTTCGGATCGAGGGTTCGAAAGCTTGGCATGGCGGTGCCGGGAATTCCATTAAGAATGATGTTGACCAGATCTTCATCCGTGGGAGCTTGCCGCAGCGGCGTCGATTTGAACTTGAATTTGCCTAACCGAAAATCACGAGGATACGGATTCAAAAATGATGCGGTCGGTCCGGCACCATCGCCCGATATCCCGTGACAGTGAGCGCAATGCTCTCGATAGAGTCCGCTGGGTTCGCCGGTTCGATCACTTTTGACTGCACCGGCAGCCATTTTCAGATTATCAATGTTGACAGTCGGGTCTTCCGGATCGCCGAGCTGGTTTGGGAATTTGGGATGATCTGGCGTTCCAAATAAGGCGGTCAGCAGATTGCCGATCTGTTTTTTGTTTGCGTCAGGAAAATGCTCACCGTCGGCAAGCTGTAGTCGTTCCTGTTTGATGAATTCGACTTCGTTGAATCGAAATTCTGGCGGGGGAGACTGTTCGCATCCGGCAAACGACACGCAGAAGCCGAGCATGCAAAGTACGGTTTTTGACGTAAGTTGAATGCTTTGACGTGTCAATTGTCTCACCGTAGAGCAGATGCTGATCACAAATATTTTCTTCTGAGAGGCAGTTTTGTCGACCGGACATATTGTCGCATCCGGCTTCCAAACAGTTGTATAACCGCTGTTTTGGGTTCCGATTAACGTTACCATTCCATCTCTTCAATTTCCTGATTGAGAGTCTCGACCTCGGATTGGGAATATTCAACACTTGGAGCCAGATTACGTTGATAGCATCCGGTGGTTGAGATCAGGAGAACAGCAAATAGGGTAATCGGGGCTGTGAAAAGCGGCCGAGAGTCATTTTCGGTCAACCGGGTTTCCATTTCAAAATGCGTGGCCGAAATAGACTCTCGACTCCCTTAACGGTGTGTTTCCTGTCTTATTTTTTGATGGCTTCGGCCGGCAACATCATTTGTCCCAAGTCCAGGGTTTCGCCATTTTTGATCGTGACTTCGATTTCGCCTTTACGACCGACTTTGTAACCTGGAATCTCAAGTTTGCGCAAGTAGCCCGATTTCTTGTGCCAGAATTGAAACTGCCAGGTACCCGCGGGAATGTTATCCAGTTGAAAAGTCCCATCGTCGTCAGAAATCGCAGCGTAGGGTTCGTCTCGTATCAAAACGACCGCGCTCATCCACTTGTGAATATCACATGTGATATTTCCGGGAGCCTTTTCCGCCTTCTTCATTGTCACGTCGACGGATCCGCCTGCCGGCAGGTTGATATTTTCTTCGTTGTTAAAACATGTGATGTGGGTGTTGTGACCGACGTCATCAGTATTTTTGAGCGTAAAAGTCTGCCCCGTTTGGACAAACACAGCATGTGGCACAAATCGACACAGTTGATTGTCGATCTCAACCGGTTCTGATTTAGCTGCAACGTAATCCGGATGAATTGCTGGCCTTTTGTCATCTCCTTTTTTGAAATACATCATGACGTAGACGTCTTTGAGTTCGCCATTGTCGCCAACGATCAGGTTTTCATTTTCTGGTGGTTTACCGTCGATCAGGCAGGTTGCTTTATCCTTGTCGACGACTAGCGGCGGAAGTTCTGGCGGATCGCCTTTGAGAATGAATGAACCTTTCAAGTTTCCCCATTCGCCGTCTTGAGCGATGACAAATGACGGCAAGCTAACAACAGCCGTAATCAAGGTTAGAGACACAATCAAAAGTGGAGAATTGAAGTTCATTCTTTTTTTTCTGCTAGAAGGGTGAAGTCAATCTGTCCAATGGGTAATCGAAATACGGTCGAGTCATCCTGAACGATCCTATTTTAGGTTGATCGACAGGGATTCAACAACTGGTGGAATTGTCGGGAGAATTGACACCCCATTTTTGGAAAATTGCTCACAACCGCGAAAACCCAAGCGGGTAGCCGAGTTTGAAAAACGGTTTAGAATTCACTGTTGTCATCCGGGTTGAATTCTAAGAATCCAGCCATTTGGATTTTTGCCTCCAATGACTTAACGGAAGAACAGTTCGCATATGAAGGTGTTAGTGGTTGGAAATGGAGGCCGTGAACATGCGATCGCCTGGAAAATCGCACAAAGTAATCGAGTCGAACGGGTCTTTGTAGCTCCTGGAAATGCTGGCACGGCGATGGACGCAGAAAACGTCGATATCTCTGCGACCGATATTCCAGCTCTGGTTCAATTTGCCAAACAAAATGCAATCGACCTCGCGGTGGTTGGGCCGGAGGCTCCCTTGTGCGACGGGATTGTCGACACATTTACGGATGAGGGGCTCAAGGCGTTTGGTCCGAGTCGCGCGGCGGCTCAATTGGAGGCGAGCAAAGTCTTTTGCAAAAAAATGTTGCGAACCGCGGATGTTCCAACCGCCGAATTTCACGAGTTCCAAAATGCGGCTGATGCAGAGCGATTTGTCAATGAGCGTTATGACGAAACTCCAGACGATGTACCGCTGGTGGTCAAAGCGGATGGCCTTGCAGCCGGGAAAGGTGCGATCGTTTGTGCAACTCGAAAGGAAGTACTGGAGGCAATCGATATCGTTGCCCGTGAAAAGCGTTTTGGCTCGGCAGGTGATCGCCTGATTATCGAAGAGCGGCTCCAAGGCGAGGAGGCCAGCATTCTTGCGATTACGGATGGACGAACCATTTTGACTTTGCCGCCGGCTCAGGATCACAAACGGGCTCATGATGGTGATGCCGGGCCAAATACCGGCGGCATGGGAGCCTATTGTCCGACTCCTTCGATTAATCAGGAGATGCTTCATTGGGTTGAGTCAAACGTGTTGGTTCCCACCGTTCACTCGATGAAGCGTTCTCGCAATCCATTTCGGGGGATTTTGTACGCCGGGCTGATGCTGACATCGCAAGGGCCCAAAGTTCTCGAGTACAACGTCCGTTTTGGTGATCCGGAATGTCAGCCCATGCTGATGAGATTGAAGACTGATCTCGTCGACTTGATCGAAGCGACTGTCGATCGACGACTTGGGGAAATCGGTGTTCTTGAATGGGATGAACGCCCGAGCGTCTGTGTGGTTATGGCTTCAGAAGGCTATCCCGGTAGCTACGAAAAGGGTCACGAGATTCGCGGTCTCAATGACGCCGCAATCGTCGATGACGTCAAAGTCTTTCATGCTGGGACCAAGTTGGACAACGACAAGATCGTCACAAACGGCGGACGTGTTCTGGGAATAACGGCTCTCGGCGAAAGCGTTGCCACGGCCAAGCTGCAAGCCTATAAAGCAATCAAATGCATCCGCTGGGATGGCGCTTGGTGTCGAAAAGACATCGCGGATAAGGCAATTGCGCTGAACATCTAGATGAATGCCGAATCGCAGAGCAATCGCGAGACGCCTCTCGAGTCGAAAACAGGCCGCGGATGCAATTTCAAGATTAGCACTCTGTTGGTGCTCACCTTGATTGTTGCATTGGTGCTCACGATTCTCCGCCCCTTTCAGGTGGTTTTGCCGAAATTCGTGTTTTTGATCTTGTTTGGTTATTGCCTCGTTTTGACGGCGTACGGCGTTTTCAGGCTTATGCACGTCTGGGGGTTTCTAAACGAAACACGCAAAAAAC
>JAHEJI010000213.1 GCA_024638965.1 Planctomycetaceae bacterium
ACACGTTATCTCCGCCCTCAGCTCGCCATTCGGACCGACGAAGTCAGCGACAGGATTTGTAAACTCATAGACGGTGTTGTCGCTGTCTGGCTGAGCGATGAAGGGCATGCCTACATAAGCCTGGGTTGTGAAGTTAAACATGCGCAGCTGGATGAACGCCGAATCATTGCCGAACTCGGGGCCGCCGACAAGCCGCAGTGTCACGTCAGTCCCACCACCAGCGGGATCCGTAGTACCTTCGAATGTAATCGCGATCGGAGCTGGTGAAAACGCCGCGGCGAAGGTTGTGCTCTGAAGGGTCCAGATCGCGCTGTCCTCATCGCAAATATCCGCCGAGCTTCCGCTGAAATCCGCGCCGGCTGTCACAGTCGCCGTGTCGGGGCAGATCGCGACGGCAGGTTCTGGAATGGTTGCCAACACGACGTTACCAAATGGCTCGGTATCGGTTACCCAAACATTTTGCCCAACAGTGGCAAAACCAAACTGTACATGGCCGTCTGTGTTTTCTGAAATCGCTTGGCTAATCGAAAAAGCACCGGGTCCGTTGACCGTAAGGCGCGTTTCGTTAAGTAGGCCGTAACCAGCGTCAAATTCCTTGATGAACACCTCAGTGAAGTGCGCACCCGTGAATGTATCAGCAAGAACCGTTCCTTCGAAGGTCAGGGTTTCACCGGAAAACCCTCCTGGAGCGAATTCCTGATAAAGATTCGCATCCATGATTTTGTTACCCATTGCACCGGGGCCACCGCCACCCTGGTACCAGAATGGATCCGGATCGCCAATCGTGTTGGGACTCAGTGTCAACGTGTTGTTAGCGTCGTCGAAGGTCGCGACGAGGTCCGGAACTCCCCACCCGCTGCCAAACACGAAACCACCATCGTAAGCATTCGATGGATTAATATTAAAGGGATCAGAATTCAATTCGAATACGTTCATGAATCCAAGCCAAGGTGATGTACTTTCGCCGACTCCGACTGTAAGGTCGGCGTTCACCGAATCAGAACTCATTGACATTACGACGACAGCAAGTGCTGCGGTTAACATTTTGGATAAACTGAATTTCATAGTTGCGACTCCCCCATAGAAATTGTGGACAAATACTCGCTAAGGATCATTAACGACTCTTTCAACCGACATTTTGAGACCGGTTTCAAAAGAAGCTTTCATTTTGATTGGGAGAGGCTGAATTGTCAATAATCAAAAAGACGAACTGAAAACGGTTTCAAGCAGTTTTTTCGCGGGAAAACCCACGTTTTGGATGATTTTTGGAGGGCCTGTGATTAATTTTGGGAGCCAATCGCTACATATAGAGGCTCAAATATCCGCGAAGCGTAAGATAATCAGCTGAAATAACATCCAACTCATTCAAAATACTAATGGGTTGACAATACGAGGTTCACGGGCAAGAGTACGAGGAGATGAAACCGCTCCCAAATATTTGGCGGTGGATTACGCGGATTACCCTCCCCAATTCAATCCTGATCTGAAAACCTAATTATTCAGCTCAGTTGTTGCCGAATCTGACGCAAAATCCGACGCATCATCTGTTGAAAACCGGCTGATTCAGGCATTTCGAAAACCTGACACCGACTAATCTAACAGTGCTCGAATTCGTCCAATCAACGGCCAAGAGGACTTCAAGTTGTAGCGCGAAATAGGTCACGTGACAGTATGACAAGTCTGTTTATTTTTTTCCGATACGGCTACGGGGCAGCGGCCCAGCTCGCGAGCCTTACAGGAATCTTTCGACATTGCAGAAGGCGTTGCGATGTCTTCACAATAAGACGATCGGGGAATTCATCGGATGAGTGCTCACCTACGCTGTTTCCACCGACGTCCGACTTGGGACCAGGAAGATCAACGAAACCTTGTTCGACGTTGCGCCTTCCGAAAGAGTCTGGGGCGGAAACACAATCCTCCTTGTTGAGGCATGTTGAGTGTCGCGTGCGAACTGGTTGATCGACTCGGTCTGTTCGGACAAGCGACGGGGAACGTTTCTTTAGTCTGCCATTCACAAATCTGATATCGTGGAACTTCGGCAAATGTACTTCGTTTTTCAGATTCGGTTACGGAAGTCGCAATCCGATGTAAACGAAATCGTGCAGCTGTGAGGGAGTTCAACGTGGCGACATTGCTTGCTGCATTCGACAGAACATGTTCGATTTCTAGTTTAAGTCGAATGTATGCGTCTTTAACCCGAGCATCGGCCAAACTGATATTGGATTCGTCCACCAGGTTGTTCGTCTCAAAAGGATCCTTCCGCCGATCATAGAGTGCCTCTTCGCCTGATGATTTATAATGAATGAATCGCCATTCTCGGTCGATCGCGGTAATGCACTCCGTATATGAACTTAAACGGTAACTTGCAATAACAGGCTTGTTCATTTGCAGGTTTGGATTCATCAGTAGGGGAACCAGTGATGGACCGTCCAACATCTGTGCTTTTGAATCCAATTCGGCGGGCGATTTTAATCCGGCCAATTCCACCAATGTCGGAAAAATCGATACGAGGCTTACAGGTGCATCGCACTTCGCGGGTTCGATCCCAGGAGCCTTGATAATCAAGGGAATATGAGTAGCCTCCTGCCACAAAGTCATCTTCGACCAGTGTTTTTTACTTCCCAAATGCCACCCGTGATCGCTTAACATCACGATAATCGTGTTTTCTTTCTCGGGGCATTGTTCGTAGCCTTCCAAAACTCGCCCAATGCAAGCATCCGCAAAATTAACTGACGCCAGATACATGTAAAGCGCTTCACGCCAATGATGGTAACGGTCGCCAAAGGTCTCTTCTCCGCTCATCGTAATCGCATTGTGCAAGTTCGCGAGCGAGGCTATTTGGTTTGCGGTTTTACCGAAACGAGTCGCATGGTTGAGCTGATCGAGTGCCTCAAGATCAAGGTCTTCGGGCGAAATTATCTCTTGAAGCGAGTCCCGAAAACTCTTCGGGACAATAAATGGTGCATGGGGTCGGTGCCCTCCGTAAGCTACAAAAAACGGTTGGTCAGGCTTGCGCTTGGGCAATCCTTTACTGACGCTAAGAGTCTTGGGAGCATTGTCAAACAGAAATTTCGCGCGATTTTCGTCACTCGCCCCGCTGAGAAAACTGGCGATGAAATCCGCATGCCTATAGTCATGGGTCGATTCGGTTGTTGACCAAGTGGAGGGGTGATACCAGACGTCTCCTGGTTCTGGTAAAATGCCCCAATTGAAAAAATCAGGAAAATGCTTTGGAATTATTCCTCTATGCCACCGATCTTGATGCGGCACTGGAACTCTGGACAAACTACTCGATTCGTTTGAGCGAAGAATTTGCTTTGCTACGTCCCCTGAATCATACTTCCACGGATTGCCGAGGTATTGAACGCCCTTGGAAATTCTTGGTTTGAATTTCCATCTTGTTCCAGACCATCCAATGTGCTGGGCCGACCAACTTTGTGGATCAGAGCCTTCGGGCGATTTTTGTTTCTTCCGTCCAGTACGGCCGAGATGAAAAACCTTACCCGCTTCGACTGTTAAATATCCTTGTCGTTTGAAGTGCTGAGGAAGCGTTACGTAGTCCGCGCCGTTCGCGATACTTTCTCGAAACGAACGTTTATCATTCAAGTAAAACCCAGTTGTCGAAGGCAGCACTCCTGTTAAAAAGCTGACTCGCGATGGCCCGCAAAGTGGGCAGTTGCAATGGGCATCGGAAAAAGCGACGCCACTCGCGGCAAGCTTGTCAATGTTGGGAGTCAAATAGTTCTTTAGTCGTTTTCTTTTTTCCTCATCGGGAACTAATATATCTAACAGGCTGTCATCGCGTTCATTTGAAACATAACCGACCCAGTCATTCAAGTCGTCGATGACGATCATCAACACGTTCGGTCTTGGTTTCGGTACTAATGCTTGACCGAATATGGCGCACTGCGGACCAGCAAAAATAATGAGAGCCGCGAGCAAAATGATTCGAATTACACTTTCATGAATTGATTGGATCATTTGGCTTGTAAGAATATTTGGTTTAATAGCCATTCCTAAGACTAAGGAACGACTGTGAAATAAACGCGCGTGGACGATACGTTGTTTCATTTACTTGCAAACGTTGCAATAGCAATTCAATGGGGTGGGTGTGAGGAAGCGATGTCTTTATCTAGCCGATTGCAAGGCAATCCTCACGAATAAGCGGACGACTCCAAACTCGACTGCTATCTACCAGGGAGATTAAGATGGGTAATTTTGTCGGGCTTAAACAGCCAGGTTCGATTGGTGTTGTAGGCCAACAAACGGCTGAACACGCTGAACTTGCTTTGTAGAACTTAGTAACGTTGGCTACGGTGGATGTATCCAATCGGAACCGGGGACGCCAGGCCGGCCAACGCAAAGATTCGAGCTGCGTGAACGATCATCGCGTTGGCCAGGTTGGGTGGACTTTGTTGTCCTTCCGAGTTGACCAACTTGAAGTGGACCGACGTTAATTGGCACGCCAGGACGATCAGGATCACCGCCACCAAAACCAAACGATATGGCAAGACAGAACGCACGATGCCACTATTTGACAGGTTGGAACAAGCACTCTCTGATCACTTGGAGCTGACCGGAGAAAAATCGGAATATGTGATCACTCAAGAGTTCCTACGCCGACCCGGGGTCAGCTTGTCGGAAAGATTCCATCGAATCAGGAAGGATGCCGGGGTTCCCAAGTTTGATAATCCGTTCCGAAACATGAGATTGTCGGCTGTGAATGATGTCTGTCGGATTGCCGGGATCACGCCCAAGACCATTGTGGATTGGTTCGGCCATGATATGAAAACAGCCTTGAAGCACTACAACCGAACGACCCGCCAAGACTTTGAGCAAGCGCTAAAAGTAGATCCGTTTAAGGACTCCGAAATTGCCAAAAACGGCAACGGAAAATCTGACGTACGCACGCCCCAGAACGGGCAAGAACGGCAGAGCACAAATGCAAAAACCCCGAGAAACAAGCGTCTCTCGGAGCATGTTAAAGCTAAAAATGACCCCTACGGGACTCGAACCCGTGTTGCCGGCGTGAAAGGCCGGAGTCCTAGACCACTAGACGAAGGGGCCGTGATTTGGCTTGTCGGTATGACCGCCAAGGGAACTAAGGTAATCTTGGGATTTGGGTTCCGTCAATAGCTGATCAGATGGACCTGCCGTTAATTGGTTCGCGCGCCAGGGCGAAAGAGCTAAGCGCAGCAGGACGCTTTTAACAAACCCTTTGAATGGCCGCATTTTGGCGTTTTTCGCTCCGAATGTCGCCTCTGGGCCTATTCAGATTCCTGGGCCGCCGCAGAACTAGAATCTGTGGTGCCGCCGTTTTCCTGCTCTGAACGCTTGATCGCGTCGTACACTTCTCGTCGGTGGACCGGCACCTCTTTGGGAGCTTCCACCCCAAGACGTACCTTATCACCACGAATTTCAACCACGACGATCTTAATGTCGTCGTTGATCACGATACTTTCGTTCTTCTTTCTTGATAGAACTAGCATATTCCTACATTCCTTTGGTTTAACGGCCAAATGGACCGTTCTTGCGTCAATTCCGACTTTATCTGTGGGGGTTGACAGCCGCGAAAAGACGATCTCACACATTCACTCTACGTGCTGTAGCCGTTTAGTCAACAAATTCCACCCGTTAATCCACTATTTTTCCCGCTTATCCACCATTTGCAGGCATAGGACTGGATTTCTTGACCTATATTGCCAGACATTTGTTAGCTGGCGACGCCAGCACAAAGCCAAAAAATCGACTTATTTTTCCCAACTTGCAGGACTCTTCATCGCGTACCCGAGCCAAATTCGGGGCCTCACGATCTCGGACAAAACTGCCCAATTAACCCTGCCGGTGGCCTTCGCAGAAACCTGGACTCAAATTGTTGGGTACCTAATTCTATATCCGTCAAGCGACATAAAGGAGATCCTACGATGAAACGATTTAGATCCCGTTCGCTTCTTATCGCGCTTCTGGTTGGTTTACTTGCCAATTCCGCCTTCGCGCAGGGAATTGATTCAGCCGCCGAGGTGCTCCCGGAATCGACGGCCGCCTATATCGAATTCACGAAACCCGCAGACGTAATCGATCAAATTCTTGAACACCCCGTATCGAAATTCGTCCAAGAACAAGATCAGTTCAAACAGGTTCTCGCCTCTCCGCAATTCGCCGCCGCCTTTGTCGGAAAAGCAGTTCTTGAGCAACAAATCGGTGAGCCGTTATTGGATTCCGTCAGAACCAACCTGGGCGACGGACTCTACCTGGCTTTCGACGCCCAAACCGAAGGCGCCGTGATTCTCTTTAAGTCAAAAGACGAAGCCAAACTTAAAAGGCTGGCAGGCTCGATCCTGAATCTCATCAGCAACCAGGCCACTCAAGAAGGAAATGAAGTTCCATTTGAAAAAGAAACCTACCGTAATGCCAAAGCGGCCGAATTTGATGACTTCCTGGTCGCACGCTACAAATCGTGGTTCTTGATTTCTAACAAATCGGCATTAGCCAAAAAAATCGTTGACAATATGCACGACGGCTCATCACGTTCTCTCGCCAAACAAGAATGGTTTCAGTCCGCAAACAGAAAACGCAGATCAACGGATGCTTGGGGGGCAATCGACCTCGCAACCCTTCGCGAATCAGAACAAGCGGCCGAATTATTCTCTGGCAAGACCAACAATCCCGGCGTTGAACTTGTTTTCGGTGGCGTGCTGGACGGACTAAAGCATGCGCCTCTTGCGGTTGCCACAGTCGAGCTTGATCAAGATTTACAGTTTTCGATTTCAATGCCTTTTAATGCCGATTGGGCCAATGAATCTCGCGAGTTCTTTTTTGGCAAGAATTTGAAGGGTCGAGGGCCCGCACAACTTGAACCCAAGCAGGCCATCGCGAGTTTGACGTCTTATCGAGATATTGCCGGCTGGTGGCTGTCCAAAGAAGACCTGTTTGAAGAAAACGTGATCGCCCAACTTGCCCAAGCCGATAGTCAACTCTCGAACATTTTCTCGGGGATGGATTTTGGCCAGGACGTATTAGGTGCGTTGGAACCGGGTGTGCAAATTGTGGTAACCGAAAACAAGTTTGACGAAGAATACGTGCCCGATATCCGCTTACCAGCTTTTGCACTCATTGGAAAGCTGAAGGATCCGGAAAAGATCCGTCGCAAACTCAAGATTGCGTTCCAGAGTGTCATTGGTTTCGCCAACATCAACCTGGGAATGGAAGGCCAACCACAACTCGACCTTGATTCGGAGACCCTCGGCGACACGAAAGTCTCCAGCGCCAGCTACGTCTACGACGATGACACCGAGAAAGGCCTCTTGCTGTTTAATTTTGCTCCAACCATGGCGTTTCAGGGTGATCATGTCATTATTTCGAGCTCCCGAGAGCTTGCAGTCGAGTTGGCGAAGCTGGCCAAACAAACGATCGGCAATTGCCAGTCCAATACAATCCTGCAGATTGACGGAAAACAGCTGCATCAAATCCTGAAAGACAATCGTGAATCACTTATCGCTCAAAACATGCTCGAAAAAGGCCACGATCGCAAGGCAGCGAAGAATGAGATTGAAACTCTTCTCACACTGGCCAGTCTTCTCCATGAAAGTGAACTGGACTTTCGTGTCGAGCCAGATGAGATGAAGCTAGAATTCACAATTCGTACCGCGGAGTGAAACGACTGGAGATAAAATTCGATGACCGATATCGATGTCAAGTCCGCTTGGAAAAAATTCAGGCCGTCACCTGAACGCCCTTGGTCAAATCGACTGTCGGCTCATCTACTTCGCCGGGCTGGTTTCGGCGGGACGATCGGCGAGATCAAGTCCGCCCAAAAATCCGGCCTCAACCCAACACTGGACCGATTGTTTAATACGAGTTCTGCCGATTCGTACAACGAAGAAATGGCAACCGCCGGTCGTTTGGTTTCCGGCAGCCAGGATTCAAGATCATTGGCTGCGTGGTGGTTATTGCGAATGGTCCAATCGCCATGTCCGCTGATTGAAAAAATGACTCTGTTTTGGCATGGGCACTTCGCAACGGGTGCCGACAAAGTTAAAGACGCCCGTGCCATGTTGCGGCAGAATATTTTGTTACGCAAATATTCGCTGGGCAAATTCGAACCTCTCGTGCAGCAATTGTCTCGCGATGTTGCGATGCTGGTGTTTCTTGATTCTGAGGATAACCGAAAAACGCGGCCTAACGAAAATTATTCCAGGGAACTGATGGAGCTGTTTTGTCTGGGCCCGGGCAACTACACGGAAACCGACATCAAAGAAATTGCCCGCTGCTTTACCGGGTGGGAAGTTCGTCGCGGCAAATTCAAATTTAACGCCCATCAACATGACAACCAGACAAAGTCGTTTCTTGGCCAAAAGGGAAATTATGATGGCGACGACGCCGTTCGAATCGTGCTTCAACAGGACGCTGCAGCCCGATTTATCAGCCGAAAACTGATTCGCTTTTTCGTTTTTGATGACGAGGAAATATCACCGGAACTCGTCGCCCCGCTCGCTGAAAGACTGCGGGAGTCCGGATTCGATATTGGTCGCACGGTCAGGACCATTCTTGCGAGCCGGATTTTTTATTCGGAGGCTGCGATTGGTAGGAAAATCAAAAGCCCCGTTGAGTTGGCTGTTGGATTTCTGCGATTTTTTGGCGCCTCGGTCAACATGCAGGATTTGAGCAATCGGCTCGCAAGACTTGGGCAACTGCCACTCTATCCCCCCAATGTAAAAGGATGGGATGGCGGTCGTTCGTGGATTAATGCGTCAACGGTTTTAGCAAGGGCCAATCTTATTTCGGATATCGCGACCCGTGGCGAGACGAAGTTCAAGAAAGGAAGTCTGACCGAATGGGCCAAATCAAACTCCAATGTCGTCGAAGGTGACAATTTCGAGTGGGTCAACGAATACCTGTTCGCTGTTCCTCTCCCCGAATCGGCGCAAACAGGTTTAGCTAACGTCGATTCGAGCGAGATGCAAAAAATTGTCACTTGGTTGGCTGCACTCCCCGAATTCCAACTGAACTGAAGTGAGAAATCAAATGAACGATCGTCGAAGTTTCTTAAAACACTCTTTGGCTGGATCCACCGCAATCAGTCTTTCCGGAGCCATTCCAGGTTTTCTCCTGGGCGCCGCACGCGAGTCGGAGAAGGTGGCGAGTGAGAAAATCCTCGTCGTGGTTCAGTTGTCCGGCGGAAACGATGGATTAAACACGGTCATCCCGTACGGTGACGACGAATACTACAAAAACCGATTCACACTGGCCATTGGCAAGGGATCTGTCCTCAAAATCGACGACCAGATTGGATTCCATCCAGCCCTGAGTGGATTCCAGGAATTGATGGAGAACAATCAACTCGCGGTTGTCCAAGGCGTGGGTTATCCGAATCCCAATCGTTCTCATTTTGAATCAATGGACCTGTGGCATACCGCTCACCGAATCACGGAATCGAATCGGATCGGCTGGCTAGGCAGAACGATCGACAATCACCTCACCGACAACGATCTGCCCGCGTTGCATCTGGGGGACGGACTTCAGCCGCTTGCGCTTCGCAACGAAAAGAAACCGGCGCCTTCCATTCAGTCGATAGACAATTTCCGACTGAACATCTTCAACGACAATTCAACTCGCAGACGTTTGACGCCCTTGATTCGCGATGCACGTACAGGTGGAAACGATTTGTTGAGCTACATTCACGAAAGCGCCAACGTTGCTCTTGAAACCAGCCATCGAATCGAAAATGTCGCTAGAAATGCGAACAACAGCTTTGGATACCCGCCGACGACGCTCGGGCGAAACCTGAGCGTGATTGCCCGCCTGATTGGCAGCGGACTTTCAACACGTATTTACTACACGACGTTGGATGGTTTTGATACGCATTCGAATCAGGCCGAATCACACCAGGGCCTGCTGAATAACTTGAGTTCATCGATTGCCGCGTTCGTGAAAGAACTGAAATCCCAGGGTGATGACGATCGTGTCGCGCTCGTTTCGTTTTCAGAGTTTGGGCGACGGGTTCGCGAAAACGCCAGTCGTGGCACCGATCACGGTACGGCAGCTCCCCTGTTCGTGGTTGGCTCCAAAGTTAAACCGGGTCTGATTGGAAAGCATCCGAGCTTAATTCCGGATCAGTTGGTTGATGGGGACTTGAGATTCAAGATCGATTATCGCCGCGTGTATGCGGAACTTCTTGAAAATTGGCTGGAAATTGATCCTAAGTCGATCGTGGGCGCCGAACATAAGCCAATTCAAGTATTTGGCTGAACCTAAGCCGAGTGGCTTTGCTCCCACGATCTGTACGTCTGCCTGTCCCAGGCTGACGAGTCTGGGACAGACTCGGCTACTGCTCGGCTACTCTGACACGAGTCTGGGACAGACTCGGCTACTGCTCGCTTACTCTGACACGAGTCT
>JAHEJI010000036.1:0-24734 GCA_024638965.1 Planctomycetaceae bacterium
CCCAATCTAAATGGAGCCGTGATTACCCGTGTGGAACCGGGATACCCTGCGTACGAATACGGATTGCGAAACTACGATGTCATTCTGGAATGGAATCATCAACCGATTACGGTGCACAGCATTTTGTATCGCTACGTCGAGATGACGCCGCCGAACGAGTCGGTGAGCGTCGTCATTGCCCGCGATGGCGAATTACAGGAACTTCAAGTCAGAGTGGGCAACCGCAACGAGTATTTGCGATCTCTTGAGTAGCGATCCACGTTCTGGCGTTATTTGTGGGCAGTCATCCTGAGGACCAGATAAAGGATGAAGATCCTTTTGCACGGCGAACTAAGTGGACAGTGCAACATTCTTTGAGCGGCAAGGCGCTAGCCGCTCACATCTGCGTGAAACATCTTGTTTTTCCGTGCGAGAGACCCAATCTAGCGCCTTCCAACTAAAGCTTTCGTCCAATGAATGAACTTCCAAGTTAAGCGAGACGCCGAAGATGTCATCCTGAACCGAGTGGAGCCAAAATATTGGCTTTGCCCTTCGGGGCTTGGAAGAATCATCAAAGTTTAACTAGTCAAAACAGTCAACCTGAATCCGTATAGTCTTTTTGATCGCCAAAAATGGGACGAAGTTTTTGATTCGGATTCGATGGCGGGGGTTGATTCGAAGACCGGCCTACAAAATTACGATAAAGAGGTTAACCGTCAAAATGATGTTAACTTTACCTGCAGGTTGCGCCGTTGTGCGCCGCGCTATCAAGGAATCTAGCTGCGATGGCCGACCCACAAATTCCGTCACACCTCTCAAAATCTACACCATTACCCATCATTAATCGTCGAAACGCGATCAAAACAGCTGTCGCGGCAACTGTATTTGCCGGGGGCGGGACCTCGGCTGCAAAAGGGGACGGGCTAAGAACCAGTCGGCAACACGCTCGATCAAGAACAGGCTCCTGTAATACTCCGCTCAAGCAACGTGCCTTTAACGATTACCGAACCAGCCTGCACGAGTTCGGAGGTCAACTCTCCAACTCCATCCGCCAGTTGTTTCTGACTTCGCAGAGCCCAAACGAGATTCATTTTGGGGTAGTGGTTATTGGATCAGGCTATGGTGCGTCGGTATGTGCAGCTCGACTGTCACAACGTCTCAATGAAGAGAATCGCATCTGCATTCTCGAACGGGGAAAGGAATGGGTTCCCGGTACGTTTCCCGATACTTTTAAAGACGTCTTTGCGGAAGCGCGAAACATGCTGGTTGGGCCATCCAAGGGCCAAACCAACAATCCGTTGGGTCTATTCAATGTTATGTTCAATGAGGAAGTGAACATTCTCACCGGCAACGGCCTCGGCGGTGGGAGCCTGATCAACGCCAGCGTCGCGTTGCGGCCACATCCGGAAGTTTTCCAGCAACCTGCGTGGCCCAAAGCACTTAACGATATCGAGATCCTCGCCCCGTACTACGACCGAATCGCCGGAGCCATGAGCCTCACCAGGACGCCCTTGGATCAAACACCCAAAGTTCGAGTGCGAAGAATGGCGGCAGCCAGGATGAGCAATTACCCCAATTTCTATGATCGGTCACATGTTTCGGTAATGTATGACCACCGACATCTCGATCAATCCATGCGCAATCCGCAGGGCATGATTCAAAGGCCTTGTAACCTTTGTGGCGACTGTATCAACGGCTGTAACGTTGGTGCAAAAAACGCATTAACGATGAATTATTTGCCGATTGCCAAATGGAACGGCGCCGAAATGTACACGCAAGTCGAAGTCGAGACGATTGAAAAGAAAAATGGTTATTACCGAATTAACATGACTTATATCGATGACTCGAAGACAAAAATCACGCGTCATCCGCTCAGCGTGAATTCGCGAATCGTAGTCGTCAGCGCCGGCAGTCCCGGCAGCGCGACCATCCTGATGCAATCTGAGAGTGATGAATTCCCTTTTTCACCAGGCCTCGGCAAGAACTGGTCGGGCAATGGTGACACGATTGGATTTGTAATCGACATGCCCGGGACAACCAACATTGGTGGATACGGAACTTATCCCCCACTAACGCCCGGAGGTGTTGGTCCAACCGTCCAATCTTCTTTGAATTTTTATCGCGAAATCGAACTTCCGCGGCGACTATTGATTCAAGACGCCGCAATCCCGCGGGGAGTGAGCAAACTGTTTCGCTTTCTTCTCAACGATCCCGACTTGAACAATTCCATGGTGATGCTTGGTATGGGGCACGACGGCGCAAAAGGCCGTGTCGAATGGATTGATGGCCGATGGCAGATCAAATGGCCGGGTCATAAAGAATCAGCCTATCGGCATATGGTCTTCGAAGAATTCGAACGGCTCGCCGCCGCCCATGGCGGGCGATACAAACGGCTCAAAGCATTTGGCGACAATCTTGTCTCCGTCCATCCACTTGGCGGATGTGGAATGAGCGACGATCCCTCCATCGGTGTCGCGAATCATCTCGGGCAGGTTTACAACGGGGCTCAACGGGGAAGAGCAGATTCACAAACTGGTGAACCCGAAGTGCATCACGGATTATACGTCGCCGACGGCTCACTCATGCCGACGGCACTTGGTGTGAACCCTTATATGACGATCGGCGCATTGGCCGAACGCGTCGCCGGACACATCGTGACCAATCCGAATCATGCCGACCTGTTTGCGAAAAAGGCTGCTTAACCCAAGCCCTTGTCGGCACAAGTCGTATCGATAGCCAATCAAGTTGAGCCGATCCGCCGCGGCGGACTGCCTAACGGGGCACGTATTTGCTCCAGATGATTGTTGAGATTAACTCCAACAGGGAATTGGCAAGTAACCCCCGCCGAAGGCGAATTGCACTCAATTCAAATTGTTGTAGCTTGCCAGTTTTGATCCCGCCGGGGCGAGCCCGGGGTGAGCCCGACGAAAATTTGAAGCTCAAGAAAGATGTGGGGTATAAAGAGGGCGTTGCCCTGGGCAGACATGGCGTCGACCCTTGCGGGCCAAAAAACAGTCTCCCGGAACAGCCGATCCGAAATTGTTTCCAGCAGCGTTTGACGAGACGGCCGATTCGACATAAAACTTGTTTCTCACACGGCGTTATCTGCTTGTGAGTGGGCTCCGCGAGGGGGAGCCGCGAATCGGGTCAGGCCTGAAATATGGAGCAGCCCTAAGCGGGGTACTCTTGTGCGGAGTCCTCTCATGTGCAGATATTTTTTTGCTAAATCGTACGGCGAAAGCCGAAACCCGTCCGAAAGAGAGTCTTCTGATGGCAAATACGTCGCTCAAACTCCACAACGCCATGTGGCCAGGTCTTGTCGGAAAAGCCAGCCAGGGAGGCGATGAACCCGATATCAGCCTCGATCGTATGCTCGAATTGACGGCCGCCGCTGAAGTCGAGGGGCAGAAGTTCGATGGCGTTGACTACTTTCTGTTTCATCCGCATACCGATCCGTTTGCCAGCGAAGAGGACTTGAGAGCGATCGCCGACAAAATCGCCTCGTACGACCTGGTCGTAGGATCTCTAGTGGCACCCATTTGGCCGGGAACGGTCGGTGGCTCGGCAATGGGAACTGAAAAGGATCGCAAGAATTTTGTCACAGCCGTAAAACAAGCATGTCATATCGCCAGAATCTTCAACGATCATGGCGTTCGCAAGTACGGTGTCATCCGCATCGATTCCGCGGAAAGCGGAACTGCCAACTGGGCACAGGATCCAGATGCGAACACCAAACTGATTGCATCGACGTTTAGGGAAGCCGCCAAAGTTGCCGCAGACCATGGCGAGCGACTTGCGGCCGAAGGCGAAGTTTGTTGGGCTGGCATGCATTCCTGGAAAAACATGCTTAACCTGCTCGAAGCCGTCGGTATGCCGGAAACAGTTGGCTTCCAGGCGGATCTCGCCCACACTTATCTTTACTTGCTGGGAGTCAACGCTCCCGAGCACGCGTTATTGAAGGAAGGCTACAGCGAACAGGAATTCTGGAACGCCTACAAAACGATGACGGATGCCCTACGACCGTGGACCATCGATTTCCATGTCGCTCAAAATGACGGAACCGTTCACGGCAGCGGCGACCACGACAAAACAGGACGACACTGTCCGGCTGACGATCCAAACGGAAAACTCGACATCACCAGGTGTTCGACCTACTGGTTGGATGGAGCTGCCGATCGCGGCATTCGGCACATCTGCTGGGATGGATGCATGTTCCCGAATTCGACATTGGAAACGCCCCAAACGTGGAACACGATTTTAGAGGCCATGATTAGGGTCCGCACAGAATTAAATGACCAATGACCAATGTCCAATTAACAATGAACCATTGGCAACTACTGATGGTGAAGGAAAAGGCAAAATTTGATCTTGCCGAAAGGACCGCTGGCTTCGGCGAGAATACGATTCGAACATTACGCAAAATCAAACAAGATGCAATTACGCGGCCGCTAATCAGCCAGGCCGTGCGATCGTCAACAAGTATTGGAGCTAATTACGCGGAGGCGGATGAAGCCGCCTCGAAGAAAGAATTTCGTTATCGAATAAGTCTCTGCAGCCGCGAGGCAAAGGAGACTAAACATTGGCTGAGAATGTTGGCCGTCGCCGTGGATGAAACCATGACCGACGATCTTCGCTTGCTTTGGAAAGAAGCAGATGAACTCAACCGCATTTTTGCCACAATCCATCGAAATGCCAAAACAGATTAGTCATTAGTCATTAGTCATTAGTCATTAGTCATTAGTCATTAGTCATTAGTCATTGGTCATTGGTCATTGGTCATTGGTCATTAGTCATTGGTCATTAGTCATTGGTCATTGGTCATTAGTCATTGGTCATTAGTCATTGGTCATTGCTCATTCACAAACCTGTTGGACAAAGTGTGAATATGAAAAGCCTCAACATCGGCATGATCGGCTATGGTTTCATGGCCAAAGCCCACAGCAACGCCTACTTAACGGTCAATAACTTTTTCAAGCTCAATCATCGGCCGGTTCTCAAAGCCGTTTGTGCTCGCAATGAAGAAGCCGTCCGGGCTTTTGCAGACACCTGGGGATACGAGTCGGTTGAAACGGATTGGCGAAAGCTGGTCGCACGAGACGATATCGACGCGATCGACGTTTGCGTTCCGAACAACCTGCACAAGGAAATCGCGATCGCAGCAGCCACAGCGGGCAAAATGATACTCTGCGAAAAACCGATTGCCATGAATGCTGCCGAAGGCGAAGAAATGTGTGCGGCCGTTGAAAAAGCCGGTGTGCCGAATATTGTCTGGTACAACTATCGACGTGTACCGGCGGTCACCCACGCCAAGAACATCGTGGACAGCGGCAATCTTGGCCGGATCTTTCATTACCGAGCAAATTTCCTTCAAGACTGGACGATCGCGGAAGACCTGCCACAGGGCGGCAATGCACTTTGGAGACTCGACGTTAAAGCGGCAGGTAGCGGTGTGACCGGCGATTTGTTGGCTCATTGCATTGATACTGCCATTTGGCTGAACGGCGGTATCAAAGACGTCTCGGCCATGACCGAGACTTTCGTCAAGCAACGAATGCACACCGAAACAGGAAAGGTAGAAGAGGTCGGAATCGACGACGCTTGTGCGTTTTTATGCCATTTCAACAACGGCTCGCTCGGATTGTTCGAGTCGACTCGATACGCACGAGGACACAAAGCACTTTATACATTCGAGATAAACGGTGAACACGCTTCCATTAGATGGGATCTGCATGATCTTCACCGCCTCGAATATTTCGATCATCGTGTCGAGGGCCCGATGCGGGGCTGGAGGAGCATTCACGTCTCCGACAGCGATCATCCGTACATGAGCAATTGGTGGGTGCCTGGTCTCAATATTGGCTATGAGCATAGCTTTGTGCATCAAGTTGCAGACTTCATCAAAGGAATCGAATCGGGCCAGCCGGCGGCGCCAACGTTCCGGGATGCACTCGAAACTCAAAAAGTCTGCGATGCCGTGCTTGAAAGTGGCAAATCGCGATGCTGGGTTGACGTTCCGTAGGAACTATTTCAGATCGAACGTTTCTGAGAATTTGACGATCGTCGCTTGACGATCGCTCACAGAAATCGCACCAATCAGCTTGCCGTCTGTCGCCGACAAAACCGGAGCACCATGCCACACGCGGCGATCACCGTCGAAGCGGTTCATGAACCAACGGTCAGGTTGCGATTCGTCGATCGTCAGCTGATGGTGTTCGATCGGATAATCAAGATACATCAATTCAGAACCGTCCTTATTTGCCCTCACGGCCAGGCATGATTCGATCGTTTCCAACCGACGCACATCTCGACTCGCATCGATCCATTGATCGGTAAAATCTGCGGGCACCGGCAATCGTACGAATTCTGGCGTTTCAGAATCGGCATCTAAGGCAGGAGGTTCGATTCCCGGACCATTTGGCTTGGGTCCAAACAACTTCAACGTACCTTCGACGCCTTTGCTGGGAAGCACCAACATGTCGCTTGGAACAAGGACAAATCGCTTGCCGCCAGAGTCTCGAAATGGAATTCCGATGAACGTCGTCTTCTTTTTCGATTCGCCAAACAGTCCTTTTTGTGTCCATGACGCTGACATTGGAACAGCGCCTGACAATTTGAAACTGGTTAACCGAACCGATTTGGCAGACTCATACCAATTTTTTTCAGGAGCGGCATACAGGTCGAACACGTGGCCAGGATTCACTTCTTTTCCGCCGCTTTCAATCACCAGCAATGAAACGCCGCCTCGCGCAATCGTTTCCAGCGATTCCGTATCGAGTTTTAATCCCTCGCCAAGGCTAAAATCGACATCGACCCCACTGGTTGCCCAGAATTTGGTGTTGGTGGTAACGAGCTTCCGGTATTTCTCGAAAACTTTCGCCCGCACATCGACATGCCGGGAATCCTGCGAAAGACCAACCGAAAGGACATGTCCAACTTCGACTCCCCGGCAGGTGATTGGCGAACCTTCACTGACACTATGCCGCTTTTCGCCACGAATGATAATCTCCAGTCCCTCACTTGCCAGAGTGTCGGGTAGTGGACTCGCCAGACCTTCAAAGCGAAATCGTCGAGGCCCTTTCGGATCTCCCGGTGCTAAACCGATGTACTTGTTCCCAACCGCAGTTTCCAGCCCTGAGACTCCCGAAAAACTCAAAGAAGGGCGGACGATCCAGAACCGGGTGCCTTTTCTCGCCAGCGGTTCCGCAAATGTCTTCAAAGTTACAACCACATCAATCGCAGTTAGATCGGAATTAAGTTCCACCCGGTCGACTGTCCCCACGTCAATTCCCCGAAAACGGACCACGTCTTCAGCCTGAAGACCATGCCCTTCCGGAAAATGAATCGAGATTTTCAGACCCCGATCAGGCATTGACCACCAAACTAAACCGACAGCGATTAGCAAACAAACAAGCGTTAGCAACCACATTTTCGAGCCACCCATAAGATCCTTCGCCGTTAATTTCGCCGGTACGACATTGGCGTTTGGCACCGCCACAGGGCCGGGTTCATGGGCGACTTGGTTGGTTGTCGAAGTTGCGATTGGATCTTCCGAGGAATTACTCATCTTCTTCCCAGATAGCGTGTGGATCAAAAGAAATCGATGCAAACATACTCATCGAGACACAGAGGACAAAGGCAACGATTGCGGGCCCAAAATGGAATTCGACCATGTCGCCAAGCTTGACCAGCATCACCATAAACGCAAGCAACATTACATCCATCATGCTCCATCGGCCCAGATTTTCCATCAAACGCAATGTAAATGCCTTGTGTCTTCGATGCAGCAATTCCAGAAAACTCAGCTCAAGGAGCAACACGATTTTTGCAATTGGAAAAACGATCGAGAACAAGAAAACGATTCCGCCCACAAACCAATTACCATGCCGAAGCAATTCAATCGTTCCACCCAGTAAAGAAGTCTGATGCTCCATGCCGAGTTTTTCGATCCGCAGAATAGGAAGGAGAATAGCTGGCCAATAGAGCACGAACGCCCCAATCGCAGCCGCCGCAGTCCGACTCGCAGAGTGCAGCAGGTTTCCCGGTTTCGGAAATACCAAACCACAACGTGTACAGGTCGCGTTTTGGTCTGCGGCCAGCGGTGGGATCCGATGAATGAGCCCACAACAATGACATGCCTTGAGATTATTCAGCGTGTTCCCTTTCCTGTACTGGCCGTGATATTATCAATCTAAGACCTGGATTTCATGAAATCAATGATGATCGGAAACTCGTATTGGCAGATTCGAACTGAAATCATCAAGGTCGCAATAGCCTGATTCTGACATTCCGCGATAATGTATTGGGCGGCAGGCCGTCGGAATCGGGACAAGAACGTGGTTAACTGAATTTGGACAAACGAAATCAAGATGAATTGCTTTGCACACGCACTACCTTTTCTCGACAATCCCTATTTTGCCGTAGGATGTTGTATTCCCGACTGGTTGAATGCAGTTGATCGAAAAGTGAGAGCAAGAGAAAAACTGGCCGCGCCATTTGTTGACCACGACGATGAAATTGTTTCGGCGATCGCTGGTGGTGTCGTTCAGCATCACCAGGATGACCATTGGTTTCACCAAACGCCCGTTTTTAACGAATTGAGTCTTCGATTCTCGGTGGAGATTCGGAAGCTATTTGGTAACGAAAGATCGATGCGGCCCGGATTTACCGGTCACGTTATCATCGAGCTGTTTCTGGATGCGTATTTACACATGCAGAATCCAGGGAAAATGGACTCGTTCTACGAGCAAGTGGAATCGGTCGACAAAAACAAAGTCCAGGAATCGGTCAACTTGTTTACGACTCGAACGACCGATGGATTAATTTTCGCAATCGGTCGGTTCCAGAAGGATAAGTTCCTTTATGACTATTCTACGGATCAAGGAATTATCTATCGGCTCAACCGGGTTTATGATCGTATCGGCCTGCTCAGACTCGATCCGACGATCCAGTCGTGGATGCCGTCAGCGCGGAAAAGAGTTTATGAAAGAGCGGGGGAGTTACTCTCAGGCTTTGCAACTCCAACGGAAGATAACTGACGATTGCCCAATCTTCAGTGGCCGCACAAAAAGCACGAAGAAGATCAAGACTCTGAATTTCCTCTATCTACTGGAAATCCCCGTCAAATTTCATTAGCTTTTATGTCGTCTAGCCCGCGACCCAACGTGGCAATTGTCTCACCTTACCCGAAGGCTGATCCTGGAATGAAATTTGGAATGAATCTGTTGCTGTGGACCGGCGAACTCAACGACGAGCTGATGCCTGTATTGGAAATGATCAAATCGACAGGCTACGACGGCGTTGAAATCCCGTTGTTCAACTATGATCTCGATTATCAGGCTTGGGGCAAAAAGCTGAGCGACCTTGGACTTGAACGGACTGCCGTCACGATTCGCGGTGCCGAAGACAATCCGATCAGCCCCGATGCTGCGATTCGTCAAGCCGGTGTGGACGGTAACAAACGTGCAATCGATTGCTGCGCCGCACTCGGTGCAACTCATTTGGTTGGCCCCTTTCATTCGGCACTTGGAGAATTTTCGGGCGCTGGTCCGACCACAAACGAATGGAACTGGGGAGTGGAAAGTATGCGGGCTTCAGCCGAATATGCGGTCGCGAACAATGTTGTATTGGCGGTCGAGTGTTTAAACCGGTTTGAGACCTATTTGCTCAACACTCACGCCGATTCGTCACGATTTGCCCAGGAAGTTGGCAATGAAAATTGTCGCATCATGTATGACACCTTTCATGCGAATATCGAGGAAAAAAACATTGCCGATGCCGTCCGTGCTGGCGGCGGCTTGATTGCGCATGTCCACATTTCCGAAAACGACCGAAGTACGCCCGGTTCAGGAAGCGTCGCCTGGGCCGAGACCTTTGATACGCTCAAAGAAATCGGCTACGACGGTTGGTTGACGGTTGAGGCGTTTGGATTGGCACTTCCGGAAATCGCTGCCGCCACGAAAATCTGGAGACGGATGTACGAATCCGAAGAACAGCTAACCAGGGACGCGCTGGCTTTCATGAAGCACGCCGTCAGCAGTCGCTGGGGTTAGAAATATTGATGCGTCGCAATGCGAGTTTTGGCTAAAGAATTACTCGACATCGATTTCGATGCCAAGTTCAATCGCGTCAGTTTCATCTTCAACCCCGCCATCAAACCACTCCTCATCGGCCGCATCCGAAACCAGCTCGTTGAAAACGGAACCGACGAGTTCAGATCGTTCCACGGGGCCGAGGGTTACGGTCTGCTCGGCCAGCTTGGTCGTTTGACCGACCGCCGACAGATTTGGATCCATCACTCGCAGGCTTAAAGCGGTCTCACTAGGATCTGATATTTTTGAATCGGCGACAGATCCGGAACCCCTGAGCTCAGTCGAATTACCGAGGATTTCGCCAAGTTCAATCAACAAGTAGCCAACAGATTCGGGAAGATGTCGAATTTCAAAATCCAGGGATCGTTCTTCTTCGACATAGATCACGGCATTCGAGTTTGTCAGGCTTCGGTAACGAACGGTCGCCGTGTCACCACCACGGTAGGTTTGCATATTCGCAAGGAACGCGGGCGGAAGATCAAAGGTCGTATCGAAGTTGAGATTGAAATTATGGTGATTGACAACTTCCGGAGTCACTCCCGCCTCAAACGCCTGTTGACCAATTTGACCGGTGTTCTGTTCAAACGCGATCCAACTCACGGTTTCCTCGGCATGCATGCCACGCCCTTGTCCCTGTTCTTCTTGAAGGCGAATTTGGAACTCTGTGGTTGAGACCCGTCGAGTGCGTACCGTCACCGCGGTCGGATCGTTCTCGGTGATTGTTTGTGTCAGGATCACGGGTGGTTCCGACGAATTGCCGAATGTATCGCTCAGGCTGTTGGTTGACCACCGATGAGTTTGATCGTTGCGGTTTCCTGCGACGATCGTCGTACCGTCTTGCAGTTCGAATTCACCCGCCTCCATAACGAAGTAGTGCACCGTTTCCGGGTTGCGATGCCGACCATCATCATATTCCCACTCGTCAATATGAATCTCAAACGAAGTCGGAGTCACATTACGAATTCGAACATTCACTGGAGCAGCGCCGTTTCGCGACGAAGGCCCAGCGACGATCACGGGATCATTGTAGGTTGCTATCAAGTTCACAGTCTGCCAAATGTCGGTCACGGCTTCCAATCGCCCTGCTTCGCCAATGGTCAGAGCGGTGACAACGTCGCTAAAGATTTCTGAGTTGTCCGTAATTGTGCCCTCGACAGGATCCGTATAGGTTACGGTGATCGGCGTGGTTCCTTGAAAGACTTCAATAACACCATTGCCGGGAACGATCGTTGCCCCTTCGGCATTGATTGAGGCAACCCACAAGCCGTTGGCCGATTGCGTCAAAGTCACGACTTCCACGTCCCCATCGGCAGTCTCAATCGTTGCATTGATCGTACCGCTCGCATTTGCATCAGATACGCCGACAACAACCGGATCGCCAGCCTGGTACAGCGGACTGTCGAAAGAAACCAGATTTAGGGGCGGCAGGATACCCCGTTGAACGAATGGATCGCGGACTTGGGCTGCAGCGGCACCATTGTTCAAATTGTCATTTGCAAGCAGAATCGCGTCTGCGGCCGTCGGCATCAAAGCGCCCGACGGAAGAGTAAAATGACTCTCAAGGATAATCTGATCGGCGTACGGACCTGTTGTGTTGGTGCGAATATCCCACAATGCACGAGACCAGATTTCGCCGTCCGCATGTACTCCACCACCAAGATCACCTGGATACATCTTGTTACCATCAACCCGCCTGAGGTTGGGCGGGTTATCGCTACTGTAACTGGTCGCGTCCCATTCCCCGACCGCGGCAGCGTGAAGTGCTTGAAAAGCGGGGTCTCCAAAGTCAGCATAAAAAGACGCGGCCAGGTAATCACCGAATCCTTCCCCCATCGCACCCATTTCGCCACCGCCCCAACCTGCGTTCTGGTTGTGCTGGATCGCATGCCCGTACTCGTGGGCAACAATGTCGGCATCTTCGGCATCGTCAACTCCCCCATCCCCAAAATGAATGGCGTCATCGGCCAATGAATAAAACGAGTTGTCAGCCGTAAACCAGTGTGCATTCGCCAAAGACGGAAAGTCTCGGATGCCATTGGGCGTACCCGAATCATCATCAAATCCGAGCGCATGGAAATAACGATTTATCTGGTCGACGGAGTGATAAACGACGACTTGTTCAAACCGTTCATCGTCTCTTGTGTATTCATAGATTCGACTTGGCTCATCCGCATCGACGTCGGTTATGTCGGGACTATTTAATGTCGCGAGATCGACGAATTCGCCAATCAGTAATCCGGTTCCGTCATCCAGTCCTTGTAGAGTTACCGAGATTAATTGAGCTTCGAGCATTGCGTTGTTGGCATCGTTGTTGTCAGCTAAACCCGTTCCATTCCCTTGAGTCTGATAAGGATTGGGGTCATACACATCGCCCGTACCGTCGATGAAATCAGCCCGGTTCTCCTGGAACAGAACTTCGCCAGTTTGAACATCAACGAGCGTCAAATAATCACCGACTGGGTTGTGGCCAAAAACGGTTAGGTCCCAGACTTTTCTCGCATTACCGTTGTCGTCGACATACCACGCCACTTCGCCACGCGTTTCTGCAAAAGTCTCAGTCACGCCCGCCGCGATCATTGCAGTTTGCTCAGCAAAATCGAGGTCGAAATCTGCAGACGCAATTACCGGAGTCTCAAGGTTCTCGAATGCAAGATTGTGAAATACTCTCTGAAACTCGCCGTCCGGGCCTTGATTGATCGTTACGATGGCGTTGTGAACTGGAATGCCATCCAAAGTTTGCTGAAACCGCGTCGTGGTGGACGCCAGGCCATATTTGACTTCGATCGCACGCAAATTGCTGGAGCCGCTTTGGAGATATTGTGTTTCGGCTTGGTTGTTCAGATAATCCCGGACGGCATCCAGGACCTCAAGGTCCGCGTCGCGAAATCCGTCCACGAGTTGAGTATGAAAGGCCGCGCCAATATTTGGCGCATTCACCGAGAGCATGCTTCTGGGTTCAAGTCGTTGATAGTCGAATATGCTTTTGGCCCGCGCGTTGGATCTGTTGAAACGTTTCATAAAATTATTCTCATTTTCCAAATCATCTGGATTGAAAAGATCATCCCGATTCTAGCCTGAAACTCATTCTTAATCCAACTTTTGAGAGTCCCAAATTTTTGGCTATCGTGCACAATCTCACGTTTTGTCAGACTCACGCATGGTCTGGACGACTCCCCCAAAACGGACAAAAACCAGCTAGGAAATTGAATTTACCTAGTGGCCCGTCACAGTTTGATTTTCGGGTTAATTGTAGATGGACGAGGCAACGAGCCCCCCAGCTATTCTTCACCAAAGACGACCTTCAGCAAATACTCGTCGATGACAGACCACAAAGCGGAAAAAAAACGGCAACCTGTTTACCAAGCTGCCGTGATGATCGACCCGCAGAAATTTGATTTAGGTTACGTCGAGCTCGGAACCGACTTCACTCGCTTCACTGGCTGAAGGCTTAACTCCAGAAAACCAATCTACACTTGCTTCATCGGATTCCAAATCTTCGATCACGGATCCAGCGAGATCCGCAAGTGATTGAGCGTCGATTGAAATCTCAAATCTCGCGTCACCGGAGTCTTCATTACCGATCAATACCGGTGCCAGATCAGAGATTCTGACAAACTTTGCCAATTCCTCAGATTTATCAAATTGCCAAGCCTCGTCGTGCGCGAATTCTGCATGTTTGTGGGCATCATGCAAAAGTGAATGTTGGTGACTATTCGCATCGCGCTCCTGGACGAGTTTAAGTGCGTCGGAGTAATCGGGATAGTTTCCGTTGAAGTCGGATAGATTGCCCACCAAGAGGTCGTAGTTTGAACCGGGTTTTCCACGCAACTGTAGATCACTTCCGAAGATCTCACCAAGCTCAATCGCCAGATAGCCGACAATCTCGGTCGTATGTCGAATTTCTGGATCGAGGGACCGTTCTTCCTCTACAAAGATGGTTGCCCCGTTCTCAGTCAGAGTGCGATACCGAACGGTCGCTGTATCTCCACCGTAATACGTCTGCATGCTGGCCAAAAATGCTGGTGCCGAACTGAAATCCGATTGGAATAGCAAGTTGTAGTTGCGGTGGTCGACCTCAACGCCGGTTTGCCACGATTCGAACTTTTTTGGACCGATTGTTCCGGTGTTCTGTTGAAACGCGATCCAACTTACGGTTTCGTTGCCGTGCCCGCCAGAATTTGTCTGAGCTTGCTCTTCCTGCAATTTCACCTGGAACTCGGTTTTCGAGACTCGGCGAGTCCGGGTGGTAACGGAGGTTGGGTCATTTACCGTTACCGTTTGAGTGAGGACGACAGGCGGTGCGTTCGCATCTTTGAATGCATCACTCAAACTGTTAGTTGACCAGCGATGATCCTGCGTCGAGCGGTTTCCAGCCATAATGACTGTGCCGTCTTCCAACGCGTATTCGCCGGCTTCCATGACCAGGTAATCGACCGTTTCGCCATTGCGATGTCGACCATCAAGATAATCCCACTCGTCGATATGAATCTGAAATGAAGTGGATGAGACATCGCGGATTCGAATGTTTAACGGAGCCGCGCCAACTCTCGAAGCTGGCCCCGCAACCACAACCGGATCCACGTATGGTTTCAGGAAATTCACGGTTTGCCACACGTCTGTGAGGCTGTCGATTCGTCCAACCTCGCCGACCGGCAGCCCAGCCACGACGACGCCTTCGACGGTGTAGAAACCAACACTGCCGTAGTCGTTGTACAATCCGGTTTGCCCGGTACCTTCAACGGTCAGATAATACGTGCCGCCGGTAAGCGTCACATCAAAACCGGCGTTCAATCCGGGCTCCGGATTACTCGTAAACAGGACGTTGCCGTTTTCGTCTCGAATGGTGGCCAGGATGTCGAGATTGGCAGCATCTTCAAACGAATTAACGGTCAATGCCACATCGCCAGTTGCGGTGGTAAATTCAAATACGTCGACATCCGTGTTTTGCTCAATGATTCCCCAATCAAAGACGCTTCCATCGGACTCGACCGTAAGCGGCGAAGCAGTTGCGATGCTGTTGCCAAAATCGTCAGCTCGAAACCCGAAGCCGTTTCGTGTTGTGATGATTTCGAAATCGTCTTCCGTGTTGGTTGAACCTGCGTAGTTCCCATCACTCCATTGGGTAATTCGCGCGTCAAATGGAGCACCCATTATGGGCCCCCATGAGTTTTCGCCCGAACCGGCTCCCGGATGGTAAGCCGCACCATCAAGACCGTCGTGACGCAGGCCAAGCGCATGTCCTGTTTCGTGCGAATGAACCAGCGCACCGTTACGCGACCCTTTACAAATTGTAAAAACAGGATTGTCAATGTCGGAACCGAAGCTATTCAAAAAAGCGATCCCACAGAACCCGCTGAATTCCGGCGTGCCCTGTGTGTTGACGACGCGAATACCGTATTCATCATCGCCCGCGTCGCTCCGAATTATTGCATCGAGCCCTGGATCTTTTGTCGTTACGTTCACATTAAACGGCAAAAAGTCTTCGGCCATGTTTTGAAACTGAATTTGAATTTCAATCAGTTCGTCATTAGAAAAAGTGGCCGGATTGCCATCGGTATCAAACGGATCGAATACAATGTCGTGGCCCCATGAGTTATTAACCGAATGATGGCCATTGCTGTCGAGGTAAATCGTTTTGGTCGCGCTTGGCAAACTTGAAAGCTCAAATGTATCAACTAAGTCATAGGGTGAACTGGCACCAGGGCCATTTCCAAGCGTAAACTGACCATTGATGTAGGTCGGAAAAAGCGCCGCAAGTACTTTTCGTTCTTCCAAGGCTTCGTACGCCGTTCCCATTGAGAGTTTCGTACTCGATCGTTTTCTCTTAACGGCTGTAAGTTGTTTTTTGGCTGGCTTAGTCAAAACTTGTCCCCTCTTCCCCAGTGAGAATAAAAACGGTGGTTCCAAACATTCCGATTGGAAGGTATCCAGTTTACGTGGACGCACGTACTGTAAATTGTCGAAATCAGGTGAATTACCACAATTTTGGGTTTTTTTTCGAGTTTTACAAGCAGGTCGCCGGAACTGAACGAAAGGCGGAGCTGCTTCGTGAATTGGCTCTCCTACAAAAAAACCACGCGAAAAGCGTGGTATCAAGATCGAGATGTAAAAATATTAATTGCTTGGAACGACTCAGTCCTCCCGGCTGGTAATTTCCAGCAAGTGATATCCAAACTGAGTCTTCACCGGGCCATGAACTTGATTCAGTTCCTGGCTGAAAACGACTTCGTCAAACTCCTTCACCATTCGTCCAGGTCCGAATTCGCCGAGGCCTCCACCGCGCGCGCCAGAAGGACAATTCGAATGTTGCATCGCGGCTTCTTCAAAATCCAAGCCGCCCTCAATTTTGGTCTTTAGATCCAGACATTCCTGTTCGGATTCAACCAGGATATGCCGTGCCGTTGCTTTCGTCATTGTTCAGTCTCCAAAGGTTTTAATACCCCATTAGATTAGATTCAATGATGAAGAATTACCACGGGTCATTGAAAAACCCAGGTCCAAGCTGATTATGGAACCGTTGAGACAATCTCAACCGACAAAATCACCGTGTCTTCAACACCGGGTCCGGTAACTGCAATTGAATCAAAGGGAACGTCACCATTCGTTAGTTGGCCGAAGATCGTATGCACCCCAGTCAAATGCGGTTGTGCGTCGTAGGTAATGAAAAACTGGCTTCCATTGGTTCCTGGTCCCGAGTTAGCCATCGCAAGTTGTCCTCGTTTGTCGAATACCAGTTCATTCACGAACTCATCCTGGAACGTGTAACCTGGCCCGCCAGCACCGGATCCCAGCGGATCCCCGCCCTGAGCAACGAAACCGCTGATCACGCGATGGAATGTCAATCCGTCATAAAAACCATCATTCGCAAGATTCACAAAGTTGTTGACCGTAATCGGAGCCTGATCATCGAACAACTCAAGTCGAATGTCACCGACGTCCGTTCTCAAGACGGCCACGTAATCAAGACCAGTATTGATGGTCATTTCCGGTGCACTCGAATAGATATCGTTCCGTAGAGCTGGAGGGATATTGGACAAAGCCCTTTGGCCTGCGAACGGTTCAAACGCACTGACAGCAACGGTGAATTGTTCTTGAGCCGAAGCACCTTCGCTATCGGTAACGGTCACTGTAAATTCGACTTCGCTTCCATCGGCAACAACCGCATCCCAAGAGATTCGGCCATTGTTACTAATGGTTGGCGCGCTGCTACCAACGTTTCCTGCGGTCGACATTTCATAAGTCAATGGCGACCCTTCATCGTCGGAAGCAACGACCTGGAGTGAGAATGCGGTGCCAAAGTCAATGTCTCGATCTTCAATGGCCTCGATCATCGGGACGGCATTGAATTCCGTAATGGCGAGATCGATGAATGCGCGGCGACTGAAGTTATTGCCTTCTGCAATTTCCCGATCTGTGACCGAGATTGACACCGAACGGTTTTCTGTCGTTGGCATCGTAGATGTATTATCGTATTTCAACGTTTCGAGCACTGCCTGATACCGTTCCAAGGAAGCAGTTCCCGAAATATTCAGGCGACCCGATGCCGCATCGTAGCGAGTTCTGAGCCCCGTATCACCAACCTCAACACTCAGGGATTCGAAGCTTCCGTCCAATAGATTTTCAATCCGAACAACCGCGAAAGTCAGGGTGTTATTGGAATCGTGCGACAACGTCAATCCGTTAGTAATGATCGAAGTTGGTCCAGAGCCTTCCGAGAATGACGCAACTCCGTCCGTCCCGTCTCGGTCCCGGTCAATGTCGACGACAAGATCGTTAACGATCGGACCCACCGAGGAATCAGGCGTCCCCAACAGATGCAACCTGACGTTATCAATTAATGGTCCTGAACCAGCACCGCTCGCTGTCTCACGAAGGACCAGGCTACTGACATCGGAATCTGCATCAACCAGAATCCCGAAAGATTGCCATTCAGCACCCCCGTGGTACGTACCAGCCCATTCTCCATCCCACCGTATTCGCAATTCGTTTGAAGCTGCCGAAGTGCTCGTATCTCCACGCAGGTCAAAAGTCAGATAGTATTGTTCGCCTGCGACAGTCGCTACTTCTTGAAAAAGAATGTCAGTATGATCGGCTGTAGTTTCGAGGTTTAAGTATCGACTGCCACGCCTCGCGTTGCCGTCTTGCATCAGATGAATTCGCCGATCTGCAACCGACACGGCGGCCGACCTCCAAGCCTTGACTTCTTCTGCATTGACAATGAAATCTCCTGACGCCATAGCTTCGCCGTCACTCGTCAAGTTTTCAAAGCTCCCGTTGGCAATTCTTGAAGCGGAGACCGTTACGAGCCGCACATTGTCGATCAGTCCTCCAATCCCGTCACTGCCACCGGCAATCTCACGAAACTCCAGCCTGGTCGTGTCTGATTCGCCACCCTCAACGCGATTGACGACGCTTTGCCATTGCCCGTCCCCAGAATAGACACCGAAACTCTTGCCACCCCAAAAAACCTCGACATCATTAGAGGCGGCATCGGCACCCGAGCCGGCGTCGCGCGCTCTAAGGTCAAAAGCCAGGATGTAGTGATCCCCAAATGTCGTGTCGATGTCCTGGAAGACAACGTCGATCTGTTCGGCGGTTGAATCAAGCTCCAATAAATTTCCGGCACCAATTGTGTTGAAGACATTAATCTGTTCGCCCCCCGAAGAAAGTGAAGCGTTCCATCCAGAAACGTCAGACGAATCAAGTAGATTTCCATTAGTCAGATCAACGTCTTCAAAACCACCGTTGTTGACCAGATTCGCACTGCTCGGAAGAGGTGTCGCGACTACCGCTAACAGCTGTTTGGGTTCGAGTTGGGCAAAGTCCAAGGCCCGATGATTTATGCGGTTGCATCGGGTCCTCGAACGACGTCGAAAGACTTTTTGAATTTGACGCTGAATTTTTCTACGATACTGACGGCTCATTGGGCTTACAACTTGATGATTCAAACAGAAATTAACTGAATACGGCGAGGCAAGAGGTGAGGAAGGCACCAGCTATTAAGTTAGCTTGTTGCGCTCAATTTTCAAGAAACGCTTTCACGAAGCCGACGCGAATCCACAATACCGGCATAAAACGCTTCGTTTCTACAGCTTGCCAACTCAACGAATCGGAAAAAACGATTATACAAGCTAGTCACTTGGTGAAATGGGAATTGTGAGCAAGCAGACAACTAACATTCACCATGCTAATCCACGCATCCCCTCACACTCTATGGTCTTTGCTTCATTAATCAAACCGACTCGATTGAGACACAGGCAAAGCTCTAAAGCACATGATACATAGAACTTTCGTCGATCCACCGCCAAAAAATTTCACGAAGGTTTACTGCCCAACTCAATTAAAAATGAACTCAATAGAATAACCAGGCTAACTTCACTAGGTTTCTAGCGCGGCGTTAGCCAATTAGCCATCATGAGTTGGATAACTCAAACTCCGGGAGGGGAAAATCGCGAATTCTCGTAAACCAATCAACCCTCATTCGGCCGCCTGCGCGTCCGACCTCGCCCAAGTTTTGGGAGAGGTTGGCCTAAAAGAAAACGTCCAGGGCAGGCGCCAACAGCTCAACAAAATGATCAAATTAGTTTTGAACCCGCCCTTTGGAATCGTTGCCGCTATAATGTGTCGCGTATTCTGAACAAAGGAGTCTTGGTGTCGAACGCGCGAATATTGGTTTGTGTAATGGCGGGGTTGTTGGCTAGTTCCATCGCAAATGCAGATCGCCCTAACATTATTTTGGTAATGGCGGACGATCAAGGCTGGGGCGACATGGCCTACAACGGTCATCCTCACGTCAAGACACCGAATTTTGACGCAGCGGCGAAAACAGGAATCAAGTTCAGTCGATTCTATGCCGCGGCACCCGTTTGTTCACCAACGCGGGCAAGCGTGCTCACCGGTCGGCATCCAAATCGCATGGGGGTTTTTAAATGGGGCTACCCGATGCGCCCTCAGGAAGTGACGATCGCCGAAGTCCTCCAACAACATGGCTATGCAACTGCCCATTTTGGCAAATGGCATTTGGGAAGTCTGCGGCACAACAGCGCGGCAACGCCGGGACGAAGCGGTTTTGATCATTGGATCAGCGCGCCCAATTTCTTCGACAACGATCCGATTCTCAGCAACTACGGCAAGGCCCTCCAGTACGAAGGAGAAAGTTCGATCGTCACCGCTGACTTGGCAATCGAATGGATCAAGGAACTGTCCAAGTCGGACAACCCCTTTTTTGCGGTGGTCTGGTTTGGCTCACCTCACGGACCTCACCAGGCAGCAGACGAAGATCTGACTCTTTATTCACATTTGTTTGCCGATGAAGAAAAAAAGAACCTGCGTCGCAATAAAATCAACTTTCTGGGCGAGGTCTCCGGAATGGATCGCGCATACGGCCGACTCCGTGAATCGATTCGTAAACTCGGAATCGAAGAGAACACAGTGCTATGGTACACGAGCGACAATGGAGCCTTGAACCGCGTAGGTTCATCAGGTGGATTTCGCGGTCATAAAGGACAAGTCTATGAAGGTGGTTTGCTCGTTCCTTCGATCTTACACTGGCCGGCTCGGTTCAAATCGCCGATGGAAACCGATACGCGGTGCAATTCCAGCGACATCTTTCCGACCATCCTCGATTTCGCAGGAATCGAACACACACCTGATCGCCCCATGGATGGCCAAAGCTTGACCGGAATTATTCTCGGCGAACAAACCGAGCGAGATAAGCAAATGGGATTCTGGGACTATCAAACCAACGGCCGGAGCGTTCCTGCAGCCAAGCTAATGAGTGAGTTGCTCAAGGCTCAATCATCCGGCACCGAGTTATCCGCTTCCGATACCGACATCCACGCCGATCGGTTGCCAACGGAAAAATTAGGATTCGACCAATACCTGGGGCAAGCGGCTTGGATCAAAGGCGATTGGAAACTGCATCGGATCGAAAACAAAATGGGGGTTAAATTCGAGCTTTACAACCTGGAAAATGATCCGTCGGAAAAGCATGATCTCGCCGACGAGAAACAACAAATCGTTGACGAACTCAAGCTAGAATTGATGGAATGGTTACGTTCAGTAGCAAACAGTTACAATGGTGCAGATTACGACCCATAAGCTTGCGTCAAGTTTCCTCAACCGTTGAACCACTCTCCGATTCGTTCACGGAAAGCAGACGCGTCACGGCGATAGCATCTCTCCCGACAGAACGTGAGGGTTCGGGAGAGGAAAATTAAAAGATTCCTTTGCGGAATCAACAACCCCCACCCGACGCTGAGACGTCGACCTCTCCCAAATTTGGGAGAAGTCTGGTCCTAAAGCAAGTGCCATTGCACGCTACCCTCAGGACCTTTAGCATCATTCAAGAAGCAGACACCGTTTGTGTCACTTCGCCGGTTGCTTTGTTTTTCAAGATCAGCTTTCTTGAACCGTCGGGCATCTGCTCTTCTTTGATCAGCCAATGATTGTCATCGTGGTCGCGGTGGGCAGAAATTTTTTCAACGGACTCGCGGCCTCGCCATTCACGCAGCTCGATTGGCTCCCACTTTTTGGAAGAAATCGACGTGTAAGCCGCGTCCATAATCGCGTTCACGACATAACCGTCGTAAAACGATTCGCGGGGCTGCATGTGGTTTTCAAGCGCCGACAACACGTCCGCAAACATGTCGCGGTATCCCAATGCGCCGGGCTCATCGCCGACCGGGAACAGCCAGCCTTGTGAAGCTTCACTTTTTTCGGCAACGTATCCGGACTTTCCGCCCGCCGAGAACATTTCCATGCCGGTTCGCATCCAGTGATTCAGCCAGATCGTTCCTTCGGTGCCGGAAACTTCGTCCCGCAAATCCATCCCTCCTCGAAAGGCCCAGCTGACTTCGAATTGACCGATCGCGCCGTTCTCGTAACGCACCATGCCGATCGCGTGATCTTCAACTTCGATTGGATGAACTTGCGTGTCCGCCCAGCAAATGGCTTCGACTGGCCGGATGTCTTTGCCGATGAAGTTGCGACAGATTTCAATGCAGTGACAACCCATATCAATGATCGCCCCGCCACCCGCACACTCTTTGTTCCAAAACCAGTCGCTATGCGGACCAGGGTGTGTTTCGCGCGACCGGACCCACAGGACTTGACCGATCGCACCGTCTTTGACTGACTCGAGAGCTTTCAAAGTCTTGGGGGTGTAGACCAAGTCTTCCAGGTAAGCGTGAAAGACGCCCGCCTTTTCCACCGCCTGTAACATTCGTAGAGCTTCCTCGGCGTTGCGCCCCAGCGGTTTGGTGCACAAAATCGGTTTGCCCGCTGCGATTGCGGCCATCACAGCTTGTTCGTGCAGATGATTTGGCAAACCAATAATGACGGCATCGACATTCGAGTAATTAACGGCTTCATTGATGTCGTCCGTGGCAAATTCAGCCGACCATTTATCGGCAAAAGCCTGGGCAGATTCGAGTGTTCGGGAATAAACGACTGTCACGCGATCGCAACTGCGATATCCCTGAAGCGACATCGCATAAAAAGTGCCGATCAGACCCGAGCCAAGCATACAGATTTGCATATTGAAAATCGCCTGATTAAGTTGTCGCGCCTTGTTTCAAGATTGTACTCACCCGCTCGTCAGGCCAGATTTCCAGCGGCGAGTAGTTAGGGTGCCGACCGTTTTCGATAAATGGATCGTTATGCCGCGAATTGTAACAACTGATGATTGACAAGCGTGGATCGTTGCTTGTGTTCGCGTCCGAACGGTGAAGCACATTGGAGTGGAAAAAGAGTGCATCGCCAGGCTGCATTTCGCAATAGATCAATTCCATGCGCTCAAGTGCTGCTGACACCCGTTCGGGATCGGCTTGAAACTGATCACCGACCGTCAAATGTTCCACGCGGCCCATTTTGTGCGAACCGGGAATGACTTGCAAACAACCGTTGGCCCGATTGGCCGGACTGATCGCCACCAAACAGCTGGCCATGTCCGGAAACAAGCAGCCATTGTTGTACCAGTAGCCGTAATCCTGATGCCACTCCCAGGCACCGCCGACTCTGGGCTCCTTGATCATCAATTTGTGATGATAGTGATAGACTTCGTCGCCCAGTAGTCGCCCCATTGTCCCCGCAATTCGCTCGCTCCTCACAATTGCCGAATAGGGCGACTCGGCCAGTTGATTTCGGACTGCCAGTTTCGTTTCATATCCTGCCGCATCGCGTTTGCCGTAAGCTTCGCTCGCCAATTGTTGGTCGGCTTGCACAATATCAAATAGTCCCGAAATTTCAGCCTGGTCGAACAGCCCTTCTACGAGAACATATCCAAGCGCGTTAAATTGCTGCTGCATTTGTTCGCCAAGTTGAAATCCTGCCATTGTTCGCGAATCCGTTTTGTAACTTGTTACTTGCCCTGCTGGTCAGCGAGCTTTCTACATCTTTATCATAGCAAGATCAACTTTCCTTGATTGAGAAAGAAAATTTTGCCCTTTCATTCCTTCCAGTTTACCACCCTACTTGGCAGATTATGTGTTCAATCTAGGATCAGTCTTATTCAAACCCGTTTTATGTAAGGGATTCGCTGTTGAGTTCGAATTCTGCCAATCCAAGAGTGCTTGTCGTCGAAGACCAGGAAGCGATGCGCGAGCTGCTTAAGGACTATTTGCAGCAGCATGAGATTGAAGTCCAATGTTGCGAATCGGCCAATGCGGCTTTGAAAACGCTCGATCTCGGCGTGGATGAAACTCCAGAATCGGCCAGTTTTCAATTTTTCTCGGACGCGAACCGAGCCCAGTCGGCCGGCAGTGAATCGGGGGAATCTCGTGGCAGCGACGAATTCGATGCGGTCCTTACCGACATTAAAATGCCAGGCATGGACGGGTTACAATTCTGTCGCCTACTACATCAACAACGGCCGAACTTGCCCGTGATTGTGATGACGGCCTACGGAAGTATGGAAACATCGATCGAGGCGCTGCGAGCGGGCGCGTTTGACTTTGTCACAAAACCCGTAGAACTGGAACTTCTCAAAGCATCGTTGCTGAGAGCGACTGAAAATAGTCGTCTCAAACGCCAGATCCGGCTGCTCGAATCGCAATCTCCGTCCGGTCGGTTTGGCGAATTGATTGGCCAAACCGAGGTGATGCTGCGATTGAAAGATCAACTTTCCCGCGTCGTCGATTCTTCAGCTTCGGTCTTGCTCACGGGCGAAAGCGGGTCAGGCAAAGAGGTCGCAGCCCAGGCACTTCATTCGCAAAGCGACCGAGCGGATAAGCCTTTCGTTGCGATCAATTGCGCAGCGCTCCCCGATTCGTTGTTGGAAAGCGAGTTGTTTGGACACGTCAAGGGCGCTTTCACCGATGCCCGCGAAGATCGCCAGGGACTTTTTTTGTCGGCCAACGGCGGCACACTGTTTCTCGATGAAATTGGCGAAATGTCGATCGAAATGCAACCCAAGTTGCTTCGCGTAATCGAACAAAAAAAGGTTCGACCAATCGGGGGCAAGTCCGAACAGCCTTTCGACGTTCGGCTAATCACCGCGACCAACCGCGACCTGGAAGAACAAATCGAGGCAAAACGTTTTCGCGAAGATCTGTATTATCGAATCAATGTTTTGGAAATTGCGATTCCACCGCTGCGCATGCGCGGAACAGATATTTTGCTGTTAGCCAATCACTTTCTCAATCATTTTGCGAAACAAGAGAACCGGGA
>JAHEJI010000036.1:24744-32307 GCA_024638965.1 Planctomycetaceae bacterium
TGGCTTACGACTGGCCCGGAAATGTTCGCGAACTGCGCAATGTGATCGAACGCGCAGTCGTGCTGACAAAACACAATCTGATCACATTGGATGCCCTGCCGCAAAAGATTGTCGACCACCAGTCAAATCAATTGATCGTTGCGGATCAAACCGATCAACCACTGTCATCGCTTGACGCCATTGAAGGCCGCTACATTCGTTACGTGCTGAATCGTGTCGATGGAAACAAAACAGAGGCCGCCAGGATCCTTGGCCTCGATCGAAAAACGCTGTACCGCAAATTGAAAGATGGCTGAGGCAGTCCGACAACTAGGCCACCGGTAGCTCGACAAAAAATGTGGTGCCGTTCCCCTCCTCGCTGGTGAACCAGATGTTTCCCCCGTGTTCTTCGACGATTCCGTGAACGATGGAGAGACCAAGACCTGTCCCGGAACCGATCTCTTTGGACGTAAAAAACGGTTCAAAAACCTGCTCCTGACTTGCCACATCGATCCCATGGCCTCGATCCTCGATTTCCAAAAGCCATTTGTCTCCGTCGCCGCTCGGGTTCAGCCTGATATCGACTGGGCTGCCGTCGCTGGACGCATCAACCGCGTTGTCAATCAAATTCATTAGCACTTGCTGCATCTGGTGGAAGTCGAACCCCGCATCCGCGGAATTCGCGGGCAACTCCGTGCGGATGTCAATATTCCGTTTGAGAGATAATGGGCGGATTAAAGCCACCGCGTGGTTGACAACTTCGCGCAAGTCGCCGATTAATTTGTTGCTTTCGCTGTGTCGGGCAAAGTCGAGTAGTTTTTGCACGATCGACGAAATTCGCGCGGCTTCCGCTTTGATCGCGATCGAGTTTTCCTTGATCTTTTCCGGCTTCATGTTCGCATCGGCAATCATCATCGACGCTCGGCCCACGATGACATTGAGTGGTGTACCGACTTCGTGTGCGAAGCCGGCGGCGAGTTGACCGACGGTCTTGAGTCGATCTGCGTGCCGCAACTGCTCAAGCGTTTGAATCCGTTGATTCGTTTCTTTTTCGATCGCCACTTTTTGTTTGCTCAATCGGTCACACATTTGATTGACGGCTACGGCCAGCCGACCAAGTTCGTCGTTGGACCGATGTTCAAAGTCGTTTGTAAAGTCTCCCGCGCCAATACGTTCCATTTTGGAGGCCAGCGCTTCCAGCGGCCGACCGATCCAGCGAACACCTACGGTGATGACGAGCCCCGCACTGAACAGGCTCATCACGCCGATCGACAACAACGCCCTCAACCAGGTTTTTATCATCTGGTCATCAGCAGCTTCCAGCGATGACGCAATTTCTATGCCATCGATTTCGTGTTTTGAATCGGACGGATAGTATGTACACATCATCCGACCACCGTGATCTGCTCGACCGGTAATCGTAGTGACTTTTCGAGTTCTCTTGACGGCAATCATCGACGGACGGTAACTGCCGTCGGAGGTTTCTTCGAAATCGATCCACCGAACGGTTGTGGAATCGTCGGTCACCGTCTCCACGACATTTTGAAAATAGGCGTGATCGCCCGCTTGCAGCGCTTTTTGAAAATTCTTGTCATTTTTCAACTTGTCCAAGAGTTTCGTGATGGAGTGATGACGGTTTTCGATCCCCGCAATGAACTGCCGACTGGCAAAATAGCTGGATATCGCGGTTTCAATGATGATCGCGATGATAAATAGCAGAATGATTTTTCCAGCAAGCTTCATGGTTCTTCTCGTGTTCACGTAAGCGCATTCGATATTACAAATTCGATGCCATCAATAGATCATCCCTTGAACGACGAGCTCTCAGCGATCGAATTGCATGTTGATATTGTAAGGCAACAACCGTACCGGTCAGCTTGCGCACAAGCTCCTCAAACGATCGATCTGTAGCACCAACGCACGAGTGACATTTTGCCTCGTGCGCGGAACTTTGCCCCGCCCAAAAACTACGCAGTCTCAAAATGAGATTTGCTTTTTCCAACCCTCCGTCAGTTGGTTTTATCTTCAATGCCGAAAAAAACCAGCTGATTCAACGTCGTTGACGCACCCCTGTGGCAATGGCATAGGCATTGCCTTTCGAGCATTCATCAAAAGCCTCAAAAACGGAAGACGATGCGATGTTCGACTCGACGCCCAACAATTCAACTCCTCTCAACTGCCCGGTTTGCGGTACAACCGCATCTGATATTGGTAAACATCAGGAAATCACACCTCTCCAGCCAAGTCCTAGTGATCGAGTAAAATCACGCGCGCGAGGCGGTCAGCGTGATTCGATTGACGAAGTGGACAGGAATTCAGGTCAACTGAATGACTTGGGCTATTACATACGAGCCGCCGCTCGTATCCCACGATTGGGCCTTGAAACGGAAATCAGGTTGGCCAAGCAGATCTTTCGGTACCGCCAGGCATTTCACCGAATGGTGCTGCGAGACCCCAACGTTGTCAGGTATATCATTGATCAAATTCATCAATGGGAGTCTGGCCCGTTACGATTCGACGCGGTTTTTGAATTGGCAATGAATAATACCGCGGTTCGCAAGTCGCTTGAGCCTCGAGTCCGCGCCAACGTTCCAACGCTCCAACAGTTGGTCGCGCAACTGGACACGGCCGAGTCATCTTTGGAGCAAAGGCGATTGCAAAACAAGATCATCCGTCTAATAGAAGAAATGTCGATTCGCAATCGACACTTCGAAAACGCACCGTATGCGGATCCCAAGGCGCGGTGGCTGCTGAACACTTACCGCAATTTGTGCTCCGAAATGGCTAGCGCAAACTTGCGACTGGTCGTTTCCGTTGCGAATAAGATCTGTGGCGGGACGCCGCTGCTGATGGATATGATCCAGGAAGGCAGCCACGGGCTGATGAGGGCCGTCATCAAGTTTGATTATCGGCGGAAAATAAAATTTTCAACTTACGCGACGCTCTGGATTCGCCAGGCAATTCTGTCGACCCTGCCGAATGTGAATCGAAACATTCGTTTCCCTGGGCATCTTCGCACCCATAGTGCTCGGCAGTTGCTGATTGAGAAAGAGCAGGGCAACTACAAGGCGAAATCGCTGATCGACGCGAGTAAGGACACCCAGTCGCTCGATCAGCCTGTCGAAGGCGATGAAACAATCGCTCTGGCCTACATGCTCAAAGACCATCGCAAGACAAATCCGCATCTCCTAGCCGAACAGCGGGAAGCCCAACAGCTCGTCACTTCCAGCCTGAAGGCCCTCAGCGAGCGCGAACGCATCGTAATTTCGCTCCGGTTTGGCATCGACGACGGGCGTGACCGGAGTTTGATTGAGATAGGTCGTCATCTTGAGTTGACCCGTGAACGTGTTCGACAAATCGAAAAGGAGGCAGTCCAAAAACTTAGCATCAACATCAAAGGGCAAATCTGATTGAACATAACTGAAGACAGTTTTCAAAACTGTTTTTTTTCATTAGCCCGAAGCAACATCAGCCGCAACGCGTTACCGTCCGGTTTTCCTGGCATGAACCGGGTGCCAACGCGGAGGTTTACCCACATCTCCGTTGGGCTTGTCCCAACGGGATGACGACTGATCGGCTACAAATAACGGCACTTATGACACGTTCTTTTCCACCCGCGCCAATCGCCGCTCCGCGGCGATTGGCGCGGGTGGAAAAGCGCGGGTTGCGGCACAAATGGTAGCCAAACAATCACGATTCCGTTGGGACAAGCCCAACGGTGATAAAAAATGTGCGTAAACCTAAGTGCTAAAGCACTACGGCTGACCCTAGAATTAAGGGTATTATCATTCCGGTAATAATTCCGGAGGAACAAGCCCTCCAATATCGGGATCGCCATGCACGGAAAATTGCGTTTGCAAAACGCCAATCAAAAGGCGGACTTCGTATTTCGCGGCGCCCGGTTCTTCTGATTCAAGATACCGTTGTACATTGTTGATTCGCGAAATTGCCACGTTGTATTCTGCAGTGCCAAGCACCATGTATTGCAGCAGTTCCCTAATCCCATCCAAACACTGCAACATCTTGCCAGAATCATTTGGATTCGATAACAATTTAGTAAATTGTTGCAGTGTTTGCCGGGCGATTCCAGTCAAATTGGGGTAGTAACCGTTTCCTTGGGCATTCATGACTGAGCCTCAGATTCAATTCCAGACGAGTTAGTTTCCATTGCAGCGGCTGCCAAAAGCTAGGCTCTTTCCCTTAATTCAGTTTCCGGGAGGTCGAGGCTCCCGCCGAGACAGCTATTACCGCGGTTTTTGTTTCGGCAGGAGCCTCAACCTCCCAATTACGGGCCAGAGCCTAGTCCGTTCTCGATGAACGCCTTACCAGACCGCCACAAAAAATTCAACTTTTTTGACAGATGTCTGCATAAGACTAAAATCAGCAGGGTGACTCGACTTATGGCGAATACAATGACAGCGGAACACTCGGTAACCCAATACATCGAAGGATTGAAACAAGGAGACCAGGACGCAGCCCAGAAGATATGGGAACGGTTTTTGAACCGTTTGATTCGTCTTGCTGATCAGAAGCTCAAATCGTCGCCGCGGAAGGCGATGAATGAAGAGGATGTCGTGCAGCAGGCCTTTGCCGATTTCTTTAGACAGGTTCAGGATGGGCGGTTTCCAAAACTCAACGACCGAAATGATCTTTGGCAGATCCTCGCCATGTTGGTTGATCGAAGGGCCACCGACCAAATCAGGAAATTGACCACCAAAAAAGCTGGCGGCGGAAGGGTGCGTACCGAATCCATATTTATTGTTGCCGGTGAGCCATCGGGCCAGGTCGGCATTGCTGGACTACCAGATATGGTTCCAACGCCGGAAATGGCAGCTGAACTTACCGAGCTATTTGGTCAACGACTCGCCGCGCTAAAAGACAATGATTATCAACAAATCGCGCTGCTCAAAATGCAAGGCCATACCAATCGCGAGATCTCCCACAGGCTTGGATCAAGCCTTCGAACCGTCGAGCGCCGCCTGGACCAAATTCGTTCGATCTGGAGCACGGACTCGGATTCATGAACCTTGACAGTGCATCAAATAACCAGCTCGGTCAGGCGCAGCAAGCTGTCGAGCGTGTTTGCAACGAATTCGAAGCGGCTTGGCGCAAGGATCCAGACCACCGCATCGAGGACATGCTCCCTTCCATCAGGGACATCATTCGACCCTTGTTATACGACTCGAACAGCCCCAATTTGATGCGGGACATTCTCGGCGAACTCATTCATATCGAAATGGACCTGCGTTTCGAAGTTGACGAGGAGTTTGACCAGTTCGAATACTACCTACGCTTTCCCGATTTCGGAACGGTGATCGACGAAGCGATTGAGAGGATCAAACAACTTGCATCGGGCACGGCGTTTGATTCGATGCCGCTCGTGGCGACCGCTTCCATCGCCGGGCGAAGTAAATCTGACCATGACCAGGATTGGAAAATCGTTCAAAAGGGCAACACGGAATTACCCAGTGAATTGGGTCCTTATCAGCAAATCACGAGAATCGGAGTCGGTGGTTTCGGTGTAGTCTGCCAGACAATTGACAGTCGCAACGGTCAAAAAGTCGCCTTGAAATTCCCGCGCCATAAAATTCTGAACGACGATGATTTGCTCAACCTGTTTCTCGAAGAAGCGAATCGAGCCAAAGATTTGGATCACCCCGGCATCGTCAAGACACATTCGGTGGAGCAGATTGACGGGTACCTGACAATTGTCCAACAGCTGATCATTGGTACGGATCTCAAAAAAACAAAAAAACAACCGCGGACCCGAGAAGAGATCGCCGAACTAGTCGCTTCCGTTGCAGACGCATTAGCCTATGCTAATCGGCAAGGTATCGTGCACCGTGATCTAAAACCGGCCAATATTCTCCTGGATGAAAATGGTCGACCCTACATCGCCGATTTTGGACTGGCCCTCCACGAGAGTGGTCAGTTAGACATGCCCAACCAGCGTTGTGGCACACCACCCTATATGTCGCCGCAACTGGTTGCCGGGTTGACCAAGAATCTGGACGGACGTGCGGACATCTGGAGCTTGGGTGTCATCCTCTACGAACTGCTGGCCGGCAGACGACCGTTCCGCGGCAATACGATGGGAGATGTTTTTGAACAGATCGAAACGCGAGATCCGAAACCGCTGAGGCAAATCGACCACACGATCGACAGAGAGCTTGAGCGCATCTGTTTGAAATGTTTGGCTCGTCAGGCACGAGACCGATACTTGACGGGCGATGATCTGGCTGAAGACTTGCGGCATTGGATTGCCAATCCTCCGGCGCTCGCACCGAAGGACAAGCAAGCGGTGTTCATTCCCAAGGGGCTCAGGTCGTACGGCGCTGAAGATTCGGCATTTTTTCTTCAATTATTGCCCGGACCGCGCGATCGCAACGACATTCCAGCCAGCATTCGATTTTGGAGCGTGCGAATCTGTGAGCCCGTTGCCCCAGAAAACCGTGTACCAGTGGGCGTGATTTACGGACCCAGCGGCAGCGGCAAATCATCTTTCGTCAAAGCAGGCCTGCATCCCCAAGTCAAACAACATGTCGAAGCAGTTTACGTCGAGTCGACTCAATCGGACACCGAAGTTCGCTTGATCAAGGCACTGCGCGACCGGTATCCAGACATTCCGATCGACATTTCGCTGCCGGCGATTTTTGCCGGCTTAAGTGTCGGTCGTTGGCAGACCTCACCGAAAAAGATCCTGATTATTTTGGATCAGTTTGAGCAGCGATTGAGTGTGGCAGACGACTACAGCCAGTCTCAATTGGCCCGGGCATTGCGCCACTGCGACGGACAGCAACTGCAAAGTCTTTTACTCGTTCGCGACGATTTCTGGTTAGCTTTGACTCGATTCGCCGACGCCTTGGAAATGGATTTGCTCGAGGGCCAAAACGCTCAGGACATCGATCTGTTCGATCGCGAGCATGCTAAGAGGGTGTTGATCAAGCTGGGACGAGCGTATGGACGATTGCCGGACGAAACGGTTGAGTTATCCAGTGAACAGCAAGCATTTCTCAATGAGGCGATCGACCAATTGGCGGTCGGTAACTATGTGATTTGCGTTCGCATGACATTGTTTGCTGAGATGTTCAAGTCGCGGCCCTGGTCGATGGCTGAACTGAAAACCGTCGGAGGGATCCGAGGAGTGGGCGAAACATTTTTAGGAGAGACATTTGGATCCGAAAGTCGATCAAGACGATACAAATTGCAAGCCGACTCTGTCCAAGCCGTGTTGGAGGCACTACTACCAGAGGAAGGATCTGATATTCGCGGTGCCATGAAGTCAGAAAGTGAATTAATGTTGGCGTCACATTGCGAAGATGCCCCTGACAAATTCAAGAGCCTGATTACAACGTTGGATAAAGAACTTAGATTGATCACTGCGACTGATCCGGATTCTTCGCATGACGCTGAATGCCAAAGTGGCCCAATCACAGCTTGTTACAATCATTACCAGCTTACTCACGACTACCTCGTTCCGGCGATTCGCGGCTGGCTGTATCAAGCTATGCGAACAACAAAACAAGGACGAGCCCAACTACGTTTTCGAGAATTGGCTGCCGGATGGAACAAAAACAATCGACA
>JAHEJI010000036.1:32317-35277 GCA_024638965.1 Planctomycetaceae bacterium
AAAAAAGTTACTACAGGCGATCTTTGAATCACCATTTATTAAGGACAGGTGTGATATCGTTGGCGTTGACTTTAGTCATGGTAGCGTTTGTCGTATACCGAGGAATTCAGAAAAAAAGTCTTGCCAAGTCGCACGTCGACTTGTTTATGAAATGTGAACCGGCGGCGATACCGGCGGCCATGGAGCTGTTGCGACAAAATCCTGTATTTGCAAAATCTGAATTGATGCGTAAGGCTTCGATGGAGTCGAGCAGACGAATTCGGGCACAACTTGGGTGGTTGTTACTGGAACCCACTGACTCGAGTATGATAGGAGATCTGTTGAATCAAGTTCATGAAATCGATCCCAGAGAATGCGAATCCATCCTAACTGGGCTCGCCCCTCATGGATCGGCAGCGACATCTGTGATTGACTCGTGCCGCAAAATAAACAGCAGCAATCCACTAAGCGTCAACCGACTGAATATTCTGAGATTGTTCCACGAACCAAGCGAAGTCGATCTCCTACCATTGGATTTTGCTGATGTTCCCGATTGCAGAACAGGAATCTTGTTCGAACTCGAACGATGGCATGGTGATACTTCCGTCTACTTAGAGATGCTCGATGCAACGACGGACCCGGGCCGACTGAATGCGATCTTAACCACCGTAGGAAGCATAGGCGTTACCGATATGGACGCGGCAACAAGAAAAACGATTGTCGCTCGGGTCAAGTCGATTTACAAGGAACATGAACATCCGAGCGTTCATAATTCAGCCTTGTGGGCCTTACGAAACTGGAAAGAAACGATCCCAGAAATCAAAGCTCGCGTAAGCGAGCGTTGGTATGTAAATCAACTCGGCATGACAATGATACGAGTCGAGGCCGGAAACGTCATTGTGGCTCGCGGCTCAACGAAAGCCAATATCAAGGAGATGGAGGTCGAGGTCCAACGGCCGTTTTTTGTTGGTTCCGAGGAAGTGTTAAACGGTCAGTTTCGAGAATTCCTTGAATCGCAGAACAGCGATCTGCTTATGGACCCTGAATTCGAGGACCATAATCCCAAGATTAAACCGAGAGTGCCTGTCACCTACATAACTCTGGGTGACATGGCCCGGTTTTGTAACTGGCTTTCATGCGAAGAGAAGCTTAAGCCTTGTTACATTTTCAGCAATGAAGAATTAACGCCGGCGGATGGAGTATTCGAAGCGCTGCCAGCTGAACAAGCTTGGATTCTCAACTCTGAGGCAAATGGTTATCGACTTCCTACCTACGCGGAATGGGAGTTGGCTGCATCCGGAGGCGCGAGCACTAACTACTATTTTGCTTCAGAGAATTTTTCGGGCCACCTGGGAAAATTTGCCTGGTATTCAGGAAACAGTTTTTTCAACGGCAAATTGCAAAAGCAACCTTGCGGGAAAAAGCTACCCAATCCATTTGGGCTATTCGACGTACTCGGGAATGTTAGCGAAATTTGCTGGGACAGCCCTTTTGAGAAAATTCAACTTGACCATACAGTGGACAGATTTGCAAGGGGAGGTTGTTTCGAGTTTGCTGTGCAAGGCTGCACAACAAGTAGCCGCGTAATGAGACGCGTGCACATTCCGATTCCCGAGGTCGGTTTTCGCGTCGTTCGAACGGCAAAGTAACAAATTGATCTAGTGAATATTTCGTAAACAAAATGATTCATTTTCTGTAAATGAATCTCAAGTTAAGAAATAATCATCTGTGCTAATTGAATGATTTAGCGACAACGCCGACGCAATAATCGACAGCGCGGTCGGCGGCAGCACGTCGAACATTGTTTTTGCGGATCGCACATGTAGCTGCAGGGAGAATCAATGTCCGGATTCATGCAGTTTTGTACACAGTTTCGACAAGCCAAAGATGTACAATCAGGATCAAGCCACCGAAATTTGCAACAGTCATCACAGCAACCTCGTGTCGGATCAGTTTGGCAACACGGTCGGGGACAACACGTCCGTGAGGGGTCGCACATGAGGCTACAGGGAGAATCAATGTTCGGATTCTCGCATATTTTACGGCACGAGATACAAGCGGGGGTTTCGCATTCAGGATCAAGCCACCGGAATTTGCAACATTCATAACAACAGCTTTTTACGGGGTCGCTTGGGCAACATGGTTGGGGGCAACACTTCGGTTGCGGACAACACCTTTGTTGCTTACGAGCGCAGCATTGAGCTTCCGCTTCAATCAAAGTCAGCAATGAAAACGAAACGAAGCAAAGGCCAATTAGTAATTTATTCATCTCAAATCTCCGGAAGCAAAGGTGGGGAATCGCCATCTATTCGAGACTAATTTGACGTTATCTTAGTGTCAAATTAACGCTCGAACTTTCTGGGATATTAGGATTCAGAAGACCAATTACCCCGAAAAAAGCAAAAAAATACGGCACTAAACTGAAACTACGCTTCCAGGCACGTCGGCTTCGCTAATGCCGGGGGCGCTGGATAAACTGTGTTAAGCAAGACTGGAGCTATGTCGGAGAACAGCAGCCTAATGTCGAGACCAGCATTCACTTTTGGTTGGCTATTTGTATTGTGCTGTATCGCTGCGCGCCCAAATATTTCTGCCGCATTCGACGAGCGAATCGAGTTTTATGTCAACCGAGTCAAACCACTTTTGCAGACCAAGTGCTACGCCTGCCATGGCGCCCTCAATCAGGAAGCTGAACTTCGGCTGGATACCGGCGCGTCGATTCAAAAAGGCGGCGACAGCGGTCCAGCAATTGATTTGCAAGATGTTGAGGCGAGTCTGCTGTTGCAGCGGATTACGGCAACTGATCCAGATGAACGGATGCCTCCGGAAAACGATGCACTTACGACGGACCAAATCGAGGTCATTGCAAATTGGATTCGCGAGGGTGGTCACGCACCTGAAAATGAATCGCCACAAGTCGACCCCGCAAAACACTGGGCGTTTCAACCACTTGGCAATTGTGAACCGCCCGATTCAGCCGA
>JAHEJI010000214.1:0-8562 GCA_024638965.1 Planctomycetaceae bacterium
GAGCATCTTGGGACTGGATTTTTTGACTTGTCCCGTGCGAGAAGAGATGCTCACTTATCCAATCAACCAAAGATGGTGTACGCGATGCACGGCTGGCGATGACCAACGACAGGTACAATTAGAATAAATTATACAACAACGGAGCTGACGATGACGAGGCCTACGTCGCCAAATAAACAATGCATGCGTCGACAATTCGATATCGTACTCGGGTAGGCAAACTTCTGCGGAGAGATAGAATTCGCAGAATGAAAGTAATCTCGCTGCAGTCGGGAAGTAACGGCAATTGCTTTTATGTGGAAGCTGGCGACGTGAAGCTTTTGTTTGACGCTGGGATAAGCGGCAAAAAAGCTGAAGTCCGCTTGGCACAACATGGACGCGATATTCGAGCCGTTGATGCACTCTTTATTTCGCATGATCATAGCGATCATGTTCGATCGATGGGGATCTTCCAACGCAAGTTTGGGTTTCCCATCTATGTGACTCGTCGAACTTTGAGCGCCTGTTATCGGTCGGCTAAAGTTGGACCGATGGAGCACGTTCGTTTTTTTCGCGCAGGCGACGTTGTCGATTTCCCTGGGTGCCAGGTTCACACCGTTCCTACGCCCCATGACAGTGCCGACGGAGCCGTGTTTGTCATTGAGGATACGAGAGGCCGACGCATCGGGATTATGACCGATCTTGGACACGTATTTGATGGCCTCCGTGAAGTTCTTGAGTCGCTTGATGCGGTCATTATCGAAAGCAACTACGACGATGGGATGCTCGAATACGGACCTTATCCAGAACAGCTGAAAAATCGAATCCGTGGGCGCGGCGGACATCTTTCCAACGTCGAAGCAGCACAAGTGATTGACGAAATTCGAACCCAACGTCTCAGGTGGGTTTGCCTTTGCCATCTTTCCGAAGAGAACAATCAACCTGACATCGCCAAAAAAACTCATCAAGAAATTCATGGCGATGAATTGCCCGTTTACGTGGCCAGCCGGTATGGTGCGAGTCAGATTCTTGAGGTGTAGAAGATCCTTTACCTCGTACCTCGATTCAGGATGACACAACTGCAAATCAACTTTGAGAATGCTCTGGCCCGCATTCTCACAAGTCGTAGGTCGGCAACGAGCAGAGGTTGTAATTGCCGGAACTGCAGCCGCTTTTCAGGAAGCAACGCAAAAACTGTTTGCAAGTCGAATTAGTTGCGTTTGCGCCGTTCCGGCAAAGCTCATACGCGACTTTGGTCCGGCCTTCGTGAGAAATCCCCACTAGGTTAAAACATCAGACCCTAGCCTGAAGAACGACAAGCAAAACGGTTCTCTCGGCACTCACACCACATCCGGTGAACCACCCCCCGACATGTGTTTGCCGATCCAAATGCCGACGGCGACTGCGGTAAGACCGACGATCAGATTAGCGGCCACATTAGCGAACGCAATTCCCAGCGAACCGTCATTGGCTCTGCGAATGGTTTCAGCGCCGAATGTTGAAAACGTGGTTAAAGCACCCAGAAACCCGACACCAAACGCCAATCGCCAAGTCTGACTCGATTCAGCTCGCCCGCTACCAATGAGGATCCCGATCAGCAAACAGCCCAATGCATTTGCGATAAACGTTCCGAAGGGAAACTCACCCTTGAAAAAACGTTCTGAAAACTGGTGAATGCCGAAGCGGGACAATGCCCCCAATGCCCCGCCTCCAGCGACTAGCAAGATTTCCATCAACGGTTTCATGTAAATCAAAAGTTCTTTTTTGACAGTTTGTCTGTCATCAACCATCCAGAAAAATTGTTTAACCGCGTGGGCATGCCCAATGGCACTTGCTTTAGACAGGAATAGACCCGTAATACTTTCAGGCCCGAAGGGTCGGTCCAGTGTTAGCCCAGGGCATCGCCCTGGGAAATGTTCGAGTAACGACATCAGCCCCGAACGGGGCGGCCCTATATGCGTCTAGGAACGACCCGTTGGGCCTTGATGTTGTAATGGTAATTTAGTTTCCCAGGCCGCTGGCCTGCGCTGACATAGGATCGCTCCGTTGGAGCTGGAGTAAAACATTCTAAAGTAAGTGCCCTTAGGGCATCGCCCCGCGCGGCCCGGTGGACACGCGGTTAAAACAGAAAATGCGTTAACGTACTTAATCCTTTTGGCTCCGGTGAACTTGGGCCACTTCAGGAGACTTACCGTCGAGTGTCAATTAAGGAGGTGCATTCCTCAATCACTCGCTTCTCGTTTTCTAGAGCGCGTTTGGTTTAAGTTTGGCGTCTTTTCGTCGGTTTCGCCCGGCCAACAGAAAGCCACGACCGCTATACGTCCGTGCGACACGCACTAGCCTCTTTAAAACTTCCACCGAATTCCAAAAAACACGTTGTTCATTCTCAAATCGAACTCCGACAAAGCGACTTCCGGCGAAGAGAGACTTACATCATCGGCCGCAAAATAACGATACTCGACGAACAAATCAGCTCGATAATTGTGTTTGTAATTCAAACCAGCCATTGCCTGGTAAGCAAAACTTGAATCGCTACCTCCAGGAATAGAAGCATTACCAGAAACAAAGTTGGGGTCCATGAAGACGAATCCAATACCTGCACCGACGTAAGGCTTGAAGCGTTGATTGGGGAAATGCATGAACTCCCAGTAAAGGTTACCCATGCCGGAGTATAAATTCAGGTCTCCGGTTGTTGAGCTGGGCGGTGTCGATCGGTTGGTCAGTGAATTCAAATTGAGCTGACGAAATGCAAAGTCGATGTCCATCCGCAAGTTAAATCCTTGTTCTGACCCCAGAGCAAATCCCACTCCATATCCATCATCGAAGTCGAGAATATTTTGACCGAGGCCCAGATTAGTCACTTCGTCAAACGAGTTAAAACTCGAGTAGCCACCAAACACGCTGAGGTAAAATGGCAGTTCGCAACATGAATTACAACACGAGTTGCAAGAACAGTTTCGGGCCCGCGATACGTCGGGACAACATCTTTGAACTGTTGCATTCATGGGTCGTTGAGCGGGATGAACGTAGCCAGGTTGCATTTGTGGGTACGATTGCATATGCATGTTTGGCACGCCTCCTTGAACCATTGGCGGGTTCATTGGAGCTTGTGGCGAATAATAAGGTTCCAGGTGCGATTGGGGAATCGGGGGCGCATATTCCTCAACCTGAAGTCGAGGAACAAATGGCTCGGGCGATCCGACCCTCGACGGGGCAGGAACCGAAGGTCGCGGAATTACTGTTTCTGGATAATTCTGTGGTGGCGTGATGGGACGCGCCTCAGGTGTCGTGGGCGCAACCGAAGGAGGAATTGCGAGGGGGGCACGCTGGACGATAGGCGGTGTTACCACGCTCGGTGGATACTGCTCCACGGGACGCGGAACAGGAAGTTGCTGATTCTCGCGCGGAACGTCCCGGACTTCATCGATGCCGCCAGGCAATGTTGGTTCGCGTGTCTCCGGATCGGCTGGAACCGGATCACTTGGTGGATCCGCAAATGGATCGATCGGTTCTTGTTCAGGCGGATCGTCGGCAAACGGATCTTGTGGCTGTTGAGCTGGCGGATCATCGAACGGATCCTGCGCGTTTTCTGGCGGCTTCTGTTGCTCAGAGTTTTGCGGCGGATCACCAAAAGGATCCTGTATGTCTTGCGGAGGTTGCTGCTGTTCAACGTCTCGCGGCGGATCACCGAACGGATCCTGCATTTCAACTTCCGGTTGATCGGTAAACGGATCATCGGCAAACGGATCCTGGTTCAAATCGGCAAACGGATCCTGTTGATTGACGGATTGTGCGTATCGATACGGCGACGACTGTTGAGGACTACGACGAACGAACGATCCATTGGACAGGGCGGGTGCCGGTCGTTGTTGATAAGCTGGTTGTTGTTGATAATAAGCGGCTTGTCGTTGTTGGTAAATTGCCTGTTGTTGTTGATACGAGGCTTGCCGTTGTTGGTAAGTCGGTTGTTGTTGTCGATAAGCAGGGTACAAATTCGCTCGCTGGCGTTGAGCCAATTGCGCGTTTGCAGAGTTGCGCATTTGAGCCCAATTTTGCTCCGCCATTATTCGCTGAGAATCGGGTTGCTGCTGCCGAAAGTAGGCAGCCTGTCGCATCTGATTAGCATAGGCCTGTTGCATCGCCGCCATTTGTGCGGGACCGTCGTTGAGCGGTTGCCTCACTGGCTGTTGTTGCACCATCCCGGGTGGATAGTTCACATTGGCTGGTGACTGGTAGTACTGCTGGCCAAAGCTGACGCCTACGGCAAACTGTACCAATATAAGAAACAGCGAAACTGTCCACTTACGACTCATCGAGATTCACTCCGGGAATTTGAGGCCAATCCTAAACACGACGACGCCTTGGTCATGCGTTTAGTGCGGGAACACATACATTCGGCGCATGGGGGGAGTGAACCGAATAATCGGATTGATTGATACAATCCAACTTGCCGGATTTATCGTCACAACCAGCAAAACTTAACCAGTTTGAATGCAAAAAAGACGCAAGGTTTTTCGCTGCTGTCGGCAAAATGCAGTCACTGGGGGAAAGTTCGAATCGCATGGACTGAATGATTTTGCTGCAATTGATTTCAATGATGGATCCAAATTAACTCTAGGCTATTCGGACTTGATTCCGTAGGAGATTTCCCGCCTAGACCCTCCCCGTAATTCAAAACGTGGGAGGGCGAGGCCTTAGGTTGACCCACATTTTTTATCACCGATGGGCTTGTCCCAACGGAGATGTGGTCAACCTATCGGCCAAAGCCTAAGTCAATTTGCAAGCCATACTGCCCATCTTCGCTTATTTGAGTTCTGACGTAGAATGTCGAATTCGCTGAAATCGCCAAATTTGAGTATCCCATAAATGAGCAATCCTCAGAGAATCCTTTCCCACACCTACGAAAACGGACTAACGCTCGTTTCTCAACCCATGCCTTGGCTTGAGTCGGTTGCGTTTTCGCTGTCTCTACCAGCAGGCTGTCGATTTGACCCCGCCAAACAGATTGGTCTTTCCAATTTCACGTGTGAAATGGTGCAGCGCGGAAGTGGTGAACTCGATAGTCGTGGATTTATCGAAGCCCTGGAATATCTGGGGGTCGATTTCAGTTCATCGGTTTCCGTCTATCGAACGCATTACGGTGGGGCGATGCCGGCCGCTCAGCTAAACGAGGCTTTGGCAATTTATCGAGATGTTTTTCGCTCGCCACATCTTCCTGCGGACCAACTTGAAGACGGCCGCCAAGTCTGTTTCCAGGAGATCGCCGCGATCCAGGACGATCTGGCTCAGCGAGCAATGATTGACGCACGAATGAGATACTATGGAGATCCTGAAGGACGTATTTGTGAAGGCACCGTTGAGTCGGTCCAAGCGATTCAACTCACCGACATTGTGGAGTTCCACAAACAGTTTTACCAGCCGCGCGGAACCGTCATCGCGGTGGCGGGCAAACATGAATGGGAATCGTTAAAGGATCTCGTTGGAGAACTCTTTGGTGACTGGGCTGCCAATGAAATGAAGGAACCGGCATTCGTGGCGCCCTCACATGGCAACCATCACATTCCATTTGACAGCAATCAAACGCACATCGCGATCGCCTACCCGGGCGTTTCCTATTCCGATGAAGATTTTTTTAAGGCGCGGGCAGCGGTCGGTGTTTTGAGTGACGGCATGAGTTCCCGGCTGTTCACGGAGGTCAGAGAAAAGCGAGGTTTGTGTTACGCCGTTTCGGCTAGTTGTAATTCGGTATTGGATCGGGGGGCCGTTTTTTGTTATTGCGGCACTTCTGCCGAGCGAGCGCAGGAATCCCTCGACGTTATGATTGAACAACTCATTAACTTGGGCAACGGTGTTACGAAACCTGAGCTTGACCGATTGAAAGTTCAAATTCGCAGCGGCCTGATCATGCAACAGGAATCGTGTCGTTCGCGAGCCGGTTCAATTGCAAGCGACTGGTTTTATCTTGGCCGCGTTCGCACAATCGATGAAATTAACGAGTTGATCAGCGGATTAACCGTGGAATCGATCAACCATTATCTTCTCAATCATCCACCTGCGAATTTTGATGTAGTTACACTTGGCCCACAACCTTTGGAATTGAAACACGATGGAGTATCGGCAACATCGGCTTGAGAATGGCCTGGAAATTCTGGCTGAGTGCAATGACCAGGCTTACACGTCAGCCTTTGGGTTTTTCGTCAAAACGGGTGCGCGCGACGAGACGGCAGAACTCGGCGGTGTCAGTCATTTTCTCGAACACATGGTTTTTAAAGGCACACCCAATCTTACGGCAGAACAAGTCAACCTGCGGCTGGACGAAATGGGTTCCTCCAGCAATGCTCGCACGGGCGAAGAGAGCACGATTTACCATGCGACCGTGCTACCCGAATTCCAAACGCCGATGGTTGAGTTGCTGAGTGATTTGATGCGGCCGTCGTTGCGATCAGAAGATTTTGAGATGGAGAAACAAGTCATCGTCGAAGAGATCAACATGTATCGCGACCAGCCTCCGTATGGCGGCCACGAGAAGATTATGGAAGAGTTTTTTGGACCTCATCCACTATCTCAAAGTGTGCTTGGAACCGTCGACTCCGTTTCGAACATGACGCCCGACGGGATGCGAAGTTATTTTCAGCAACGTTACAGTCCCGGAAATATGGCACTGGCTGCGGCAGGACAAGTCGACTTTGAACAACTGGTGGACGATGCGGAACGCTTTTGCGGAGCGTGGGAGTCGTTTGCAGCACCGCGTCAGTCGTATGAAGCGAAACACTCGACAGGCTTCGATCAGATCGTAAAAGAAAACTCCCACCAGCAATACATCTTACAACTCGCTGCCGGTCCATGTGCTTCGGACGACGACCGTTTTGCAACCCGTGTGATGTCGGCCATTCTCGGCGATGACGGCGGAAGTCGGATGTATTGGGATTTTCTGGACTCGGGAATGGCCGAATCAGCTGGGATGGGAGTTTACGAATATTTTGATACCGGAGCGATTATGACTTACATCTGTTGCGCTCCAGAACAGGCTCAAGCCAACCTTGATCGGCTTTACGCCTTGCAGCAAAAAGCGGTCGAAGGCGGGATCACACAAAAGGAACTGGAACTGGCGAAACGGAAGATTGCAGCCCACATTGTTTTGGCCAGCGAACGCACGGGGAGCCGGATGTTTTCCGTCGGAGCCCAATGGCTCGTCGACCAACCTTTCAAAACAACGAAAGAGATCGCTGAAGTCTACGAAGCCATCACACTTGATCAAGTCACCGAGGCATTGCACAAGTACCCTTTAGCCCGCAGTACGACGCTGGTCGTCGGTCCCTGCAATGATCTGAAACCCGGATTGTCGGTTTAGCCCGCATTTCTCACAGGTTGTAGGGTGGCGTCGAGCAAACGGTGATCCAGGTGGGTCTTCACTCGCTTTAGTTCTTTCGACCAGATTACACTTTGTTTTTGCAAATAATCGAATTTGCGAATTTGCGACGCCCCACCAAGCAGTTGTGCGAGTTCGACCCATCTACGTGAGAAATGCGGTTCGAGATGAGACGTCCGGCGCGTCTCGCTTACGTGGCAGTTCTTGGAAGAGAGCCTTTTTATCGCTACGACACATTCAGAGTGACCATTTCATCTACAGATTAACATGCTTCGGAGCACTTGCGACGGACCATTTCGATAATGCCAGTTTACATTTCAACATTGGCCACTTAGCCCCGAAACGCCGATGTATTCGACATGGTTGCACTCAGCATAATTCTGACGATGGTTACGGACTCGGGGCTCCGCCTCTGGGGCGCGGTTTCGGAATTGATATTGCCAACTTTGATATTCACGGCCTTGGCCGTGATCATCAAACGCAAAAAGATACTTGAGGATCTCCGCGCGGCCAAACATGAAATCCGAATTAATATTTGGTTTCATATTCTGAACGTGTTCCTGCTGGCCCCTCTGGTGTTGCTGGTCATCGTTATCACGGAAAAATTTGCGGCGAAATTGGGTATCGTATTGATACCAACTTCTTTTTGGGAAACTTTCAATAGTTCAGCCGTGTTAGTGTTTGCGATTTTTTTGGGCGATTTGGTCGGTTACATACGTCACCGGATCGAACACACAAAATTTGTTTGGCCTGTACATGCAGTTCACCACAGCGACGAACATTTGAACTGGCTGTCGTTCGCGCGGGTGCACCCGATCAACCAGGTGACGACCGCGATGTTTGACCTCTTCATTCTGCTACTGCTGGGGATTCCTGATTGGGCCATCACCGGCGCATTCCTGTTCAGACATTATTACGGAATGTGGATCCATGCCGATTTGCCATGGACGTACGGTTGGTTAGGAAATGTTTTTGTCTCACCCGCAATGCACCATTGGCATCACGTCAAAGAGGGCGAAGCCCTCGACAAGAATTTCTCGATTATTTTTGCCTTTATTGACAAGCTGTTTGGTACGTTTTATTTGCCGGGCCCCTGTACCGTTGAAACAGGCGTCCACGATGACCTGGGCACAGGGCTTCGAGGTCAACTTGCCCACCCGCTCAAGGTATGGCAAGGTTGGCTGGATTCGCTGGAAGACGCTTCAAAACAACCA
>JAHEJI010000214.1:8580-10349 GCA_024638965.1 Planctomycetaceae bacterium
CCGCCAGCTAAGACGACGGTTTATCAAGGGCCAATCCAATCGGATCAACAGGCGTCGGATTCGCCGCAAAGCCATTGCTTTTCCCCATCGCTTCTTTTCAAAGCAACCATTGATTAGGATAGACGCTTCGTTAATTCGACGTCGGTCCCTTCCCGCATCGTTCAAGGTTGATCATGCTTTTGCGTTCTTTCACGGTTTCCGTATTCCTGGTTTGCTTGTTCATAGTTCAGACGGTCAGCGGGCAAACAAATCCGTTGTCGCTCGAGAAAGGCGATCATATCTGCATCATTGGAAATACGCTCGCCGATCGGATGCAGCACGATGGCTGGATGGAAGCCAACCTTCAGGTCCGATTCCCGAACCATGAACTTGTGATTCGCAACCTTGGATTCTCCGCCGACACGCTCAACGTTCGACTGCGTTCCAAGGACTTTGGCAGCCCAGACCAGCATCTGACGAACAACAAAGCTGACGTCGTGTTCATGATGTTTGGTTACAACGAATCTTTTGCGGGAGCAGAAGGCCTGGAACAGTTCAAAACTGATCTTGCCAAACAGATCAAACACATCGGCTCGCAAAAATACAATGGAGAATCGGCTCCCAAAATCGTCGTCTTTTCACCGATTGCCCACGAAAATCTGAACAGTCGAGACCTTCCCGATGGGACTGAAAACAATCGACGACTTGAAATGTATACAGCCGCGATGAAGGAAGTTGCCGCGGCTCTAGGCACTGCGTTCGTCGATCTCTTCAAGAGTACGAAGGCAGCCTACGACGCGATCGAAAAACCGCTCACGATCAACGGCGTTCATTTAAACTCGCTTGGCAATTCGGTCGTTGCCAGGATTACCTGTGATGCTCTGTTTGGCTCAGAAGAGGTCGATGCAGATTTGTTGATAGGAACTCGTAAAGCCGTAACGGATAAAAACTTCTACTGGTACAACCTCTATCGAACCACCGATGGCTATTCGATATTTGGTGGCCGCGCAGATTTGAAATTTTTCAATGGACAGACGAACCGCGTGGTGATGAAACGCGAGTTGGATGTAATTCAGACCATGACCGACAATCGCGATCCGGCAATCTGGGCTGCAGCGCAGGGACAGCCGCACACCGTCGACGACAGCAACACGCCCGATTTCATTCCGGTGATCTCCAACAAACCCGGAAAAGGCCCGAATGGCGAGCATATTTTTCTGTCGGGTGAAGAAGCTGCGGAGCAGATGAAATTATTGGATGGATTTCAAGTCAACTTGTTCGCGTCGGAAGAACAGTTTCCCGAATTGGTCAACCCAGTGCAAATGGCTTTTGACACCCAAGGCCGAATGTTCGTCGCGGCCTGGGAAAGCTATCCGCACTGGAAACCAAAAGATGAAATGAATGACAAACTGCTCATCCTCGAAGACACGGATGGTGACGGAAAAGCGGACAGCTGCAAGACGTTTGCCGACGGACTTCATAACCCAACCGGATTCGAATTCTGGGGCGGCGGCGTGTTCGTCGCCATGGCGCCTAACATTTTGTTCCTCGAAGATACCGATGGGGACGATGTCGCCGACAAACGCACGATTGTATTGCACGGTCTGGATACCGCCGACACCCATCACACTGCCAATTCATTCACGTTGGGCCCCGGCGGCGGCCTTTACTTTCAAGAAGGCACTTTTCATCACACGCAAGTTGAAACGCCTTACGGGCCACCCGTTCGCAGCGCCAATGGCGCGGTTTACCGGTATGAGCCGCGTACGCAAGAGTTCATGGTCTACACA
>JAHEJI010000215.1 GCA_024638965.1 Planctomycetaceae bacterium
CTTGTGAACCGCACGAAAAACCCTCCCCGGCCGCTACCGCGTCCGACCCTCCCGCAAGCGAGAGGGTGATGTAACTCTCATCTAATCAACGACTAAAAAAGCCGCACGATCTCAACTTGGGCGAGGTAGTGGGTCGTCCACACTCACGTACCTCAACTTGATGCCGCAAACCCAATCTCTTAATTCCGCATTCCGCATTTGGACAAACTCCGACGTTCAATTTCGATTTCCCGCGAACCCCGAGATCCCAGGCGTGTCCCTATCGAACCGACACAAGAAGGCTTTAAACAATTGCCGAAAAATCGCGGTATTTTGTACGCAATCAGAAAAATCAGCGGCCTGATATATACTTCGGGCGCCCAGTAAGCGAAAATTGAATCAGGAGCGATTTTGCTGCCGATGACTATTTGTAGAGTCATTCAAATTCGCTCGTCGCGACTCATTTTGAAAAGGAGACTTTTCCAGCTCGTGCTAGATAGAAAAACAGCTCAACAAGTCGAACAAGAGATCGCCATCATTGTTCGCGTTGTTCTTCCCAGCGATCATTTCGACTCAGATCCTCTCGATGAGTTACAAGGCTTAGCCGAAACCGCCGGTGCGGTTGTTGTCGCGGGATTGACTCAAAAACGAGAGAAACCAAATATCACGACTTACCTGGGAAAAGGCAAAGTCGACGAACTCGAGACTCTAGTTGAATTTCATGCAGCCGACGTTGTTATCTTTGACAACGATCTTTCTCCCGCTCAAGTTCGCAACCTTGAGACCGCGTTAAACGTAAAGGTCCTCGATCGTACCGAGCTCATCCTCGATATCTTTGCGACCCATGCGCAGACTTACGAGTCTCGGTTGGCTGTCGAATTGGCGCAACTTGAATACTCGTTGCCTCGACTGAAACGAATGTGGACGCACCTTTCCCGTTTGAAAATGGGTGTGGGTATGCGTGGTCCGGGTGAAAAGCAGCTGGAAGTTGACCGCCGCCTGGTAGAAAAACGGATCCACGATCTCAAAGCAGATTTGGAGAAGATCGAGAAAAGGAAAGAACGCCAAGTCCGTTCGAGAAAAGGCTTGATGACGGTTTCGCTGGTTGGCTACACCAACGCCGGAAAAAGCACATTGATGAACGCGCTGACGAACGCCCAGGTTTTAGCCGAAGACAAACTGTTTGCTACGCTCGACACGCGAACTCGTCGTTGGCAATTACCGAGTTGGGGCCCCGTGCTATTGAGTGACACGGTTGGGTTCATCCGCGATTTGCCTCACCGTTTGATCGCCAGTTTTAAAGCGACGCTGGAAGAAACTCATCAAGCAGATTTGTTGTTGCATGTTGCCGATGCGAGCAATCCCGCCGTAATGGATCAGATTCGAGCCGTGTACGCGGTATTGCAGGAACTGGAAATTGAAGAAAAAGACACATTGTTGATTCTTAACAAAATTGACGAGATCAAAGACAGCAATCTTGAAGCTGTATTACGCCGCTACCCGAATGCAGTTCCCGTGAGTGCCAAATCCGGCAAAGGACTTCCACGGTTGATGAAAACCGTGAGCGACGCGCTTAGTCGGCCCTTTCTCGATGTTGACATCGAAATGAACGTCTCCAATGGAAGGGTGCTGGCTTACCTCGCTGCGCACGGTGAAATCCTCTCGACTCAGTACAATGAGGATACGGTTCGGATCCATTGTCGTGTGCCGAAAAAAGTGATTGGCAAAATTAAAGACGATGATTCGGTCAAAGTCATTCCTCATGAATCGAACAGCCAGACTAGCGATGACGACCAACCCGGCGAGACGCCAAACAGCGGACAGTCAAGCATCAACACGAAGCCCGATTTATCGAATCAGACATTCGAGCTGAAATCCAACCCCTCGCATCCAATCGATGACGCGGTGTAAGCTGAAGAGTGTCGCAATAATTGTCTCAATTGTTTTTGAGTATCATATCCTGTTGCTCTGCAATCAGGACCATTGCAGCTACACAACAGTCACGCAAGGAAATCATGGCTCGACGTCGGCTCGATAATTTACGTTCGATTGTGACGGGTGCCTCCAGCGGAATCGGCCGGCATCTCACGCTGCAACTTGCTGAACAAAACGTCAACGTAGTTGCTGTTGCCCGCCGAGCCGATCGGTTGAACGAATTAACCAGCCAATCCGAATCGTTGTCCGGTAATGTCGTTCCCGTCGTCGGCGATGTCACCGATCCCGCGGCGCGCAAAAACGTGCTTGAAACCTGCCACCGCGAATTTGGCGGACTCGATCTGCTCATCAATAATGCGGGAACAACTGCAATGGGTCCGTTTGTCGAAGCGAGCCCCGAACGATTGCGACAGATCTTCGAAGTCAACTTTTTTGCACTCGCCGAAATGACTCGAGAAGCGATTCCGCTGTTGAAGGCGGGCCATAAGCCGATGATCGTCAACATCGGTAGCGTTTTGGGGCATCGAGCCACGCCGCTTAAGACGGAATATTGTGCCAGCAAATTTGCAGTTCACGGATTCAGCGACGCTATCCGCGGCGAATTGTCAAAATATGGAATTGACCTGTTGCTTGTCAGCCCGAGCACGACCGACAGCGACTTGTTTGACCGGGCGATCGAGGACACGACGGAAAAAAACTGGAAGAAATCGGGCGCGATGGGGCCTGAAATCGTGGCACAGAAAACCATTCGGGCAATTCGCAATGGCCGCCATGAAATTATTCTCTCCGCGGGCGGTCGGTTGATGGTCTGGCTGGACCGTATCGCTCCGTCACTTGCCAATCGAATCGTTGCCCGGTACGGACAGTGAAGTCAAATGCGGAATGTGGAGTGCGGAATGCGGAATTGGTTCTTCGGAATAAAATCGCAATCAATATTGAAAATGATCTCTTGAACAGACATGTCGAGCGTCAAGGCGGGGCGGTCTTAGACCCCTTCCACAACTATTCCCGCTAAAAAGTCACTAAATCCTCATGAATAGTCGTCGTCATGGCATCCGCATTCGACTGACTCCCACTCCGCACTCCGCATTGATGTGCACTCCGCATTCCGCATTTGGTCTGCCTGTCATAAAATGTGAAGCGAACTTTTGAATCACTGAATCGTCTGTGAAGAATACGATGTCACACAATGCTTCAACAACAGAGCAAAAAATAAATTCAATGACCGAAAACTCCGATTCGACAAACGTGGAAGAAGCTCGACGCAAGAAACTGGAGCGACTAATTGAGCTTGGCTACGACCCATGGGGTCACCGGTTTGATGACCGGCTGATGATCGGTGACGTTCGAAGCCGCGCCAACGAGGTTGTATTCGTAAAAGAAGATGGCTCTAGCGTTGAATTGCCTTCTGAATCAGAACTCATTGATTTGAATTTTCGAGAATGGTCCAAAGCACAAGGAGCTGGCAAATTGCACGGGCCTACGGTCCGAGCGGCTGGGCGAATCATGCTTCAACGTGACACGGGCAAACTTCAATTCATCAACATCGAAGATTGGACCGGAGGAATTCAGCTTTTTGTCGGCAAAAACCAGGTCGGTGAAGAAAACTGGGAACTGATCAAATGCCTGGATCTCGGAGACATCATCGGCGTCGACGGACAACTTCGCCGCACGCAGACAGGTGAACTTTCTATCTTTGCCGAGAAAATTCATGTGCTTTGTAAGACGCTGGATCAGCCACCAGCCAAGCATGTGGGTCTGACCGATCCAGAAATTCGCCAACGTCGTCGTTACGTCGACTTGGCTTATAACGAAGGAGTTCGCAACAGGTTTTTGAACCGGTCCAAGATCGTTCAGTCAATTCGTCAAACATTGATCGATCACGGCTTCGTCGAAATCGAGGGTCCGACTCTACACACGATTGCCGGTGGAGCTGCCGCGAAGCCCTTTGACACGCATCACAACGCACTCGACATCCCACTGAATCTGCGAATCGCACTTGAGCTCCATCTCAAACGGCTGATGGTGGGTGGGATGGAAAGAGTTTTCGAACTGGGTCGCGTTTATCGCAACGAAGGAATCAGCCAAAAGCACAATCCAGAGTTTACGATGATGGAGGTTTACCAGGCCTACGGTGACTACGAATCGATGATGGATTTGACCGAGGCGGTAATCTCGAATGCCATCCAGTCGATTGGTGCTAGCACCACACTTCCCTGGGGCGAGACCCACATTGACTGTTCCACCCCTTTTGCCAGAAAGACCTACGACGAATTATTTGCCGAAAATACCGGCGTTGACCCACAAGACGCGGCTGCTGTAAAAGCTTACGCAAGTTCAATTGGTTTGGGAGTTGAAGAAAAACACGCGGACGTTATCAAGAACGAAGTTTTCGAAGAAAAAGTTGAAGACACGTTAACCGGCCCCGTGTTTGTCATCGACTACCCTGCAAGCATTTGCCCGTTAACGAAACGAAAGCGGGGCAATCCTGCGATTGCCGAACGATTCGAATTGTTTATCAACGGGATGGAAATCGCAAATGCGTACACCGAATTGAACAACCCTGATTTGCAGGAACAATTGTTCAAAACGCAACTCGACGGTATGGCTGATGAAGACTCGATGGCGAAGATGGACCATGATTTCGTCCGCGCCTTGAGAAACGGCATGCCACCGGCTGGCGGTTTGGGGATCGGTATCGACCGGTTGGTGATGTTGTTGACCAACTCGCAATCCATTCGTGAGATCATTTTGTTCCCGCTCCTCAGACCGGAGGTTTAATGAACTAACTGAGGATGTCCGGTAGCCGGATTCGTGAGAATTCAGCCGGAGCACAGTGACCGTCTGAAGTCTCACGACTTCACCTACATTTCGAACCGATTCGTTCGGTTCACCATACAATCGAAATACGCGACAGGAAGTCGCGCTGAAAATAAAAACTGGCCAAAGGACTGGCGATGTATAAGCTTTTGCTCTCGTGGCGCTATTTGCGCACTCGTTTTATTGCGTTGGCGTCGATTGTAAGCGTGACGCTAGGCGTTGCGACATTGATCGTCGTCAACAGTGTCATGGCCGGATTTGTCGACGAGATGAAGGCCCGATTGCACGGAATTCTTTCCGACGTTGAAATCGCCAGCCCTGGCATCGGCGAAGAAATCGAATTTCCCGAAACTGTCGTCCAAGAAATCAGGAATGTCGTGGGAGACGACCTCTTGGCCGTGACTCACGTTGTTCGAGTTCCTGCGCTGATGAACTTTGAATACCGAGGTCGCAACTGGACTCAGCAAATCATGTTGATGGGCATCGACGAAAACTCTTACGGCGACGTTACCGAGTTTCTCCCGTTTCTTCTCAACGAAAACAAGCAGAAGCAGATCAGTTTTGACCTTGAAGAGGACGGATATGATTCTCGTCTCAAAGACGTCGCAGGATGGTCATATCGGCGAGCAAAAGCTGAGAATCAGCGCAAGATAGACGAATTAATGAGCCTCCATCGAGCGAGCTACGATCAAGCCTTCTCGCCCTCTCAACCACCGTTGGCGCCGAGTGCCGTTTCAGCTGACGAACCGGCCATACCAACGCTTGACTCAGGTTTTGCCTTGATTCCCTTGCCGGCACAAGTACCAGACGTTGAAGCGGTTGTAGCTGAGAAATATCAAACCGCCGTCGAGAACGCCGGTCCGAACACACAACGAGTTTTTTCAGCATACGATCCGAACGACCAATTTCGGCCAGAAATCGCAGTTGAAGACCTCTTTGACCCGGCTCGCGATCAGCATACCGGCATCATCCTGGGACTTGCCATTGCCCATCGAAAATACGTTGACCCGGAAACAGGCGAAGTCGATGAATTGTTCATGCTTCGTCCTGGTGATGACGTTCACGTTACCATGCCAACGGCCGGTAGTAGCATTTCGCCGATCAGCGAGAAATGTACGCTTGTCGATTTCTACAGCTCAAACATGCACGAGTATGACTCGAGCTTTGCCTTTATGCCGCTCCGTCAACTTCAGGAACTGCGCGGGATGATCCATCCTGTTACCGGCGCTTCGAGCGTCACTTCGATTCAAATCAAAGTCAAAGACGGTGCGAATCTGTCCGAAATACGCGACAAATTGACTGCGAAATTTCACGTGTATCCGTGGGTCATCCAGACTTGGCAGGATACTCAACGACCACTTTTAAGCGCGGTTCACTTGGAACTCGCGATCTTGAATATCTTGCTGTTCTTAATCATCGCCGTGGCAGGATTCGGGATCCTGGCGACGTTTTACATGATTGTTGTTGAAAAAACCAAAGATATCGGAATTCTCAAAGCACTCGGTGCCCCGAGCAAAGGTGTCATGTCTATCTTTTTGGGATACGGTCTTTCTTTGGGCGCGGTAGGCACGGGAGTGGGCATCGCCCTGGGACTGGTGTTTGTAACTTACATCAATCAAATCGCTAATCTTGTCCAGTACATCACCGGCCAGGAGGTCTTTGATCCTACGATTTATTACTTCAGCGAAATTCCCACGATTGTCAACCCGGCGATGGTAGGTCTTGTCGCTGTGGGAGCGATCGCAATTGCAATTCTGGCGAGTGTCCTTCCGGCACTTCGCGCCGCAAGACTTCATCCAGTGGAGGCATTGAGATATGAGTAACGCCGCTCGTCCTAAACCGAACATCAGTGTAGTCCCGTCCAGTGCGCAGAGTCTTTTGAACATCAGTGAACTGAGAGTCGCCCGACCCAGTGTGATTGGAGCAAGAAGCCTCTGTAAGAGCTACTTCAAAGGAAAAATTGAAGTGCCGGTGTTAAAAGGAATTGATTTGGACATCGCCGAAGGCGAGTTTACGGCGATCGTTGGCCAAAGCGGATCGGGCAAAAGCACACTGCTGCATTTACTGGGTACCCTTGATGCGCCAGACCGTGGCGAAATCTGGTTTCGTGACAAGCGCATCGACAACCTTCCCTCACGCCATCGTGAGTACCTGCGTAATCGCAAATTTGGGATGATTTTCCAGTTCTATCATCTGCTGCCTGAACTAACGACGATTGAAAACGTACTCGTGCCACGCATGGTTCAGGACGGGTTCTGGACGTACTTACGAAACCGTCGTAAGTACAAGCAACAGGCAGAAGCGTTGTTAGAACTGGTTGGGCTCAGTCATCGAATAACTCACAAGCCCAATGAACTTTCCGGTGGTGAAATGCAACGAACCGCCATCGCCCGCGCGCTGATTTCAGAACCTTCTTTATTGTTGGCTGACGAGCCGACGGGAAATCTTGATGCCGAAAACGGACAAGAGGTGCTTGACTCTTTGTTGCAACTGCGCGATTCAAGGGAACTAACCATCGTGATGGTCACTCATTCCGATCAAATCGCTGCACTTGCTGATCGCGTTATCCGACTCGATAACGGCATCATTAAAAACTAAAGTTCTGTTCCAACTTGAGTTTAGGGTCGTGGACGAGGCTGCGAGGGCTGCGAGTCCCTGTCAAACGACCCGGCAAGAGGGCTCGTAACCTCGCCCACGACGCGCAACCTACGCTTAGATTGGAACAAAGCACGAGAGGACAATTCAATTCCAGCACGCTTATTTTTGGGTTTGAAATGCCTTCTACTTAAAGAGCAAGTGATTTCTCAAAATCTCTTAACGCATTCCCGTTTTCCAAAACTTGGACTTCTTTGAGACAGGGCATTGAGCCGCGATTTGGTTGTAGATACGATTAAAGCCGTTGATTACAATACAACGGTTTGCTAACCGTTATGTGCGTATAACGCGATATCAATTCCCATAGCAATATCAGGAATCCGAAACCTATGTCTAATACGCTTGAAGCTGTGGCTCCTGTCCAAGAAACGATGTTTGACCGTTTTGCGGACGAATTTGGCCCGGAAAAAATAGTTTACATCTACGAACCGCGATGCAACTTACGAGGCATCGTTGTGATTGATAATAGCTGTATCGGCCCGGCGATTGGTGGCATCCGAATGACGCCCACGGTAACTACGGAAGAGGTCTTTCGACTCGCCCGCGCGATGACCTGGAAAAACGCGCTCGCTGGAATTCCACATGGCGGCGGCAAGGCCGGAATCATCGCCGATCCTCGTAACATCTCGTTGGCAGAGAAAGAAGTCTTGATACGCCAGTTTGCTCGCGGGATTGAAAAATTGAACGAGTATATTCCTGGTCCCGATATGGGCACGGATGAAACTTGTATGGCCTGGGTCCGCGACGAGATTCGCCGCTCGGTCGGACTGAGTAGCGTGCTCGGCGGAATTCCGCTCGACCAAATTGGTGCGACGGGCTACGGACTTGCCGTTTGCGCCGAAAGTGCGCAGAAATATGCTGATGTTGAACTTAAAGGTGCAACGGTCAGCATCCAAGGCTTTGGCAACGTTGGCCAACATGCTGCCAGATACCTCGCGGAACCAAGTCGTGGTTCGATTCTGGTGTCGGCTACTGATGTCGACGGAACTATCTACAATCCCAAGGGCATCGATATCGAGCAGCTGGTCGCGATCATGAAAGAGGGAGGAGGCGTAACGGGGTACAAGGATGCTGAGAAGTTAGACCGCGACGCTTTTATCGACATCGAAAGCGACATCTTCGTCCCGGCAGCTCAACCTGACGTGATAACGGCCGAAAATGCCCATCGCTTGAATTGCAAACTAATCTTGCAAGGCGCCAATATTCCGGCAACGAAAGAAGCGGAAAAAATTCTATACGAACGAAAAGTGCTATCAGTTCCTGACTTTGTTGCCAACGCAGGCGGCGTGATTTGTGGTAGCGTGGAATATCATGGTGGCACAAAAAATCAAGCTTTCAAAGAGATCAAAGAAAAGATGATCGTGAATACTCGAGACGTATTGCAGAAGGCGAAAGACGAAAACTTGACGCCTCGCGCGGCAGCAATTTCGATAGCCAAGTCGCGTGTCAAAGAAGCGATGAGCTATCGCCGCGCGAATTAATTTGAACACTCTTTTGGCAATGTAATCAAACCAATCGATGCCTGGTTTTCTCAAGCAGGCTTTCTGGTGCGCGGATTTCGGTTGACTGATGTAACGACCTAATGTCGTTTTTGTTTTGATCGAATTCAGCGCGAGTCATTTTGTGAGAGCTTACGTTCGCTGCGGCGAAAAATGTCTCACCAGAATCGCGAAACGGCGTATTTCGCTGCTTTAGGATCGGGATGACTTAGCGAACTTGAAACCTGAACACCAGTCATTGACTGGATGGTGTTTAAGGCCCCCCGGACCAGACAGGTGGTGATTGCTAGCTGCGCGGAGCACGTATGAATCTCCAAATCGTGATATCAGGATCAACCGTTGTAACGATTTTTTTCGAGAAAACTGTCATAAACGAAATCTTCGTTAAATTCGGACTAGCTTAATGGGCGATTTACTTGGTGAAGTGAAGTAGCACCCGCTACGCACGATTAATCCATCGGACATAGCTGTTTCGGTGGAGTCTGTATCAGGGGGAGATCGATGTCCGCAGAATTGTCAACTTTTGTTTCAGAGCAACCTGGCGCACGGCTTTCTCTTAATCGAATCTGGCGCCGGATGTTGACGGTTTTCATTGGGGGTCTGATTGTCAGCCAGTCGGTTGGCTGTTTTTGCGGACCTGGGTTGAACGATTTCAGAAAAGCATTCGACGACAATTTTGATCAACAAATGAAATGTTATCGAAACCAGGTCTGGGCAAAACGAGCCTTTAATCTTCGGTATGCCAGTTGTAGACGCGACTACGAAAATCACTTTAGCAATGGCTTTAGGGATGGTTATCGCGCGATCTGCAACGGTGAAAAAGGATACGTCCCAGCGATGCCGCCGGAAGGCTATTGGGGCAACGAATTTCAATGCCCCGAAGGTGCAAAATGCGTAGACGCCTGGTTCAAAGGCTACCCAGCTGGCGTCCAAGCCGCCAAAAGAGATGGATCCGGGTCATATAACGAAGTCTACATTTCAAAAATGATCAATTCGGCGATCAAACAAGACAAAGCCAAGGACAGCCTTCCCACAGACGTTCCGGTCAAGTCGGCTCAGGGCGTCACGCCCAAAAAACAAATTGTGCCTCGACAGCTTGCCCCTGTTACAAAGCCCACGCAAACGCGTCCCAGAATACCTACGTTGCTTCCCGAGGTTGGCCAAGGGCAAATCATGGCTGAACCGGGCATGAGTACGCCACCGTTACCCATGATCATTCGGCCTGCTGAATACAAAGAGCCAACAGAATATTAACAACACGTCGCCCGTTTCGACAAACCGTCCACAACTACTGCACCGCAGCAACAACCAAGCTGTTTACAAGGGAGTCCGAAAGTAATGGTTACTCGCCCGGCAATTTCGAATCAACGCCAAGTCAGTCGGCAAGTTGTTGCGATTGCAGCCATCTTGTTCTCCATGTCATTGAGTGGATGTA
>JAHEJI010000216.1 GCA_024638965.1 Planctomycetaceae bacterium
GTTTTCATCACAGCTCCCGTGTTTCTGAATGCTTGCTCCAAACTCAGCTAATGCCTTAGTTGAACAACGTCATACTCGGTTTCTCGCACGGAAAAACACGATGTTTAACGCAGCTGTGAGCGGGCAAGGCGCTCATCGAAAGTGGCGCTGTCCACTTAGTTCCCACAGTTTCCAACCATGCCCCTAATATCCTTTCACAATGAGCCTGTTTCGGATGCGAAGTTGCCTGAATTTCCAAAAAAAAGCCCCGACAAACGGGGCGTTGTGAACTATCAGACGCTGGTCCAGCTGATCACGCTCTTACCTCGACGTCAACTCCTTTGACGGTCTTGATAATCTCCGCCGCAACTTTGTACGGGTCTGCGTTGGAAGCGGGTCTACGATCTTCCAGATATCCTCTCCAGCCGGAATCGACAGTTGTGATCGGAATGCGAATCGATGCGCCGCGGTCGGAAATTCCATAGCTGAATTTGCTGATACACTGCGTTTCGTGAAGCCCGGTCAATCGTTGGTCATTGTCAGCACCGTAAACCGAGATGTGCTCATCAATGCGGGGTGCAAACGCTTGACAAATCGTTTCGTAAACTTCTTTGCTTCCACATTCTCGCATTAACGAGTTTGAGAAATTGGCATGCATGCCGGATCCGTTCCAATCGGTTTGGCCCAGCGGCTTGGGATGCCAATCGATAGCAATACCATATGGCTCACCAACTCGCTCGAGCAAGTAACGCGCAACCCAAACCTGATCGCCTGCTGCGCGGGCGCCTTTTGAAAACACCTGGAATTCCCATTGACCGGCGGCAACTTCCGCGTTGATCCCTTCGACATTGATGCCTGCGTCGAGGCACAAGTCGAGGTGCTCTTCGATCATCTGGCGACAATGGGCGTTCTTGGCACCGACCGAACAATAATAAGGCCCTTGCGGTGCTGGATAGCCTCCGATAGGAAATCCGGGCGGTAGGTTCGTTTCGGTATCCCACAAAAAATATTCCTGCTCGAACCCAAACCAGAAATCGTTGTCATCGTCTTCAATCGTGGCTCGAGCGTTCGAAGCATGAGGCGTTCCATCGGCGTTCAAGACTTCGGTCATCACGAGGAATGCGTTTCGCCGAGCCGTGTCTGGAAAGATCGCAACTGGCCTGAGTACACAGTCCGAAGCCCTACCCACGGCTTGTTCGGTCGAGCTTCCATCAAAATTCCAAATCGGGCAATCCTCGAGTTTGCCGCTGAAATTTTTTTCAATACGCGTTTTGCTTCGCAGGCTCTGTGTTGGTTTGTAACCGTCAAGCCAAATGTACTCTAGTTTGGTTTTATTCATCCTGAAATTGCTCCGTAACCAGTTTGCGGATTGCGGATTTGAGAGATTGCCGCAAACAAAAATGTTGAATTCGGCCCGAATCAATCGAGCCACTCCTGGTCTTCGATAATATCAACGACCTCGACGATTTCCCAGTGCCACCAAGTACGATTAAGGCGATTCGCAAACCTCCAAATGTCAACTAGCAGCCTCTCGGGCTACATCAATTCAGAGCCGGGCTTTACAATTTCTGGGACCTGCAGATGTGGCCGCGGGGCTGGGGTAATCTCAACGCCCAAAGTGTCAGCTTCGGGCGGACAGGACACCAAAACCAAAATTAACGTTGCCCTGCCTCGAATAACCGTTGCAGCTCAGAACATTTGCGCCGGAAGTTCAAGGCATTTTTCGATTCCAAAAATTTTTTCCGAATTATTTAACGTGACCAATAGAAAACGTGTTCTGATTGTTTGCACCGGGAATTCCTGTCGGTCACAAATGGCTCAAGCTCTCTGGAACGAACTTGGCGGTAGTGAATGGGTCGCAGAATCCGCCGGCTCCAATCCCGCTGGATTCATCCACCCGCTTGCGATTCAGGCCTTGCGGGAGATCGGTTTGTCCACTGACGGGCTCACAAGTAAATCGACAGACGAATTTCTGGACCAGGAAATAGATTTGGCAGTGACGGTTTGCGATCACGCGAAAGAGAATTGCCCTGTTTTTCCGGGCGTCAAAAAAGCATTGCATTGGCCATTTGATGACCCTGCTCAAGCAACGGGCTCGGACGAAAATAAGATGAAGTTCTTTCGTCGCGTTCGCGAAGAAATCAAAACCAAAATCAATTCTTATTTGAATTAACCAAATCTACCCAATTTCGGTATTCCCTAGATGACCTCGACTCCCATTTATTCTCTAACAACGCCAACCAAACTCGATTGCGCAAAACTGATCGAAATGGCGTTGCTTGAAGACATTGGATCTACGGATCTTGCAACGGGGATAGATTGCACAACTCATTCGATTGTTCCCAAACATGTGACCGCTTCAGCGGCATTTGTATCACGCGAATCCGGAGTCATTTGCGGTTTGGAAGTATGCAAACTGGCCATTGAAAAACACGCACCTGAGCTCGCACTCGATTGCAAAATTAACGATGGCGATAAGGTTTCCGCTAAAGAGACGATCGCCATTCTTTCGGGACCGGCTCAGCAAATCTTGATGATGGAGCGAACTTGCCTGAACTTTCTTTGCCGGTTATCGGGGATCAGTTCGTTGACCAACCGGTTTGTGAAGCTAGTTGAACGCACGCAGGCAAGAGTCTTTGATACTCGAAAGACTCTGCCGGGTTGGCGGCGACTGGAAAAGTATGGTGTCTTGTGCGGAGGGGGTGAAAATCATCGGATGGGTTTGTACGACGCGGTGATGATCAAGGACAATCACCTGGCTTTTTACCGTTCGTTTGTCGACGATTCAGACGACACGATTCCTAATGCCGTCAAACAGGCCCGGCGCTGGATTGAAGCAAACAAACAAAGGCTTCCCAACGGACAAGAAACGATCTTGCAACTGGAAGTTGACAACCTGAAACAGTTGAAGTTTGCCCTCACATGTGCTCCAAACATTGTGCTGTTAGATAACATGACGATCGAACATTTGTCGCGAGCGGTGCGAATTCGTGATGAGTCAGCGCCCGAAGTTTTGCTCGAAGCTTCCGGTGGCGTTAATTTGGATACGATCGAAAAAATCGCCAAAACCGGTGTAGAGCGAATTAGCGTCGGAGCACTGACCCATTCAGCGGTCAACTTTGACATTGGTCTGGACTGGCAACTTCGATAACTTTTTTGGCCGCAGCCCTTTGGCCTGCCGTTTGTCGCAATTCCTGGTTTGCGATTCAGGAAAACTCGTCTTTTTTCTTGGTTTGGACCAGCTAAGTCCTGGATCTGTCCTACGTTTGTTAGAGTCCTTTTGCGCTGGGGAGCAACAAAAGGATTCGTGCGGTAGGGTTTTTGGCTTGGAAGCCAGTAGGGGCCTTACCGCTTTTTTTTTGCGAGTCGTTGACCAGACGAACAAAACTTCTTCGATTCGGTGATCAACCGAATATGGGCAGAAGATCAGCTTGAGTCATCTTGATGGAAACGACTTTAGAATCCAGGTAATAACCACTGTTTCCGGCCATCCCCGAAATGCGGGTCTTTTTTGAGGTTCGCCTGCTAGAACGAGCTAATTTCGAGAATCTGCCGTTGAATCGAATAGAAGTTGCTCAAATCAGACTGTTCACTAACAAGCCTTATTTTTTGAGGCCCTTGACTGGCTCTATCGCGGTCAAGCACCTGATCCAGTTTGAATTCCATCTGTTTAAAACGACCCAACTACCGTTGTTTTCAGCATTTAGGGCAATAATCCCCCATCTTCGAAAATAATCTGATTTTTCCTAAGATCCGATTCGCTACGGCGAAGAATGTGTATGAAAGTTACCTAACGTGAGTCAAACAAAAACCGAAGCGAACTCATTTCAATACCGAGGAGGAACAAATGTTCAAGAAAGCCGTCTATGTTGCCATTGGAGCCGTTTTACTGGTCGGAATCCTTTATGGAACCAACGCAGTTCCATACGCCAAAACGGCATACAACCATGTTAAAACGACAGCCCAGGATGCTGTCCCGATCGAATTCCAGATCGAAGCTGCCAAAACGCAGCTTGCAAACATCGGCCCGGAAATCAACCAGATGGTGCATCAAATCGCCAAAGAAAAGGCCGAAATCAAGCGACTTTCCAAAGAGCTTGAAAGACAACAAGTCGTTCTCGAAAAGCGTTACGACGAAATGATGACATTGCGAGAGCATGTTGCCAGCGGTGACGAAGTTTATGTCGCAACCAACAGCAAAGCCTACACCACTGAACGTGTAAAAGAAGATTTGCGTCACCGATTTTCGGTCTATCAAACCGCGGAACAAACCATCACCAAATCCGAGCAAATCCTCGAACTCCGTAAAGTTGCCTTGGAAAATGCTTTTGCAAAACTCGACGAGGCTCAAGCACAACAGCGGGAACTTGAGGTCCAAATCGAAAACCTGAATGCTCGTCAGCGAATGGTTGAAGTTGCCAAAACAGCCAGCGAATTCAATATCGACAACAGTGAATTGGCTAAGACTCGCCAGATGATCGACGAAATCAGTACGCGAATCGACACCGAAGAGGCAATGTTGAGCCTTGCTCCTCAATACCTCGGTGGTCAAATCCCAGTTGGCGACGACGTCCTGACTGACACTGACATCTTGCAAGAGATGGACGCTTACTTCAGCAAAGTTGATGAAGACGACGTTGTGTCGAAATAGTAAGAACCTGCTATTAGCCCTGGGGTTCGGACCGTCGCGGTTCGGGCCCCTTTTTTGGGTTTTAACCAACGATCGAGACTTGATTCGTTGACAAAGTTGTATCTTTAAGGCCGCGTGCGAATTAGAAGCATCGGCCTGGTTACTTTTGCCAATCAAAAAAGCACTCGATGAGAACTTGAACGCGAGGCGAAATAATGTCCAGCGCTTGGGCACGAACTTGGGGACGATTCACAGCGAGGGCCGGATATCTCAACTTGGCCAGTCGAGCCATTTCTGACGGCGATTTGCAAACCGCCGTTGACTGCGCATTGCAGTTTCGTTTTGACACCAGCATAGCTGGGCGACGTCTGTTGCATAAATTGGTCGAATCGTTGATCGCCAAGTCGCGCGAACAAATCGCGGCCGGACAATGTTCCCAAGCATGGCAATCGCTTTCCAATGCATCTGAAATTGCGCTGGCACAAGATCGTGACCGAATTTCAAGGGAGAAAAATGAGCTCGTTGAACTGACCATTGATAATGCCGAGTCGCTTTTGGTCGGCGGGAAAATCGCCCACACAATCAAGGTGATCACCGAACTGCACTCCCGTCACATTCTTGACTGGCGGGCGGACCGAATCCGCATCGCGGCTGAAAAAATTCGTGACGCAGAAGCGGAAGTTGCAAAAGGGGAATGCCGTTCCGCAGTTCGGCTTCTCATGGAAGCTAAGCAGTTGCGTCCTGATTTATTGATGATCGACGCTCGCATCGCGACCTGCAAATCACGAGAATTGCAGATCAAGGAATTAACGGACCAATTACAACGTTCACTCATGAAAGCTGACTGGACCAGGGTTTCTCAAGTCTGCCGCCAACTCCTGATCATTACTCCTACGAACGAGGTTGCGTTAAATGCCCAGCGTCGCTTGATTGATATTCGCAAAAAGAAAACAAACGCCGGGAGTAAGAAAAAGACCAGTTATTCCAAATCCAGTCGGACCAAAAACAACCGCTCCCCTCTCGGAACCACTTCCAGTGATTCTGATGAACAACGAATGAGCGACGACAAGACTCCGTCAATCCCGGTTAATGAGGCGTCATTCATGCTGTGGATTGACGGAGTCGGAGGTTACCTGGTTTGCCCGGCGACACTAAACACAATTGGACAAGCGGTTACCTATTCCAACGTTCAGATTCCAATTTTGGGAGACATTCAACGACGTCACTGTCGTATTGAAACGGTCGATCAAGATCACATGTTGCAACCTCTAGGAAATGTGTGCATCGACGGCAAGAAGATGGTGGAACCAACGCCGCTGAAGAATCACCAACTGATCGAGTTTGAGGGTGGGGTCAATCTGCGATATTCCAAGCCGCATCCGCTCAGTGGTTCAGCACGATTGGAATTTCAAAGCCGACATCGGACTCAGCCTTGGTCCGACAGCGTCTTGCTTGCAAGCGGACCCATTATTCTGGGTCCCAACCAGCGAAACCACGTCTTTTGTCCGCGCTGGGTCAAGGATCTGGTTATCTTTCGACGAGAGGGTAACTGGTACGCACGCACTCAAGGAAATTTGGAAATTGACGGCCAGGAATACGAAAAAGAAGGTCCCATAAAGCTAGATTCGAGAATTGTGGGTGAAGAATTTACGATGAGCCTAGAACCTGTCGGGCTTTGAGAACGTCATCATTAGAGATCCAAACTTTATCTATCCAAAAATTAAACGTTAACTTGGACAAATCCACCGGATTTTGAGGTTACCTTGATAAGCAGTTTGAGCAAAACAACCGGGCATTTTACGTGAAAGCTAGACAAATGGACGACCCAGCGGCTACGCTAGATTCTGAGGGAAAACGACGTCAGAATTCTCGTTCATGGGTGGCAGTAGAGTCGGCATACGGCCAACCGGGTTCTGATCAAACAATACCAGTCCAACTGGCTGGGGGTCGCGTGATGAAATTTGCATACGCCAGTGGCAGTAAGCCGCTGGACGGGTACACGATCAAACGCGGAATCGGCATTGGCGGTTTCGGCGAAGTGTACTTTGCGCTCAGCGACGCCGGCAAAGAAGTCGCGCTCAAACGAATTCAACGCAATCTCGATGTCGAATTGCGGGGGGTCCGCCAATGTCTCAACTTGAAACACATCAACTTGATTTCACTTTGGGATATTCGCACCAACAATCTTGGTGAAAGCTGGGTCGTGATGGAATATGTCCCCGGTACCAGCCTTCACGACGCCGTCGATGCGAATCCAAATGGGATGCCCGAAGCCGACGTCAAACAATGGTTCACTTCAACGGCGGCTGGCGTGGCCTATTTGCATGATCAAGGGATCGTACACCGGGATCTGAAGCCAGCCAACATCTTCTTCGACGAGGATCAACAGGTCATCAAGATCGGCGACTACGGGCTGTCTAAATTCATCTCCTGCAGCCGCCGGAGCGGTCAGACTGAGAGCGTCGGCACATTTCACTATATGGCTCCCGAGATCGGCAAAGGCGTTTACGGAAAAGAAATCGACATTTACGCATTGGGAATCATTCTTTTTGAGATCCTGACGGGACGAGTTCCGTTTGATGGCGAAAGTTCTCAAGAAATAATCATGAAACATCTGACGGCTGACCCGGATTTGTCGGTCGTTCCCGATCTTTTTCGCAAAGTTATTCAAAAAGCGTTACTAAAAGATCCGGAATTGCGTTACCACAATGTTCCCGAATTGTGTTCCGATCTGCCCTGGCCCGATGTGGCGGAAAACAGCCAGGACATTGTCAAGCGAAATGCGATTGGTCCCGTCGTTCTCAACGGTTTTTCCGACAAACCGAACCTCGCGCAAACGCAGGCCGGGAAACAAAAACAGCCGCTAAAATTTCCTTCGTTGCTTTCCGGCGAACGAGCCGAAATCGTTTTCGGGGAACTCAAAGACAGTTCGGCGGGAAATACGTCAATTCCGAATCCGCTCCCTCTACCCCATGAAAGTACGCGACAAAACGAACCGGTCGCTTCGACCACCAGCATTCGACGCAATGTTCCGCGCCCCGATCCGGTGCAAGTCATCAAACCCGACAGAGTCGCGAACCCGTCCACGCCAACCGTGCGCGGCGAAGTTGTCGATGAACCGGTTGCTCGCGTCGTAAAAACGGGATTCGACAGTATGGTTCACTGGTGGACTAACGGGAATATTTCGACGCCAGTCAAAGTGGCGATCCTGATCGCCGGAACTTATGCATTTGCCACCAATTCAAACTGGCTTTTGCCCACGGTGCTCGGACTGAGCTTGATTTACCTGATCTACTTCATCGGCAGGAACGTCTGGCTGGCTGGCAGCAGCGAAGAAAAACCAGCCAAACCCAAAGTCTCAAAGAGAGAACTCGCTAGTCGAAACAATGCTTTAATCCGTACTTGGCTTGGCAATCGCGAGGCGAGCGACAAAGTGATGGAACTCACTGGCTCCCTGTTGATTGCGGCTTTGTCATGCATTGTATTTAACTTGTTGGCTTTTGTTCTGGGTGGTGATATTCTCGCCGCTGGCGTGCAACGCTGGGCTTCGTTTGCCTGGATGACGTTGACCGCGGTCGGTGCAGCCTGGGCCTTGTTGATTGTTAGTAAGAGTTGGGAACACCGGGAAGGCGATCCATGGCTTCGTCGACTGACGGTCGGAACGATCGGACTGCTCGTGGGTGGTCTTGCATTTACTCTGGCGGGTTCGTTTAGCGTCGACTTGTCCTCCATGAAAACAACCGGATTCAGTCCGTTGCCCAACTTGCAGGTTGGGCCTGTCTTGCCGACCTACCTCGCACTTTTTACCGGGTTGTTCATGATCCTACGCTGGTGGCGACAATCAGACCCGATTCGTCGAACACGACTGAGTATTTGGGCAGTCGGGTTATGCCTTGTTTGGGCGGCCGTCTTGAGCCAGACTTTTGGTATCAACCCGCTCTGGAATTCCATTCTGGCAGTCGTGATTTCGATTTCGGTTCAATTGGCCTCTCCGTGGTTGCACCCTCAAGACCGCAAGCGAATTCATGTTGAATCGATCAATGCGTCGGCCGTCACGAAATGATTTTAATACCCTATCGCGTTAGAAAAAACATGGCTCTCGCTTTGGTTTTCGCTGTCAGTGCGATGTTCGCCGTGGAGCCATTAGAAAGCCATGAAATCACGGCCGCCCCTCCGACGGCATTCTTTCCCCACACAGGAGAATTTAGCCAATCCGATCCGTTGACTGAGCCGTCCAACGAAAAGGGAGTTGAAGATGACCAGCTTGACAGCGAATGGGATGAAAATTTAACGCGTGTCCGCCTAATTTCCACTGGTATCGCGGGCGGGGGCGTGCTTTCGCTGCTAATGGTTTTATTTGGTTATTTTCGATTGAATCATGCGACTCGCGGTTTTTATAGCCGGCGATTACAGCTGGGGGCGGCGTCCCTGGCGATTCTCATTGCCCTGGCGTGCTACCTCCTGATTGTTGCTTTCAACTAAGGGGTTGAATCGTTAAAACTTGTTCATGTACGAACTCATTGCACAGGGCCTGGCACCTGAAGACCGCTGGAGACGTCGAGTTCCAGCGGAAACTCAAATTGAGATTGGTCGCAAAACACGTCCGCTCAACGTTTCCTGGGATAGCAAGATCTCCCGGCGGCATCTGCTGCTTGAACTAAAAGACGGAAAGCTGCTCGTCGAAAAGATTCCAGAAGCGACGAATCCAGTGTTTCACATGGGCAACGAGGAATCATCGTTCACTGTGCTTCCCGGTGAGCACTTTGTCGTTGGAAATACCAAGTTTTCATTTACCAATGACCAGGCTTTTGTTACTCAAGACGTTCCCAACCCGATCCGCCAGAAATCGTTCTCGGCAGAGTTCTTACGCAATGTCCAATACGATGATGCGGATCGCCGGATCGATGTTCTCAATCGACTTCCCGAAGTAATTGGAAGCGCCGGAAACGAAAAAGACTTAATGGCCCGGTTGGTCAACATCTTGCTCAGCGGTATTTCCACAGCGACGGCAGTCGCTATGGTCAGGCAAGTCAAGAAAAATTCCGAAATCGAAATCATTCATTGGGATCGGAAGCTTGAATCCCAAGGCGATTTTCAGCCAAGTGAAGGTTTGATTCGGCAAGCCCTACGGTCGAACGAAACGATCCTGCACGTTTGGGATCAAAACGCGTTAACGAATCCCGATCACAAAACGAGCTCGAATGATTTTACAATTGACGATCAAAACGATTGGGCTTTCGTATGTGCTCTTGGTGGCAAGGCTTGCCAGGGGTGCGGCATCTATGTCGCCGGCAAAAACCGCGGATTGGTGACACCATTCGACACTGATTCGGCACATTCTGAGTTACAGGGCGATATAAAATTTACGGAACTTGTCGGTTCAACCCTCGCCAATGTGTTACAGATCCAGCAACTCGAAAGACAACAGACGAGTCTTCGCAGTTTTTTTTCCCCGCTGGTTCTGGAAGCGTTTGCCGATCAGGATCCCGAGGTCGCGCTCGCCCCAAGGCAATGTGAAGTCTCCGTACTCTTCTGCGACTTACGGGGTTTCGCAACCACATCGGAAAAAATGGCTGACAACTTGCTCGATCTGCTTTCGAGGGTCAGCGATGCCTTGGGCATCATGACTCGGAATATTTTGGACCTCGACGGAGTGGTCGGTGACTTTCATGGCGATGCGGCGATGGGATTTTGGGGC
>JAHEJI010000217.1 GCA_024638965.1 Planctomycetaceae bacterium
GACTGGGTCGGCGAAGTCGGCGGGATTCGGCACGGACGAGTCAACTCGAACGACTTGCCCCGGGTTTGTTCCCCAAGTTACCTGCGGAGCAATATTCGCAGCATCAAAAATGTGAACTAGATCGTAACTTGCACCGTCGTCGGTCGGCAGCTTTTTCCATCGTTCAATCGCCGCTTCGAAATCAGCCGGTATAAATTCTTTACCACGTAAGTACTCATACGTGGTGTCATCAGGCGCGATCATACCAGCTCGAGCCCCGGCTTCAATTGACATGTTGCAAATCGTCATTCGTTGCTCCATCGTCAGTTCGCGAATGGCCTCACCGGTATATTCCAGAACATACCCGGTTGCGCCTGCCGTCCCGATTTCGCCGATGAGATACAAAATCAGATCTTTCGAAGTGACTCCTTTTGCGAGATTGCCGTTGAAACGGCATTCGAAAGTCTTCGGACGTGCTTGAGTCAATGTTTGAGTCGCCAAGACATGTTCGACTTCGCTGGTCCCGATGCCAAAAGCCAGCGCGCCAAATGCCCCGTGTGTTGAAGTATGCGAGTCACCGCAGACAATCGTCATTCCTGGTTGGGTAGCCCCCAATTCCGGGCCAATCACGTGTACAATTCCCTGATTCGGACTATCAAGATCGTACAAACGAACACCAAATTCCTTACAATTACGTCGCAGAGTTTCAATCTGCTGGCGAGATATTGGATCGGCAATCGGCAAACTGCGATCGGTCGTGGGAACGTTGTGGTCCTGGGTCGCGAGGGTCAATTCGGGACGCCGCAGCTTTCTCCCTGCAATCCGCAGTCCTTCAAATGCCTGAGGACTGGTAACTTCATGAACAAGGTGAAGATCGATGTACAGGATCGTTTGTTTACCAGGTTCTTCATATACGATGTGCTGATCCCAGATTTTCTCAAACATGGTTTGAGGTGTTGAAGCAATCATCATTGATCCTTGTGATCGGTCTAACCTACAATCGCAAATTCCGATTGTCGAACTTAAAGACAGAAAACCGAAAAAACACGATACGCCTAATTATGATAAGGCCACTGACCCATTCGGAAAAGCGACCAATTTAAGGTCCTCGCGCTGACCTCGATTTTGGTCGTCCAGAATTTTTGACAACGGTTGGTGAAGATCGGTTGCCAGATCCATTTCCTTCCTGTTTTCCACGCCTTTTGTAACGAGTCCTGATACCGGTCAATGACAGAATCAATCAAAGCAATCATCCTGGGTATCATTCAGGGCCTGACCGAATTCTTACCGGTCAGTAGTAGCGGACATCTGGAAATCGCCAAATACATCATGCAAGACGACAAGCTTGCCGAGCAAAGTCTGTTGATGACCGTCGTCCTCCACTTTGCGACCGCGTTGAGCACGGTCGTCGTTTTCCGCAGAGAGGTAGTCGACATTCTGATAGGATTGTTTCAATTCAAATACAACGAGGAACTGATCTTTTCGTTGAAGATCGTTGTGTCGATGATTCCCGCCGTTTTGGTTGGGTTGTTATTTGAAGATCAGATCGAAGCACTATTCAACAAGCAGTTGTTACTCGTCGGGTTGATGTTGATCGTGACAGGAGTCTTGTTGTTATTGGCTGACCACGCCAAAAAAACAGATAAATCCGTTAGCTATCTCGACGCCGCCATTATTGGGGTGTCTCAAGCCATCGCGATATTGCCGGGAATTTCCAGGTCGGGCGCGACAATTTCGGCCTCGGTGCTGCTTGGGATCGACAGATCAAAGGCGGCCAGATTTTCGTTTTTGATGGTTGTGCCGATAATCTTTGGAAAGATCGCCAAAGAGCTGATCAGCGAGGACGGCGGATTCGCGTCTGCCAGCATCACCCCACTGTTGGTCGGTTTCGCCGCCGCATTTATCACTGGACTCTACGCTTGCACTTGGATGATCAAACTCGTCAAAGCCAGCAAATTAACCTACTTCTCGATCTATTGCTTCGTTGTTGCCGCGTTGGCGATAGCAAAGGCACTAAACGTTTTCTAGTAGCCAGTTTACGTCGCAAAAGCTGGGAACATCCGCCTTGAAAAACACGGGCGTAATCTGTACGGTTCCGCCACTATGCATAAGTTCTATCGTCACGCCGCGCTCATGTTCTGCTTCGTAATCAACATACCCGTTGCCGAAGCGCAGGTGAAAAATGATCGCTATCTTATCTTGACCAACGGTCAAATGATCGAAGGACAAGTCATTGAATTGTCAGACAAATATTCGGTGCTCACCGATCAGGGCAGCCGCCTGGTGATTGAAAAGTCTCAGGTTGACTTCACCTGTGCATCAATCATTGAAGCGTATTGGCAAAAAAACGCTCGACTGAAAGCGACTGATTTGGAAGGACACCAACGTCTTTTCCACTGGTGTTTGAACCACAAACTGCTGGAGCAGGCTCAAAATCAAATCGATATCATTTCGATACTACCGATCAAAGCGACGAAACTCGAATACATCCATCGACAGCTGGTCATTGCAATCGACATGCGAGCCAGGAAAATCGAAATGGTCCGAGAAGCCGCCAGAAAAGAGCTACAGCTGCAACAAGCGAAGCAATCAGCCGCAATTAAGAATCAGGTACCGAACATTCGGCCGCTTCCATCGATTTCGGGTGTCGCTTCATCAAATCAACCCGATCGATCGGCGTTGGCAAATTCCGATCGTCAACAGCAGAAATCACGAAGCGAACAACCCGAAGTTGCACAAGTCGCCTTTTCCGCTCCGATTCGACCTGATCTGGAGGGTCCTGAAAACACTGATGTCGAAAAACACGAAAAGAAAGCACCAACCATTGATGAGTTGGACGCCTTGACGAAAAGCTTGCCAAAACCAGCCGTCGCCATGTTTAAACGAAAAATTGAGCCATTGATCGTGCGAAGCTGTTTTGCCTCAAAATGTCATCAAACCGAAGATGAACTCATGCCACTGATGAGAGTCAGCAGCGGTCAGCTCATTCCGCGGCGAATGAGCCAGCGAAACCTTCACAGCATCCTCAAACATGCTGATCCGAACCTACCTCTTGAAAGTCGTTTGTTATCCGCCGCCATGACGTCTCATGGCGGTCTGGACGATCCAATTATCAAGCCCGGGAGCGTCCAATTTGAAAACCTTACCAAGTGGCTGATTATGGTCAGCAACAAGCCCTATTCCGTTCATCAAATGCCCGAGCGCGACATCGCGACATTGCCGGGTGCGGCCATCCCTGACACTTTCGAAGAGCCCCCACCCGCGGCACCGGTCGAACAATCTCAACCGGCTTTGGCACAACCTCCGCCGCCGCAACGCGACATCCTTGACAAGCTGAAGGATATCGCGAAACCGGAGCTTCAAGACCCCCGTGATCCCACCGTCTTTAATAGGCTGTTTCGCAACAAGAAGTAAATAGATCCGAAGTCTTCGCGCGATTCGGACTTGGCAGGCCCGAACAGGCTCCGCGCGGTTCCGGTGACGAATCGAGGCAAACACGGTGGTTCCGGAACAGTGCAAGCCTCGTTCCGGCCTATTTACTCTGGCCAATCAGAAAATCAACGGCAACTCAAACTCGCCCGCTTCGAACGCTGTAAAAAAATCTGCGTTGCTCGGCAGTAACTCGGACATGCTTTTGATCTGCTCCACTTTTAGCCAAGCATAGGTCTCGACTTCATCCGGATTTGGCGAAAATTCGGGGTTCGTTTCGATGTCAGCCAGCCACCAATGCAACCGCGTCCCGCTACGGATCGTACACTGCCACAGCTCTTTCACCGGCTCGACGAAGATCCCAAGTTCTTCATGGAGTTCTCGAACGACGGCCTGTTCAATCGTCTCACCATACTCAACCACCCCTCCAGGAAAACAAATCTTCCCTCCGGCTCGAATGTGGAGTGCTCGTTTGATGACCAGAATTTTGTCAGCCCGACAAACCACACCGATCGCACCTCTTCGTTGTTCCTGATTCACTGACAATTTCTAAGTTAAGGGTTGGAACGATTCAAAACATTTGCCAATTTACAGCGCGTCGTCAATCAACTCTCGAATTTCCCTTGACAAATATTTGGGGCGCGTGGGAACTCTCAACAGCGGGATCCCAGCCGATTCAAAGGCGCTGTTAACGAACTCGTCGCGTTCGATCCGATCGGCTCTTTGGTGGGAACGATCATCCAATTCGATCCCCATTACGATTTCGAGTGTATTTGGATCACACAGCACAAAGTCGATGTGTTTCGCCAAAATCTTGTTCAGCCAACCGCGTCGATTCTTGACTCCTTTTTCGACTCGGAGAATATCGGCGATCCGAACCATCGCAAAGATCTGCCAATCATCGAGCACTGCTTTGTGAAGCGACTTGTAGAATCTCAGTTCGGTTTTGGTGACAAGACGTTCACGCGGTACGTAAGGCAACCGCTTTTGGCCAATCGAATACATTCGCAGCAGCAACAGGACAGCAACGACAACGACCAGCCCGACCCAGAATGGCCAAAAACCAATTAATACGTCAAAAAAAAATTCCACCAACCATCATCCCTTAACTATTTTGAGCGATAAAAAGATCAGGAGTTCACGGTGCCAAGTACGCAATAGGCCGTTCCGGCAACTGAGTCCTGAGTCATTATTCTTAAACAATTTCGGCTTTCGATTGATTCCGTCAGCTCGTAAAATATTCGTTTTCCAGGCTGAAGCGAACATTTTTCCGAACTGTTTTCGCTCAGGTACTCTCTATTTGCAATATCAGATCGGTTTTTACGAGCTATCGGCACTCGATTGAATTGACTTATGTCAGTTGGCACCAACACAAAATTAGAAATCGGAACACCTCTCGAATTGCCGCACTTGAAAATCGGCAATGTTGATATTGGGTTCCCAGTCGTTCAGGCGGCTCTGTCCGGCTATAGCGACTGGCCGATGCGCGTCATCGCGCGCAGGTTGGGAGCACCCTACTCGATTTGCGAGGTAATGCTGGACAAGTTCCTGGTCGAACTGAAGGAACGAAAACGCACAAGTCATTTCCTGCATATTTCTGATGAGGAGCAACCCGTCGGTGGACAACTGATGGGCTCTGATCCGGCACAGTTCGCTGCCGGAGCAATGAAACTGGTCGAGGCAGGTTTTGACGTGATCGATATTAACTTTGGATGTCCCGTAAAAAAGGTGCTTGGCCGGTGCCGGGGAGGATTTCACCTTGGACAACCTGATGTTGCTCTCGAGATCATTCGTCGAACCCGTGAAAACGTCCCGCGCGAAATTCCGGTGACGGTCAAGATGCGGCGCGGAATTAATGACTCGAATGAAAGCGAAGACAATTTTTTCGAGATTCTCGACGGAGCGTTTGAAATCGGAGTTGCGGCCGCCACGATCCATGGTCGAACCGTCGAACAGCGGTACGTTGGTCCCAGCAAATGGGAATTCCTCCGCAGGGTCAAGCAACACGTTGGTGAACGAATCATTCTTGGCAGCGGAGACTTGTTTACGCCTCAAGCGTGCCTGAACATGATTCTGGAAACGGGCGTTGACGGTGTTACGGTAGCGCGAGGAGCGATCGGCAATCCATGGATTTTCAAACAAACAAGAGCCTTGGCCGCCGGCAAACCGCAGCCCGATCCACCTTCGCTTCACGAGCAGCGTGAGGTCATTCGCGAACACTACATCCTGGCAGAAATCCTGTACGGTGAATCGCGAGTCGGTGCGTTAATGCGAAAGTTCGGAATCAAGTATTCCATTCTACATCCCCAGTATGAAGCGGTCCGGGCTGATTTCGTGAAAGTCACAGACCGCCAACAATGGGAAACAGTGTTGCAAGAGTGGTATTCGGAAGATTTGCCCGGGGTGCATCCGAACGGTCGGATGCACAAAGCGCAAAGTAGCTGCGAATAGGTCCGGTTGATCGTTGAACGAATGCCTGCGTAACAACTTCTACTTTCGAAAACCCTCGTTTGGAGTTCGAATCTTGTATCAGACATATTGAACATCGAATGTTAAACAAGAATTATGAAATCGAAGTCACGTCTTGAGTCGCGACCGAAGTCTCGCCAAGGCCGGCGAGACTTAGACGATGACTAGGAATTCGAGTACGATTACGAGGTGCCAAGTTTTCGAAACGTTTTAGGTGTCTTTTTTGGGCGGAAAGACTTGGCGAAGCACCGTGTGTGATATTACAAACGTGATCCCGACGATTGACAGTCCAACGATTAAGTCCGTTGTCAGATTCATCCAGCTGAAGACCCGCTGCTCTTTTTCGATGGGCGGCCAAGGCCACGAGTACGGCACTTTATTCGCGCCCGCAAATTCCATTTCAAGCGGAGTTCGCTTAAGGAAAACCAGGGGCCAACCGTGATGGCTTGTCGTAACGGGAAATGTGGCGTGGGCCGCCCTGTCAACATTGACCAACAGCAAGCCACCAAAAACCAGGCTGGTTAACAGCAATGAAATTAGTTTTGATTTGTCTGGAAACATGGGCATTTGGAGCGCGGTTGGTTTAAGTTTGTCGTCTTTTCGTCGGATTCGCCCGACAACCAGAGCGCCGCGACCGCTCGACGTCCGTGCGCCACGTACTCGTATTTCGTCTCAACTCACTATTCGGGTAGTGGAAGAGGCGACGAGGGCGACGAGTCCTCAATCCAACAGTTTTTTTGGTAAAGGACTCGTCGCCTCGTCCACTTCTACGTTCAATCCGAAAACCAAGCTGCGGCCGATTACTGGTCGTCGTCGACGCTGATGTCCAAGTCGTAGGCAACCGCATCTGGGTCGACTACGATGGCGGAACCGTTTGTCACCTCGAATACCGCCAACACCCGTTTGTCACGCATCATGCCTGGAATGAAACGCTCGATGAAGACATTCAAATCGATACTTTCAGCGTCATGATTGGCCCAAGGCCCGGTCGCACACGCTTCAGCATATTTGGGATGTGGCCAAACTGGAATCGCCTCGATGTCATCCGTCGCCTCACCAAGCACCCAGCCTTCCTCATTTCTAAGACTCCAGATTTGCTCGTGCTCAATCGTCTTTTCAATAAAGTAGGCGTAACGGTCTTCCGCGGACATCGCCGCTGTCTGTTCGATTTCTTCGTTTGAGAGGTCCCAAGTCATATTCCGATTCCGATTGTTAGTTCTGAATTATCACGAATTCAGCGACGGGGTTTAATTGGTTTTTCATACAAATGATAAACTTTATGCTTGATGAGTGGCAACGTCCGCCCGATCGCGCGGATGGATTTGAGGTTGTCTTCCACGACCCAGGACAACTCCCATTCTTCATATTCCCGGCTAACGTCGGTCAGCAGCTTCATTAACGTGATTGCGATACCCTTTTTGCGATATTTTTCGTGAACGCCGAGTGCAATGACACGGGCACGCTTCGTCTTCTTGATCCAATACAGAAGTTGTGGCATTCGCATCCAATCAAACCGCCCCCACGTTTTTTGGAGAGCCCAATTAAGATCGGGAAGGTTAACGATAAAGCCGACAAGCTGATCTTCCCAATAAGCAACATGGATCATGTCCAGCCGAATAATTCTTTTCATTTGAGCCATCATAAACCGCAACTCCGATTCGGTTAGCGGAACGAATCCGTAGTTGGCACTGCGCACTTGATTACCGAGTTCGTTAATATCGCGAATCGTCGTTTCATAATTGGACGAGTCGACTTCACGAAACACAAGCTGAGGAAATCGGTTTTTGAGGCGCTGCACGGCCGCATTTATCGCCACCCATTTTTCCTTGGCGTCAACGTAGTCTGTTTCCGATCGGTATTTGAAAGCAAAAAAACGTTTTGCGACTTCGAAGCCGGCGTTCTGTAAAAGTCTTTCGTAATACATGGGTGAATGGCCCATCATGATGTAGGGGGCAGTTTCGTGCCCTTTGACCAGCACACCAAAATCCGATTTCATGGAGGGATTCACCGGCCCCCGCATGACGGCGCAGCCTTGTTCATGAAGCCAGGATTCTGCGGCTGCGAGCAGTTTTGCGGCAACCGTTTGATCATCAATTGACTCGAAAAACCCAAAGAAGCCCACCGAGTCTTTGTAATAGTCGTTATGCAAATCGTCTTTGATCGCTGCAATGCGACCGACCGGCTTTCGATCGCGGTAGCAAACCATGGCTTGCATCTTTGCGTGCTCATAAAACGGATTTCGTTTCGTATCCAGTTGCAACTTTTCCATTGACCGCAGTGGGACGACGGCGGCTGAATCGTTACGGTAGATCAACCGTCGCACCTTGAAGAAATCACGCCAGCGAGCGGGACTTTCGACACGGCGAACATGCAGCTCAGATTGGGAACTCGTGTCGCCGAGGGCCATTAACCAGCCTTGTAGCCGGCGCCGCAGGACCAGCACGTGTCAAACCCCTCATCGACGTCTTCTCCGCACTGACACGTCCATGCGGGTACCTTCTCGACTTCACCTGTTTCGAGGTCCTCGATTATTTCTTTCGCCTTGTCAAATTCCGCCCGTTTGACAATTAATTCGACCTCATCCGCATGGACATCTAAATCCATACCAAGAGCCGAATGTTCATCGACCGACAATTTTGCGTCAATACCGTTTTCCAGCAAAGCCGCTAACACAAACTGGGCTTCGGAGCGAGTATCATACAATGCAACACGCAATAGGTCGTTCGGATCCATTTTCGTTTCCATTTCCTCTAGACTAAGTTCGCGGCTTTTGACGGCCGGTCGTCCGTTTATCGTAACGTTAACAAACAAGAAATAAAATACGCTCTTGCCTGATCCGCGACAGGATATTTTCGCGGATTGCTGCAATCTTCCCGAGTGTTTTTCGCAACCTGCCGCATACCTTTTTCTTTGCCACCAAATCCTTCGACGCGAGGAGCACGAATACGCATTAGATTGCGTTCGTTTTTTTCGTGTGTTTAATGGATTTCGAGGTTAACTTTTTTTTGGAAATGCTCGGAAGTTCTCAATTTCCGTCGCCAACTTGAGTATCCGAACGTCTTCGTCGCCGCAGCGAGTCAGACTCCTTCAGGAGGACTTTGAACATCATCGTCAATTCTGAGCGGACAATCCGCTAAGCCGAATCGCGATGCGCGACCGCCACGTTACCTTCCAATAAAGGCAACTGCCGAGAAACCTGCACTATCGCATCAACTAATCGATTCATGTGATCCGGAGTATGAAGCGCACTGGCAGTGATTCGCACGATCGAAGTTCCGTAGGGAACGGCGGGATACATGACGGGGTTGACGATGATCTTGTGTTCATCGTGCAACAAACGAACGGCCTGCAACGCCGTAATGCCTCGCGTGAAAATGGACGTCACCGCGCCTTGAGGATTGCCGAGGTTGAATCCCGCCGCTCTGAGACCCTCTCGCAACGTGTCCAGATTTATCCACAATTGTTGTCGTCGCTCCGGCATCTTTTGCATCAATTCCAGCGACTTACGAGTTCCAGCTACGATGGCTCCAGGAAGTGCTTTTGTGAGCATGAACCCGGGAGACACGTGTTTGACGTAATCCAACACCTGTTTCGGGCCGCAGACATAACCGCCAAACGTCCCAAACGCCTTCGCAAAAGTTCCACCGTGCAGATCAATTTCATCTTCAACGCCGAATAATTCTGGAGTACCGCGACCATGGTCGCCCAGGACACCCGTTCCATGAGCATCGTCAACAAACAAACGAGCGTTATACTTGTTTTTTAGTTCGACCAGTTCGACAAGCGGCGCTAAATCGCCGGTCATGCCGTAGACGCCATCGACGGCAATCATCTTGGGTTGGTCAATAGGGCACTGTTTTAGCTGGTGTTCCAGGTCATCGAGGTCGTTGTGCCCAAACCAGCTTGCATCTCCCTTCGACAAACGGGCGCCATCATGAAGACATCCGTGTGCATATGCATCCACGAAAACGCGTTCTTTCCGACCCACTAAACAAGCCACAGTACCTGACATCGCACCGAGTCCAAGGTTGAAAACCAGGCTTGCTTCCGTTCCCCGGAACTCAGCCAATTCCCGTTCGAGTTCGACATGCGCCTGCGTGTTTCCCGTTAAAGGACGAGCACCTAAGGGTGTCCCAAGTCCATGGACTGCAGCTACTTCGGTTGTCGCTTTTACGATTTCCGGGTGAGTCGCCAAGCCGAGATAGTCATTCGTGGCAATCTGTAGAAACTCTTCACCGTCAATCATGATGTTCGGCAAACAGTTGGTGGTGGGGAATTTGCGAAAAAAAGTACTGATACCGGCATCAAATTGATCGCCGCCAACCTTCTTCATGCGGGCCCAAAATTCATCACATTTGTCAAAAAGGTCTGGCATTTGGCTGGCAATCTAAAATGGGTCAACTTGCTAACGGTTGTGAGTCTA
>JAHEJI010000218.1 GCA_024638965.1 Planctomycetaceae bacterium
AGCCTTAATCGAAAAAGTCGCTCCCACCGATTCCACCGTCTTGATTCTTGGCGAAACGGGAACTGGAAAAGAACTGGCTGCCCGGGCCGTCCACGAAAAAAGTCATCGCGCCAACAAGCCCTTTGTGGCCCTGAATTGTGGCGCACTGCCCGAAAACCTGATCGAAAGCGAGTTGTTCGGCCATCGAAAGGGAGCGTTCACGGGAGCCGAAGAACATCGGCAAGGGTTATTTGAAGTTGCCAATGGAGGTACACTCTTTCTCGACGAAATCGGCGAACTTCCCAAACCGACGCAATCAAAACTGTTGCGAGTTCTCGAAAGCGGAGAGATCCGACGCGTCGGGGATAATGATGAATTTGAGGTTGATGTCCGAATCGTCTGCGCCACACATCGCGATCTGGCCAGAATGGTATCCGAAGACAATTTTCGACAAGATTTGTTGTACCGCATCAACACTTTCGAAATCCAGTTACCACCGCTGAGAGACCGCTTGGAAGATATCGCTAAATTAGCGACTCATCTTTTGTCCCGCCAACGATCGGAAGCCACTTCCGTTGAGGCCTCCTTTGATTCAATGGCCATCAAACGCTTGCTGTCCTATCCTTGGCCAGGAAATATTCGCGAACTGGCGAATGTCGTCGAACGAGCTTCGATCTTGTGTGACCAGCTGCCAATCACTTCGAATGAGCTTCCCAGTCAGTTCGGTTCAGCCACCGGCCCCGTCAGCGTTTCTTTCAAGGCAGGCCAGTCGTTGCGCGAGATTGAAATGCGGGCAATTCACTCGGCGCTCGATCAGCACAATGGCAACAAAACAGCTGCCGCAAATCAACTGGGGATCAGCTTGAAAACGCTGTACAACAAGCTCAATCAGGCAGCTTTGAAAAAAGCGGCTTAGATTCGAGAGGCGAGAAGCGAGAGTCGAGAAGCTAGAAACGAGATGCGGCGCGGCTGGCTTTGAATCGAATCCCCGCTTTGATTTCCGAACTCCAATTCCGAACTCCAACTTCCGATTTCCGACCTCCGACTTGGCTAACGCGCCCCATCTTTGGAATCGTTTGTTCGCTCGCTAACATATCTCTTATGAATCGTGAAACCCTTCCCAGCGACGTTCGCACAAGATTTGATATTCCAAGGAATTCTTCCTTCGCACCGCTCGGTTCGGCTGGCGGGTTCAGTGGTGCAAAATTCTGGCAAGTCGAAACCATCGAAGAAACCTACTGCTTGCGACGCTGGCCCAAAGAACATCCCAGCCCCGAACAGCTTGATTGGATTCATCGCGTGCTGCTTCATTGCGTGCAAAACGGTTGCCCTCAAGCTGAAACGATTCTCAAAAGCGCCAACGGATCAACTGTCGTGAGTAGCGGTGGTTTTTTATGGCAGCTTTCCCAGTGGATGCCCGGCAAAGCGAATTACAATACTTTCCCCAATGACGAAAAATTGACCAATGCCATCACCACACTGGCGAAGTTTCATCTTGCTGCTGCTCAGGTAAGTCTTGATTTTCGAACGTCCGACGCCACCCAATCTCGGCTAAGGATGCTTGCGAACATTAATGAAACCATCGCCCAGATCCAGGTCTCAAGGGTCTCAATTGCAAGTGAGCCACTCAACCATTTGCGTCAATACCTGTCGGCGACGGCTAAGGATTCGGCCGCGCAGATTTTTTCGGAGCTGATGCCATTTAAATCGACCATTTTGCCAATCCAACCCGTGATTCGAGACATCTGGCACGATCACGTTTTCTTTACCGGCAACGAGGTGACCGGAATCGTCGATTTCGGAGCAATGACGATGGATACGGTTTGCCTTGATTTGTCGCGCCTCATCGGCAGTCTGGTCGATGACGATTCGAAAAAGTGGCAAATGGCCTTGGAAACTTATTCCCGAATCAGGGCGCTCACCGAACCTGAGTGCAGGATCATCCGCCTTTTAGATCGGAGTGGCGTTTTGTTAGGCGGAATCAATTGGCTGAAGTGGATTTTTGTGGAGCAACGCCACTTCGACGATTTTTCCGCCGTTGAAAAACGGATCCAATACTTGCTGCAACGAATGATCGACGACCGTTAAAATTCGCGCATTGATTCACCCAAACCCGTTTTGTAGTTTCGCTCGAGCGACCAAGGACAATACAAACATTCAAGGTGGAATGGGTCGAAGCGGCAATCTCAACCCTGGTTGGTTGTTCAGTATTAATACTGCAACGGGTGCCTCTACCTTTGTTGGACGGACCGGTCTGGCAGGCGTTACCGGATTGACCCGAGTACCTGAACCTGGGTCTTTAGCTGTACTGAGCCTGGGTCTTTGTGGTTTGTTAGCTGTCCGTCGGCGTTGGTAAGGTGTCCACAACCTGAAAAAAGTTGAATTTAACTTGGGCGACATACCGGAAAATCTAACCGGAGACGCAACGCGTTTCCGGTTGTTTTTGTTGTAGTCATGATTTTCGGCTGTTCGGCGCTTTGTTAGTTTTTAGAACACTGCGACTCGACAAGAATGCAAACAAGACTACGCCAATTGTCTAACGACCCCGATCACGACGCCGATAACTTTCGCATCCCGACTGTAAATGGGTTTCAGCCGTTTGTTAGCCGGTTGCAAACGAATTCGGTTCTTTTCAGGGTGCCAGTATTTCAAAGTTGCTTCTCCGTCCGGAGTTCGAGCCACGACAATGTCGCCAGGGTCAGCAGTCCGGCGACGTTTGACGACGACATAGTCGCCGTCATCGATATGGGCATCAATCATTGAATCCCCATCGACTTCCAGAACAAAAGATCCTTTTTGCGTCCACATTTGGCCAAAGTCGATTTGTTCATGTTGCTCATGCGCCTCCATCAGACCACCTGCCGCGACTCGCCCGGCCAGCGGCAAGCCGTTAATTTCCTGTTCGACTTCCTCGGTCAACACGATCGAACGAGACTTGTTGTTGGTTCGCGTAATGAGCCCTTTTTTCTCAAGCGCCGTCAAATGACAAATCACGCCGTTGGGCGAACGAAACCCCATCTCATCCGCAATTTCCCGAATCGTGGGACCATATCCCTCTTCGATCATACAGTTTCGAATAAAATCGAATACGATTTGCTGCCGTTTGGTAAGAGTTTTCTGCAACATGATTTCCGTCCTGTTTTGGTCAGCTTGCAGGCAGTAAGCATCCAGTATTCCGCACCAGATCTCCGTGCGAACTGCCAACTAATTCTTTTTCCTCATCATTACAATATTGTACAAACGTTCACTATCCCGTCAACTCACCCAGCGACCGAATTTTTGAGTTCATCAAACCAGAGCAAAACTCCCTCGCAGTTTTCGCTTTTACAGTTATTCGTCATCCATTTCCATTGGCTGGACGTCTCAAGTACCGCCGGCAAACTGCTGGCACTTCCGCCCTTCAAAGTAATTTGACTCTGCCGCAATAGATCATGAGTCGCATTGACGAATCGCAAATCAGCGACTTGACTGACCTGTTTTTCAATCTGACAAAAGCACTCAAAAAACGCCTCCCAAACCAACAGATGCCCGATCGTGATGTGTTGGAAAACCAGATAGTTCTCGCCGTTATTCTGCTTCAAGATAAACTCATCGAGGGCAGGATGGACCAGATAGAATTTGGAATTTGGCAGGTTGATCGCTATATCACTGATAAAATCGTCGGGTTGCCGGAACTTCTGAAGCGACTGTCGCGTTTTTTGATTGGTTTGAACGCAGCCAATTACGCCCGCCAAATACAAATCAAGGAACGGTTGATAGAGCTGTTCAGCTTGCTGGTCAAAATGTTTTGCCGCTTCCGGCTCCAGCCCGTTGAAACGGGCAGTAATCGCCATCATTTCCTCGCGACTGATGACATTCGCCGGGAGCTCGCCCAAAAACCGTAAACGGGTCTCTTTGTTCTGCAGGCAATCGAGGAAGACTTTCGTTTCATCAAACGCGCTGGAAACCAAATTAGTCGCGCTCGATTGTTCAATAATCTGGCAATATCGAGTTTCATTCAGGGACGTTTTGCTGGCCGACAATTCCGAAGCGATCGCGATCAGGTCGCGAGGTCGGCCAAAAGTATGCCGTCGCAAATATTGAAAGCTGTCCTCTGGAAACGGGCGCTCACCGTTTTTGATCACGTTGAGTCCGATGAAATTTTTGAAACCTTGATTGCCTTCATAACAATCGGCCAGCTTATCCATCAGTTGAAGAAGCTCGTCCTCGGTATAACGAATCACGCTCACGGCACCGCGCAGATTTGACTTGATGTCCGATTCATAGTTCGAGAACGCCTCTTGCCGAATCGAAGCGAACACCTTGATGTGGCTGTTGGAGTTCATCAGGTCCCAGGCCGCCTCGATCAGTCCAGCTTGAATATTGATCCACGCGCCAAGACTGAGGTGACGGATTGCCTGGTCTACTTTATCTACGAAAAAGAAAATGCTCTGGTGAATCTGTCGCAATTTCTGATCGAGGAAATTCTCGGTCTCATCGATCAGCCGGTTAAAATCACTGATCGACAAACTCGTGAACTCTTTGAAAACCACCGTGGGTTCGATCTTCGAACCATTCAGCCATTTCCTGATCCGTTTGGGAAACGGCTGAAGTTCAAACTGTTCATCATCGCCAACCAGGTGCTCGCAATGAGAAATCGCCGAGACCCGCAGAGCCGCGTTCCACAGACGCTTGGTATTGTTCAAAGATGAAAGTGGAACTTCGTACTTCCGCGACAGTGAACGCATCTCTCCCATGAAGTCCAAAAAGGGGCTTCCCTGCGGAACCAGCATCAACGACTCCTCCGAGGCGGCAGACTCGGTTAACAACAATCGTTTGTAGGTCAACAACAGAGTTTTCCCCAACCCTTTCGTTGCAGCGACAAAACACTTGTTTCGGCGTCGCAGGAAATCGTCGACGACTTCATTGCGAAATACGACTCGTTCAAGCTCGCTAATGTCAATTTGATGAGCGTCGGTCGCCCAAATCTGCCCGGAGACAACGGTCGATGTATCGCGAATTGGTTGAACGTTTTTGTTTTTTGAAATGCCCAACGCAGCCGCCGCCGTTTTCAGACGATTGGCCAATTGCCTTGCATCGCCTTGAGCCACTTCGATCTTGGGGATGGGTCCCAGCATCGTGCCCCAGGCTGGTTTCAGACTCGAAAACTCCTCGGCCGACATATCCAGCAGAACCGGAATCAAAGGGCAGTCGTTTACATAGGTATGGCGAACTTCTCGGATTAGATCCACCGACTCAATTGTGTCTCGCGAAATAATCACGATGCTCGCGAGCGAATGATCGATCGCCTGATCCGACTGCGAGAGAAGAGAGACTCCCGGTACGGCATCACGTTGATAGTACCAATTGCTATAGCCGACTTCGTTCAGATGGCGAGCCAGATTTCTCGCGAAAATCGAGTCTTCAGCACCGTGGCAGATGTAGAATGAATTACGATCCTTCTCGGGCACATCGATCAACGTCCGTTCCACCGAAGCAATGCGTTTACAACCGATCGCGTCGGCAAATTCCTGGCACGTCGCGAATCGCAGCTCCGGATCTTTGCTGAGCGCTCGCAAAATCGCCGCTTCAACTTCAACCGGTATCTCACTGACAATGTCTCTTGGGCTCGGCGCAGGTTCGGAGATCTGTTTGTCGAGCAGTTCCCGTTTCGTCGATCCGTAAAATGCGAGTTGGCCTGTCAACATTTCAAACGCAATCAAAGCCAGCGAATATTGATCGGACCTCGCTTCCGTCGGTTTACATTCAGCCTGTTCGGCCGATGCATAGGCGGGCGTCCCCGAAAAACGTTCATGATTCAGCGACTCGCGCATGTCGTGGGCGATTCCAAAATCCAAAATCTTGCAGTTGCCATCATCCAGCACACTAATGTTTTCAGGTTTCAGGTCGCGATGCACGATGCCCTGACTGTGAGCAAAATCCAGAGCGCGAGCCAGCAAGCGAACGATTTGCCGAGTTCGCTCCAGTGTCAATCGGCCCTTGTCCACGAGAATTTCGCGCAACGTTCGGCCTTCGACAAACTCGAAAATCGTATAAGAACGCTCTTCGTGAAACCCAAAATCAAAGACAGTCGCGATGCCGGGGTGGTTCAAGTTGGCACCCATTCGTGCTTCACGCGCCAAGATATCATCCAGATCATTTGCTTTGCCGCTGACTAGATGACTGGACAAAACCTTCATCGCGACTTGGCGTTTGAGTCGAATGTCGCTTGCCAAAAACACCTGGCCCATCCCACCCGAACCGAGACTTGCTTCGAGCAAATATCGACCGTCAATTTGGGTGCCAATGCCGAATGATTGGGCAAGCTCAAACTCTTCTTCTTCGTCCCATACCGGCTCAATCAAACCGCTGTTCGTGGCGATGCAGTAGAGTTGTGTTTCCGTATCGCGAAAGCTCATTATGATCCGAATGGTTCTGCAGCAAACATTTTTAAGAACCAACGATTGTACCAAATTTGAATTCCGCCGCGCAACACGTGCCTCGATGTCAGGACGGCATGGTAGTTGTGCCAGTCACCAAGCCTCACTACATTAAACCCATAAATCGACTGTTATTTGGTGGGATTTTTTTATGAACAAACTCGTCGCTAATGCAACCGCAGCCATTGCCGGGATCAAAGACAACATGACTTTGATGCTCGGTGGGTTTGGGCTTTGCGGTATCCCCGAAAACTGTATCACCGCCCTGGTCGAAGCTGGCGTGACGGGCCTGACTTGCATCTCGAATAACGCGGGTGTGGACGATTTTGGACTGGGTTTATTGCTGCAAAAGAAACAGATCAGGAAAATGGTTTCATCTTACGTCGGTGAAAACGACGAGTTTGAACGTCAAATGCTAACGGGCGAACTCGAAGTCGACTTGCTTCCACAAGGGTCGCTGGCCGCCCGTTGTTACGCCGGCGGCGCAGGAATTCCCGCATTCTATACGCCTGCTGGCTATGGCACGGAAGTCGCAGCCGGTAAAGAAGTTCGCGAGTTTAACGGCAAACCTCATATCCTCGAAGAGGCTTTGGCGGCCGATTTTGCGATCGTTAAAGCCTGGAAAGGCGATCGCTTCGGAAATTTGATCTACAACGGACCCGCCCGCAATTTCAATCCGGCAATGGCGATGGCCGGCAAAATCACGATCGCTGAAGTGGAAGAAATTTTGGAACCTGGGGAACTCGATCCCAACTTCATTCACACGCCGGGCGTCTTCGTGCAACGGATCTTTCAGGGCTCGAACTACGAAAAACGAATCGAACAACGCACCGTCAGACAACGCGAGTCATAGAAGAAAATCATGTTAGATAAAATCGGAATTGCAAAACGAATCGCTCAAGAACTTCGAGATGGCTGGTACGTCAATCTGGGAATCGGCATCCCTACGCTCGTCGCCAACTACGTTCCCGAAGGTATCCAAGTCATCTTCCAATCGGAAAACGGGATCCTCGGGATGGGACCTTTCCCTTACGAAGGCGAAGAAGATGCAGACTATATCAATGCCGGTAAACAAACTGTGACCATTCTGCCTGGTGGGTCGATCTTTGATTCAGTCACCAGTTTCGCCATGATTCGAGGCCAACACATCCAGTTGACCGTGCTCGGCGCGATGGAGGTTGCCGACAACGGCGACATCGCGAACTGGAAGATCCCCGGCAAAATGGTGAAGGGGATGGGAGGGGCAATGGACCTGGTTGCCTCGGCCGATAACATCGTTGTCGCAATGATGCATACGAACAAAAAAGGTGACTCAAAATTACTGAAAAAATGTACTTTGCCGTTAACCGGAGTTGCTTGCGTCAGCCGCGTTGTCACGAATTTGGCGGTGATGGATATTTGCCCGGATGGATTCAAACTGCTCGAACGCGCCCCCGGAGTCTCAGTTGACGAAATCAAAGCCGCAACCGAGGGGCGATTAATCGTTGAAGATGAGATTCCAGAAATCAGGATATAGTCGAATACCAATCCCACAATCTTAGTCGTAATCTTAGTCTTAGTCGTAATCTTAGTCTTAGTCGTAATCTTAGTCTTAGTCGTAATCTTAGTCTTAGTCGGATTCGGTTGGGCAAAGACTAAGAGTACAGGTACGATTACGAGTACGATTACGAGTACGAGTACGAGTACGAGTACGAGTACGATTACGAGTACGATTACGAGTACGATTACGAGTAAAAGGGGCGACTTTCGATAAGGCTCGCGGCTTTTTTTGCGTTGGTTTAAACCAGTAAGAAAATCAAGCTCAATACCACACCACTTGCGATCAACGTCACCAGGCAGAATCCGATAATGTCTTTGATTTTCAGTCCCGCGATCGTTAACAGCGGCACGGCCCAAAACGGCTGAGCCATGTTGGTCCACGCGTCACCCCAAGCAACCGCCATGATTGTCTTCGGAATATCGGCGCCCAGTTCCTGGGCTGCTGGCAAAACAATTGGGGCTTGAACAGCCCATTGCCCGCCGCCAGAGGGAACGAATAAGTTGATCAAACCGGCCGAATAAAACGACATCAAGGGGAATGTGTCTTCGTTCGCGACGTTCACAAAAAACTGCGCCATTTGCTCGGCAAGCCCCGTTTTTATCAACACTGACATAATCGCCGCATACAGCGGATATTGAATTAGGATCGGAGCGATTTTTGGAACCGCTGCGGTCACCGATTTCATGAACGCGTGTGGACTCCCATGCAGCAACATGCCAAACATAAAGAATATGAAATTTACCGTGTCCAGATTCAAGCTGAACTTGTTTGTCGAAATCGATGACCACAAATAAAACAAACCCAACCCGACTAGCACGACAGTCAGGAAAAGCGAACGTTCAATCCATGATACCTGGTGAACGGTACTTTTTGCCGTCGGTTTGTATTCATCAATAAATTTTGATTCTTCTTCGCCAACAGCCGAAAGTTGGAACAGGTTCAATGCCGGCAGCAACACAAACAACGAAGCCAATGCGATCAAGTTCAACGGGCTGAAGATCGTCTGGCTGAGTGGCACGGTTCCACCGACCCAGGGTGACGAAAAATTGTCTGGCGTATTGAGCAGAAGAGGAATTGAGCCCGAAAGCCCCGCGTGCCAGACCAAAAATCCGCTGTAACTGCTGGCAACCAGCAATCGAAAAGGCACTTTGGGCATCCGTCTTCCCACCTCCAGCGCAACAACGCCTCCAATCACCAATCCGAATCCCCAGTTGACCCAGGATGCGATGAGGGCCGCAAATGTACAAAACAAGACCGCCTTGGTTGGTGAATCGATGAACCCGATCAGCCTCAGCAACAACCACTTCACCGGCGGTGATGTCGCCACGACAAATCCGCCGAGCAAAATCATCGACATTTGCATGGTGAACTTGGCCAGATCCCAAAACCCGCTGCCCCAAGCTTCTACGACAAAAGTAAATCGCTCTCCCGGCGTCTGGCTCGTCGCAGATTCAAGCGGAAAAGCGGATGCGAGTCCAATCGTAATGACCGAAAGAATAATCGCGATCACAAATGGATCGGGCGTGAATTTCCGCAGAACTTTGTCAAACAACAGTATGATTGACTTCATGTGATTCCCAACACAAAACGAACAACCGAATTACATCGACATGTTATTGGTTTGCAGATTCTCTTGCGAGACGACGATTCAACATTGTGTTAATTCGCGTGAACTGGACGAGTTTGTCGGTTCCAATGTTAGATCGCTAGTGATCACGCGTAGATCCTGAATAAAACAGGGGAGATTTTCTTGCATTTGTCTGCGAAACCATGCAAAGTAATCGGTACCGTAACTACTTGTACGTCGTTAAAGGCGGGATATGAACGCGACCTTCGTCAGTCATCTCGAATGCTCACTCACGGGCGAGACCTATCCTGCCGGACAAATTCATGGGCTCTCGCGCGTCGGGAAACCTCTGCTCGTGCGTTATGATTTGCATCGCCTGGCACGGAACGTAACAAAGCAGGACATCTACGACTCAGCTGAAAAAGGCTTCTGGCGATACGCACCGTTCTTACCCGTGACGAAACCTGAAAACCAGATTTCTCTGGGCGAATTCATAACTCCACTGATCAGGCTTAGACAAGCGGCGTTGTGTATGGGCGGACGGGCCGGTTTTGTAGGCATCAAGGACGAAGGCCGCTTGCCAAGCGGATCTTTCAAAGCCCGTGGTCTGTGCATCGCGGTATCGATGGCCAAAGAGTTTGGCATCCAACACCTGGCGATTCCGACGAATGGGAACGCCGGATCAGCACTGGC
>JAHEJI010000284.1 GCA_024638965.1 Planctomycetaceae bacterium
CAGGAACTCAGTTCGAAAATGCGCTTATGCGGACAATGTCTCAAACAGACGGCAACGTGGAGGGGACCGAATCCATTGGAACCCGCTCTGTTGGACAAGATCACATCAATGCGGTAACCCCAGAACTGGAGACGAATTGAAACTGCGTTTCAAAAATATCTTGGTCATCCAAAACGCTAAGTCCGAATCCAGTCGAGCCATCAAGCTCGCTCTGGATTTAGCTCGTGAAAAAGAGGGTGGCAAGGTCACGGTCGTCGATTTTGTGCAACAACCAACCTGGTTGTGGAGCGAGGCTTTTGGCGACCTTGATATTAAGGAGGCCACGAGGAAAATAAGTTCGCGACTCAATCGTCTTCTCGAAAATGTGGGTGCGAATTCCGAGGCCGGCGTCGAAATTCTAACCGGTCGACCGATTACAGAGATTGTCAAATTTGTCGCCGACAAAAAATATGACCTGGTAATCAAAGACGCGTTTGCAGAAACAGGAGAACTCTTCCTTGGTAGTTTTGACATGCGGCTTATGCGGTATTGCCCATGTCCCGTTCTTTTAACTCAGCCCAATCGAAGCAGCGAAATCAAAACAGTTCTTGCCGCAGTAGACCCGGAAGCAAAACCAACCGAAGAAGCCATAAATAACGAAATAATTCGTCAGGCGACGTCGTTTGCTAAGCTCCGCTCCGCGACGCTTCACATTGTTGCTGCGTGGAGTATGCCAGGATTTAACTTTGACAATTCGGACAGCAATTTGGAAGATCTCGAAATTCGCACTCTCACGGCCGAGCGCAAGGCCAAAGACAACCTGACAGCGATTGTTGATCATGGATTAGATACGATCGAGAGTGACAGAATTCATTTGTGTCACGGTGACCCTTATCAGTGCATTCTAGATGCGGTTGGCGAAATACAACCCGACTTGCTTGTCATTGGAAGCCAGTCGCGGATTGGAATTCCGGGCCTGTTGATTGGCAACACATCCGAAAAAGTCTTAAGGCAGGTAGATTGCGAGGTGCTGACGCTGAAACCGGATGGATTTGTTTCTCCGATTGCTGCATAGTTGTATGACAATCTTGGACACTTGATTGTGCTAACAATCTCCAGGCTTATCAACAACCAGCTTTGTCCTTGGCGGACATGTACTCCTGGCAGGGTCGCGTTTCTCAGTTATTTCTCATCAGTTTCCGCGTTTGCTCAAATTCCTGAGCTACCCCTGGCAGCGTGAGCTTCAGTGATGTGGTCGTCATAGGCAGCTTGCTTGGCCCGGCTGTACAAACAGACGAATGTATTTCCAAGCATGCACGTGATTTCAATTCGCAAGGACTTCGCGGATGCAAACCAAGCGTACCGAAAGCACTTTTCTCTATGTAGTATTACCCCGCGACTCGTAAATCAGGAAACAGGCGTTTGATCTTTGGAGGGTCTTGGACTCGATGTCAGCGATCCAATGGTAGTTCACTGGCCGGGTTTCAGATCGGTTCCATATTTCTTGTTCACTTCATCCCAAACAGCATTAAGCACCTCGGGATACTGATTTCTCCCAGACTTCGTAAAGTCAGACATCGGAACTGCCTTTGAAGTGTCCGGTGGCAGCTTCTCTTTGAGGGCGGGCGATGGCCATACTTCCTCATCTTTCGCTGCCATCCGAGTTTCAATGTTGTCTTTCGTTACGTTCCAAACCATGTAGTCCATAGCCAGAGAAAGTGGGCCGTCGTAGGTCTTTCGCACTCTGCGATTGGATTCGGGCTGAGTGTCAAAGTCGTTATAGAAGTGGTAGCCAACGGCCAGGCGGGGCTGCACCTCAGCCATGACCTTCCCGAATTGCTCTGGAGAAGTGTGGGCAATCGTTCCCACCATCAGGGCCTCACTAGGAGCAAATCCCTGTTTGGTGATCAAGTTGGTGGCAGGAAACACTCGTGAATTGCAAAATCGGCGCCCTTGGCGTGCTCGGTGTACCACTTGTTGGGCGCCGTGTCGCCGCCATAGACAAACTTCATGTCATTCCATTCAAGGATGTAACTCACAGCGCCATCGATGCCGTGAATCGCAGGGATCGAACGAATGACGACCCCGTTATCTTCATAAATGATTTTGTTGATACCACGACAATCGATCTCGTTGACTTCAAGTTGACCGCCACGAAAATCAATGAAGCCGGCCCGCGTTGCGACATCCCACACATATGCCTCCTGAAGCCGGTCGAGACAATATTTGGTCCCATATTTTTCTTCGGCACCATTGGGACCCCAAACCCGCAATGGCGTGAGCCGATTCATCGTGGTACCGCCCAACCAAAAACTGGCGAGGTCACCGAAATGGTCTACGTGCAAGTGACTGATGAAGATCTTGTCCAAATAGTCATATGGAATCTTCTGCGCAGCAATTCTCTCGTGTGAACCGGCACCAATGTCGAACAGGAATTTGTCACCGTTTCCCAACTCGACGAGGAAGCACGCCGCAGCTTGCTTGGGCCGAGCCGAAGGCTGACCTGTTCCAAGCGCCGTGATCCGCATCTCATCGGGGTCCAGTTCCTCTGTGCCCGGAAAATAAGTGCTTCGATCAGGCACCGTGCCTGTTGGCGAACGTTTTGCGATTGCTGACGACTCTTGTTTGCTCTCATCCTGGTTGTCTGGGATGACATGAGTCGCGTTGTTCAGCGGCTGTTCGCTATTTTTGGCCACTGCAACATCGTTGCTGTTGGTAGCTAAGTAGCCGA
>JAHEJI010000219.1 GCA_024638965.1 Planctomycetaceae bacterium
TACACTTTGACCAAGTTCCGACGTCAACAGAGGGTCCGCGATGTCTCCGTCAAAAAGATCCGCGAAGAGGTCCGAACTCGTGAAATTCCCGTCACGACTTACCGTACCGAAACACGGACCCGAAAAGTTCCCTACAAAATCACGATTCCCGTAAAGCAGACACGCACGGTAAAGCAGCCTTATTCAGTTTCGATTCCGTACGAGGTTGAAGAGGAAATCATGGTCGAAGTTGCCGAGGAGCGAATCCGGAAAAAGACCGAGACCTATTTCGAAAAGGTTCCCTACGCGAACAAGGAAACTTACACGGTGCAAGTTCCTGAAATCAAGTATCGCGAAAAAACCAGGACAGTTGAAAAACTGATTCCCAAAACCAGAGAAGTCGCATACACGGTAACCGTCCCCGAAATCCGTACACGAACCGAATACAAAACCGAGGTCAGGAAGGTGCCTGAAATCAAGACTCGAGTAGAAACCGTTATGGTTCCCGAAGTCCGCTCCAAAACGACGTACCAGACCAAGTATCGCCAGGTTCCGATCGTTAAATTGCAACCCTATTCGGAACAAGTAGCGGAGTTTATCACGCGAACCAGGTTTGAAACGCGTTATCGCCAAAAAGCCTTTGTGACAACAGAAACTTACTTCATCCAAGTCCCTGAAAAACGCAGCCGGGAGATCATTCGTACGATTGCCGAACAAGTGCTCGAACAGAAAACACGTTCGTTTCCAATTCAAGTTCCCTACCAGGTTCAAATACGCGTTCCGCAAAGAGTCTGTCGGATGGTGCCTCGACAGATAACAGTCCCAATTGAACCGTGTTGCGATCAATGTTGCGGGGACTTTACGGAATTCAACGAAGTAGCAAACGCATACGTCGACTACATGGGCCAACGATTTGGTAATGCCATCGACTGGACACGGCAGAACTACAAATAGAACGTTGGCTTGATCGAGTGGGCATTCGGCCGTAAGACGGTTTGGCGAACCTTACGACGTGCTCAAAGCTTGAGAACAATGGCTCTGCTTGGTTAGCTTACGCTCGGCAACTAGTGCGTGTCGCACCGACGTATAGCGGTCGTGGCGCTCTGATTGCCGGGCGAAACCGACGGGAAGACGCTAAACTTAAACCAAACGCGCTCTACTGTTCGTTTTGAAAAGCTGCTTTGAATTCTTCGTAGCTGCTGATTTCGGGAACTTTCGTTTTCTGTTCCACGATGATCTCATCGTCGCCATCTGGCAAAATCGTATACAGTCGATTGCGACCAAGTGCTTTTGATTTATAGAGTGCTTTATCGGCACGTTCATAGATCGTCTCAGCGTCGTCGGTTGGTTCCGCGACGGCCATCCCCATGCTCATGGTGACCACAGTCGACTGGCCGCTGTCACCCACGCTGAAATCGAAAAGTTCTATGGTTTCCCGAATTCGCGTACCAACCGATTTTGCCGAGCCGGGGGTGACGCCGTCAAGTAGTACTGCAAATTCGTCGCCACCAATCCGACAAACGATGTCTTCCGGGCGGACGCATTCTTTGAGGGCCTTGCCAATACTAATCAGGACTTCGTCTCCCGAACAATGCCCAAATGTGTCGTTGATGCGCTTGAAATGATCAACGTCAACAAGCAATAGCCCAAATGACTTTGCCTTTTTTGAATTCAACCTGGAAACCATAAATTCTATGGATTCATCATAGGCCTTACGATTTCCGAGATCGTCGCACAGACCATCGGTCCGTGCTTCGTGTCGAGTTCGATCAAGTTCCTGAGCCTGATTTTCAAGTTTGTAACGACTGACAACCAGGTCGTTTTCCATTCGGCGGTTGGATTCAACGACTCGGCTGATGTTGTCGACGAGCTTGGATTGGAGAATCTTAAGATCGTCCCCGATCTTCATCTCGACGATATCTTGCTTAGCCGAAACCAACTCGTTGTTATGAGTGTCAACGTCCGAGTTCAGCTGTTCGGCGCTTTCAATTAACTTCAAGAGAGCGCTCATCGTCCGTTTGCGATCCTCTTTCAACCGTTTTGGTTCGTTTCTCAACGTATAAAATCGACCGATGATAAAGCCGAGAACCATACCAGCGAAAACCGCCGCCATGGACCATACGACTATTAACAACAATGTTGAGGATTCAATACCAAACATTTTGAATATGGTTAATCCGCGCTGGGTGATGTGTTATAGAAGGATTTGTGTGGAGAAATGCCACGCAGAAATATAGTACTCGTCCAAGGGAGCAAAACGTTGTAACGTGGAAAAAGCTGCGGGATCCCACCAACAGGTTGCAATTGAGCAAGCAATTCGCTTTGAATGGATTTTGCCAGCGAGTCGAGCTGCGGCTCGATTTCGTCAACCAGTCGTCTCGACGCAATCTGAGCTGGGGTTTTGGCAGAGTGAACAAGACGCATCGCCAGCTTTAGAATTCATATTCGCCAGACCACCACATGATCCTTGCAGTTGTTTGTTACTGAAAATGGCTCCGGCAGCCATCCCTAATATCGCCAAAGCGAAAACAATTGCTGCAGAAATGAAAACCGGTATGATCCCGGCTTTCGGTTTGGCCTGAGTTGGTTCGGACGCAACGGGAAAGTCGGCGGACATTCGTTTCTTGAAATTGACGGAATTCAGCGGGTCTCTCGTCGAACGTTCCATCATCAAAATAGGCAGTTTCAGCCGTTGACAAAGTGCCCAACCTTTGTCTGGACCCAAAACCATCACGGCGGTTGCATATGCATCAGCCGTCATACAATCGTCAGCAACAATACATGCGGTTGCCAGATCGTTTTCCGCCGGCCGACAAGTCGTTGGATCGATTGAGTGTGAAAATCGTTTGCCATCAACGACATTGAAATTGCGGTAGTCACCTGATGTTGCCATCGCAGCATTTTCAAGTTCAGCGACTTCTTCGATTTCTCGTGCAAAGCCCTCTTGCGGTTTCTCAACCCCTACTCTCCATCGTTTATTCAATCCAGCCTTACCGCGGGCATGAACTTCCCCACCGACCTCGACCAAGACATTGTTGCAATTAAGCTTGACCAAGTCAGCCACGACTTCATCGACGGCAAATCCTTTTGCGATGGCTGAGAGGTCGATTTGAACCGAAGGAACAGACTTTCTTAGGCCAGGCGAATTCGCTCGCGCCTGCAGCTTTTCCCAGCCAACCATCGCTTTGACGACTTCAATTTCTGCATCATCTGGAATCGTAAATTTCTTATCCTTATTCGGCCCAAAATGCCAGAGATCAACAGCCGGACCAACGGTCACGTCAAAGGCCCCATCGGTCGCTCGGCTGATTTCAATCGCTTTGGCAACGACCCTCGCCGTATCGGTGTGAACTTCGATCCAATCGGTCGAGTTCGATTGATTGAACCTGGAGATGTCCGAGTCGGACTTGTAGGTGGACATTAGATCGTTGACATGGTCGAGCTTCACTTGGACGGCCTTACCAATCGTATCTTTGTCTGCCGATTGTTCGTCCTTGATGACCACAACTCGATAGGGAATCGGGCCCATCGTCGTGCCCGTTATCTCGATGCGTTCCGATTCATTCGAGTCGGATTGCTGGGCATGACTGAAACCAGCCAAAACACTCACCATCAAAAAAACAGCAAGAACCGCGGCGAAGAATTTGCTGCTGTCTGAGAGAATACGCCGGTGTCCGTGGATGGTTAGGCGACGTCGAGAAGATTCCGTCGGATCGATCGGGCTGTCTGGAGCCTCAACACTCCAGCAATGTTTTGCGACCTCAATGATCATGATTTGATGCTCGGCCGCTCGCCGTCAATTTTCTCAGTACCGCTCATCGCGAGACCAGTCGTTGGTTGTGTGACCTATTATTGGTCAGTTTTTTTGGACGTTTCGGTCGATTCGGCGGCTTTTTTTTCGTTGGCGAGTGCCGCGTTGGCCGCTGCCACACCTTCGGGATTGAGCCGCATTCCATTGATCAATCCAAATTCGATCATGTCCTTGAGTGTCATCTTCTGTTGTTCAATTTCGACCATGACTTTTTTGAACTCTACGACCATTTCTTTTTCGTATTCAGCCTTGGCCTCATCTCCTTTGGCTTCCGCTTCTTTGAATTTCTTGCTGAGATCCTTGCCCTTGAGTGCGTTTTCAAACATGATCCCGAGCTTGTTATGAATCGAACGGTCCTTGTTGTCTGGATGACATGTTTTGCATGAAACCGTCTTCAGCTTGTAACGCTCTTCCAACGGGTGTTTGAAACAGTCGTGCGCAATTCCTTTCGAAGCGAAACAGATGACACCTGCGGCAATCGCCAGAAGCACGTAAATGTTCTTCATTTGAGTTCCTTCATGTACATAGAAATTCAAAGTCTAGCCACCGAAGTCGTCGAATCGAATACTCTCCGGCTCGACGCCCAGATCATCAAGCATTTTGAATACAGCTTGATTCATCATCGGCGGACCACAAATGTAATATTCGACATCTTCGGGAGCCGGATGTGAACCAAGATAATTATCAAGTAAGACCTGGTGGATAAATCCGACATAACCGTCCCAATTGTCTTCCGGCATCGGTTCGGAAAGTGCGATATTAAACTTAAAGTTCGGAAATGCTTTTTCAATCTCGCGGAATTGATCCACATAGAACAACTCCCGGAGACTTCGCCCTCCGTACCAGTAGGAGACTTTTCGTCCGGTCTTGAGACGCTTGAATAACTCGAAGATATGGCTTCGCAGTGGAGCCATACCGGCACCACCACCAATGTAAATCATCTCCGCTTCACTTTCGTTGATGAAGAACTCGCCATACGGACCGGAGATCGTGACCTTGTCACCCGGCTTTAAATTAAAGATGTAGGAAGAGACCTTTCCTGGAGGAACATCGGGCTGTCTCGGTGGAGGCGATGCCACGCGAACATTCAACATGATGATGCCTTTTTCACCAGGATAGTTGGCCATTGAATAGGCTCGGATCACCTGTTCGTCGACCGTGGACTTGTAACGCCAGACGTCGTACTTGTCCCAGTCGCCTCGGTATTCTTCGCCGATGTCGAAGTCTCGGTAATCGAGTTGATGCTCAGGGACTTCAATCTGAATATAGCCACCGGCCTTGAACGCCACATCTTCACCTTCGGGAAGCTCAAGCACGAGTTCCTTAATAAACGTGGCAACGTTGTCATTCGAACGAACGGTGCACTCCCACTTCTTGGTTTCGAAAGCTTCGTGAGGCACCTCAACTACCATGTCCTGCTTCACGGCGACCTGGCAGGACAAACGGCAACCCTCTCGTGCCTCGCGTTTGTTGATATGACCGGTTTCTGTGGCCAGAATCTCTCCGCCGCCTTCGAAAACTTTGACCAGGCACTGGGCACAGGTTCCACCACCGCCACACGCAGAAGAAACGAAGATCCCGGCATCAGCCAAGGCACCCATCAGTTTTCCACCAGCGGGAACCGAAAGTTCCTTCTGGTCGTTGACCAGGATTTTCACATTTCCGGTGGCTACCAGGAAATGTTTAGCCACCAAAATCACGCAAACCAGCACCAAAACGACGCACGTAAACATTGCGACTCCCATCCCAACGTTTCCGATAGCAAGAATAAGCATGCTCGCATTCATAAATCTAGATTCCTAGGAACGCCTGAAAACCAAGTGCCATTAGTCCAACGATGATAAACGTGATGCCCAAACCCCGGAGCCCGTGGGGAATATCACTGTATTTGAGCTTCTCCCGGATACCGGCCAATGCAGCAATTGCAACCGCCCAACCAAATCCGGAACCGAATCCATAGATCAGACTTTCGTTGAACGAATAATCTCGCTCGACCATAAACAGGCTCCCGCCAAGGATCGCGCAGTTCACGGTGATCAACGGAAGGAAAATTCCCAACGCGTTGTAAAGTGCCGGAAAAAATTTGTCCAAGGTCATTTCCAGAATCTGAACGGCCGCTGCAATTACACCGATGTAACAAATCAATCCCAGGAATTCCAATTCCAATGGAATCAGAACGAGTTTGTAAATCAGATTGTTAAGCGGAACGGTTATCACTTGAACAACGATCACAGCGACTCCCAATCCAATCGCCGTTTTTACGTTCTTGGAAACCGCCAGGAACGTACACATTCCCAGGAAGTAAGCGAGAGCCAGGTTTTCAACGAATGCGGATCGCAAAAATAATTCAATTCCGTCTCTCATCGTCACTCCTCCTCCTGCTGGTCAGTTTTGAATGTACGGAGGACCCAGATAAATACCCCGATAATGAAAAACGCACTGGGTGAAAGCAACAACAATCCATTCGGCTCGTACCAGCCCTGGACGACGCCGTCCACTACTTCTTTCTTAGGCAAGACGGTGAGGCCGAACAAACTACCACTGCCAAACAACTCGCGAAAAAAACCAACGATCATCAAGATCAGGCTATACCCCAACCCGTTGCCCAGACCGTCCAAAAAACTGTCTCGAACGGTGTTCTGCATTGCAAAACCTTCTGCCCGGCCCATCACGATACAGTTGGTAATAATCAGACCGACAAATACCGAAAGTTCCTTACTTAGTTCGTAACTGAAGGCCTTCAGCACCTGGTCCACCAAAATCACCAAAGAAGCAATCACAGTCATTTGGACGATGATCCGAATGCTACTGGGAATCCGATGTCGGATCAGTGCGATACTGGCACTGGAAAATGCGGTGACAAAAATCACCGCAATCGACATGGTGAGCGACGTTGACATTTTGGTTGTCACGGCCAGTGCGGAACAAATCCCAAGCACTTGCAAGGCAATTGGATTATCATTGAAAACGGGACCCAAAATCAGATCCTTGGCAGCAGCCTGTTTAGCCATTTGAGCCTCCGGTACTGGTGATTGAGGCTGAGGATGAGCCTGTTTTAGTTCGCTCGATAAAAGGCCCGAAGCCTGCTGGACCTAACCAATATTTAAGCATGTTGGAAACGCCGTTAGAGGTGATCGTTGCCCCGGAAAGTCCGTCAACGCCGTAAGGATCGTCGCCTGATTTGCCTTTAACGACCCTGATTTTGACCTCGCCGCTAGGATCGAAAATTTCCTTGCCAATCCATTTCTTCTTCCATTGTTTGTTGTCGACTTCGCCACCCAGCCCTGGAGTTTCCGCGTGTTCGTAGTAAGTCAAACCGACAATTGTTTGAAAATCGGGCTTAACCGAGAGAAAGCCCTTGAGCGTGGACCACAATCCGTAACCTCGAATGGGCAGAACGTATTGTTCGATGTTGTTTCCCGATTCATCCATCAAAAGATAAACGTGTGAGAACTTTTCTCGGTACTTGATTCCGGCAATGTCGATTGCCTTGTCTTCCTTCTGGGCACATTGTTCGACTTTCGATTTGGACGCTTTGAATTGGTCATAGTTCACCAGGCCATCTTCATAATTCTCAATCTTCAAGTATTCGAAGCAGTCTTTGAGATCTTCTTCGCTGGCGATCTCACCGGTGTCGAGATCAATGATCTGAACTTCGAAACGATTTTCGAATAACTTATCAACGCCGATTTCCTTAATCTCCTCGGAAGTAAACCCTGCGACTCGAAGGATATTTGTTTTGCGGTCAATTGAAACATTGCGATCCTGCATCGACTTCAAGCCAACTGCCGCTGTCGAAACCAGCAGCGAGCACACGAGGCAAACCGCAGTCGCCACAAAGAACGTATTTGGAATGCTGTCTTTGTCTTTAATTGGCATAGCGGGCAATCCTCCGTTTGATGTTGGCTTGAACGACAAAATAGTCGATCAAAGGTGCAAACACGTTTCCAAACAAAATCGCGAGCATAATTCCCTCCGGAAACGCGGGGTTGACCGTTCGCACCAATACAGTGACGAATCCGATTAAGAAACCGTACACCCATTTGCCTTGTCGAGTCATCGAGGCTGAAACTGGATCGGTCGCCATAAATACGGTCCCGAAAGCAAAACCGCCGATTACTAAATGCCACCAAGGTGGAATATTCCAAACTGGCTCGTCGATTGGCAACAACCAAAGAAAACTTGAAAACAAAGTCATCCCGATGGTCAGCCCTGCCATAATCCGCCACGAACCAATCCGGGTAATAATCAAAATCGCGGCACCAATCAGACAGGCGAGCGCAGAAGTCTCTCCCATTGACCCGTGAATGTTACCAATGAAATAGTCCCAAAACGTTGTTCCCGTTACCCCACCGGCGGACATTTCGGCCGAGATCTGGCCGATTGCACCTGCTTTTGCATCGGCAACGGCACCGAGGACTGTCGCACCTGAGTAGCCGTCGACGGCCGTCCAAACCGCGTTCCCGCTGATTTTTGTCGGGTAAGCAAAATACAAAAACGCCCGAGCTGTGAGCGCGGGGTTCAAAAAGTTTCGCCCGGTTCCGCCAAAGATCTCTTTTCCAACAACCACGCCAAACGCAATTCCAATCGCAACTTGCCAAAGTGGTATGTTTGGCGGAAGCGTCAACGGAAACAGCATCCCGGTTACCAGAAACCCTTCGTTAATCTCGTGCTTTCGAATCACACTGAAAATCAACTCGCAACTTCCGCCAACGATCATCGTCACGAGATAAGCGGGAAGGAAATATAAAGCGCCGTGCACGAAACAGGGTACGATACTACCCAGGCTCAAAAAACTGCCGCGATCCACGGTGAAATCGATACCAAGGAAACTCAGAACGCCGTAACGCCATGAACCGCTCCACAGCGAGGCAAACAAACCCTCTTCACTCGGCACAAACGACGAATCGGCGGAAAGAATCTTCTCCGCTTGAAAGCCGGTGTTGTAGAACGCCATGAAAATGCATGGCAGCAAAGCGACAATCACGATCGACATCATACGTTTCAAATCGATCGCATCGCGAACATGCGTGCCACCCGTCGCAACTTCACCAGGCGTATACAAAAACGTATCATTCGCTTCGTACAACGGATAAAGCTTTTCGAGCTTGCCGCCTGGTTTGAAATGGTGTTCAAATTTATCGAGAAATGCTCTCAACATTATTTTTGTGTCCTAGCCTTCTTTTTCAATGGTTGTCAGGATTTCACGAAGCGCTTTCCCGTAATCGTATTTGCCGGGGCAAACATAGGTGCAAAGCCCCAAGTCCTCTTCATCCAACTCCAGGCAACCGAGCGCCTGAGCCAATTCGGTATCGCCGGTTAGCACTGCCCGTAAAAGCTGCGTCGGAAGAATATCCAGTGGCATCACGCGTTCGTAGGTTCCCACCGGTACCATGGCTCGCTTGCTTCCGCCCGTACTGGTCGTCATCGCGAATTTCTTGTCTTTGGCAAACGAGCCCGCATAGATCTTGGTAAGCGAAAATTTGTCGAAGCCCGGCGCTTGCCAACCGAGAAACTCCCGCTTGTCTCCCTCTTCCAGAACAGAAACCTGCTGGTGATACCGCCCCAAATAATTAACAGGAGGCTCGGATTGTCGGCCGCACAAAATTGAACCTGAAATTAGTCGAGCATTCACTGGATCGATATTGTTTTTGACCAAATCATCAACGCATGCACCGAGCCTTGACCGGAACAAGCCCGGAGCCTTAACCTTCGGACCTCCGACGGCAATCACGCGTTCAGGCATGATCTTGCCCGTCCGAAACAGATGGCCAATCGCAATTACATCCTGATAATTGATATACCAAACCGTCTTTTTCGGTCCGACCGGATCAAGGAAATGAATATGCGTGCCCGCTAAGCCCGCCGGGTGCAAACCGGAGAATTCTTCAAAAGTCACATTCGGGACGTTCTCACCCGGGATCCTGGAATCGTTGCGGGTACAAACGAATGTCCTCCCTGCTGTTAGCTTGCTGACCACGGTCAGCCCACTGACGAAATCGTCTCGCTGCTGATCAACAATTAATTCAGGCTCAGCGGACAACGGATTGGTATCCATCGCAGTTACGAAAATAGAATTTGGCTCCGCGCCCAGCACAGGAACACGACTGAAAGGCCGTGTTCGAAACGACTGCCATAAACCGGCGTTGACGAGTTGATCCTGAATCTCAGTCTTATCTATATCGGCAAGCGAATCAAAATTCCGAAATGTCTCTTCTTCGTCGCCTTCGAGT
>JAHEJI010000285.1:0-1556 GCA_024638965.1 Planctomycetaceae bacterium
CCTCTGGGCAGCGCAAGCGGAAGAGGACACCTCGAATAGTCGTATCGTTCCGATCGTTAAACCTGACCGAAAACCGGGCCACGCTCACGGCCTTCAAGCTCACCAACCAAAGCAACGTTGCATTCGGATCTGCGCCTTTCTTTCGGCCGCCAGTTTCTGGCGAGCGACCGAAAGCGGCTCCGACCGAAGCAACTCACGCCACCGGTGTGCCAGGAGAAAAACAATGACCAACACAACCCAAAACAAAGCTTCAAAAATACCGGCAAAAAGCCGTTTGACAAACCTTGGACTTCATAGTCGTCCGAGATGACCGAGCGGGCCAGTCATCGTAAATTACCAGTAGTTTTTAAAGTCCAAGGCGACGACCAAACCCGCTTCGGTTCATCGCATTGATACTCATCATGGCCTCCTTGGGCGAGGCAGTCTTTCCATTACAGTCAAGCTGTAAAATTCGTCATCCACTGCCATCAGCAGCGGTGCGAAAGACGTCACCCGAAGGTGCGCCAATTTGCTGGCTAAGTACTAACCCAACCCAAGGAGAACCAAAGATGAATCTGTATCAAACTCAACATGAATTCTACTGCGGGATCGACTTGCATGCAAAGCAGATGTACTGCTGCGTCATCGATCAGGCCGGGAAGAAACACCTCCACCGGAACTACAAAACCCGGCAAAGCGAAAAGTTCTTTGCGGATCTGGAGACGTTTGGAAACGACCTTGTGATCGGTTGCGAATCGACCTTCAACTGGTACTGGTTGTCTGACGCTTGCCGCGACAAACAGCTCCCGTTCGTGCTGGGCCACGCGCTGTACCTTAAAGCCATCCACGGCGGTAAAGTCAAAAACGACAAACTTGATTCGGAGAAACTGGCGCTGCTGCTGCGCGGTGGCAACTTCGCGATCGCCTACTCCTATCCCAAAGAACTGCGGGCCACGCGAGATCTGCTTCGCCGCCGAACGCAACTGGTCCGCCAACGCGCCCAAACGCTGGCCCACATCCAGATCGTCAACCACCAGCACAACTTCGATCCCTTCGCCAGGAAGATCAATTACCGGTCCAACCGGACCGGCATCGCCGATCGCTTTGAACACCCCAGCGTCAAAGCTTCGATCGAACTGGATCTGAGAATGCTGGAGCACTATCACGAGGAACTCAGACGGCTGGAGCTATTCCTGGAGCAAACCGCCAAGCTCGACGATCCAAACAACTTCTTTCGGCTGCGAACGATTCCCGGCGTCGGTCGGATCCTGGCCATGACGATGCTTTACGAAATCCACCAGATTAAACGATTCCCAAGCGTCGGTCAGTTTCTTTCCTACTGCCGATTGGTTAAGGGAAGCCACACTTCAGCCGGCAAGTCCTACGGCAGTCCGGGAAGAAAGATGGGCAACGCTTATTTGAAGTGGGCGTTTGGCGAAACGGTTCCGCTGCTTAAACGGTGCTCTCCAGAAGTCAAAGCCTTCGCCGACCGGATCGAAAAGAAACAGAACTCGGCCCGGGCCAACTCGTACCTGGCGGTCAAGCTGGGACGGGCGGTCTACCACATGCTTAAGCGG
>JAHEJI010000285.1:1566-2660 GCA_024638965.1 Planctomycetaceae bacterium
GCTCACTTGGCTACTTGACCCCAGTCGAATTCGCGCGGCAGTGTTTTGCCTCAGTCGCTAACGCTCCTTCGACAAAACACTGCCGACAGGATCAAGCAAACTTTTACCAACCCGTACTCTCATAACCGGTGGTACAGTAAATGGGGGCAGTCCAACATGCTTAAGCGGGGCGAAGCATTCGAGCTCGATCGCTTGCTGAGGTAGTCGGGTAAGCTTCAATCCGCAAGTACACGCACATTCAAAACTTAACCAGGGAGAACACTTCCACGCCGGCGACAGCTGCCCGGATAACTGAGCCGCCAGCATCAAGCCGACAAGAAGAGAGTTACAAAGAACTTTAATTTGAGAGCCAGCTCGAAACTTTCCGCAGCTGCCGCATCTCGTGAAACTCTCATCGCGCAACGATCAGGCTCAACCGCATTGATTGGCGTCGCCGGCGTGGATTTCGACTTACAAAAGTCGACACAACAATTTGACAAATGGATTGAAGTGAAGCGAAGCTGCACGTTGCACCTTGCCGACAACCGCCCGATAACTGGAGGCCCGCGAAGGCGGAGTCAGCCAAACCCATTGAATGGATCGGCAGGGTCAGAATGAGTTTCTACCGCCGTGCTGCATCACAGTCAGCACTTGGTTGACTGGCAGCACACTGGTTGGTGGGCACCGACACTTGGTCGGGTTCGCGAATCGGCAGAGCGTAGATAGATGTTTGAAGCAACCGCAGGTCAAATCAACCGATCTGACGCGTTGGAGTTCAGTTAGAAAGAAACCGCAAGCAGCCCCTGGAAGCCGAGCAAAACCAATAATCCACCCAAGGAAAAATCAACACGCTGAGCCTTCCAATGAAACGGAAAAAAATAAAGATTTTTACCACACTACCCGTACGTAGCTCTTGACCAGTAAGGCCATATAGATGTTATCCCGCGTTTTTACGAGTTGTTTTTCGCGCCTCGGATTTTTCGATGCCTGGTGAAACAAACGCCGAGAACGATTGGTGTTCGGTCGACGTCTTGTCAAATATTTCTGGGTAGCTGTTCTTGTCGCAATTGTAGCCTGAATGACCAATGCCAATTGCAAAAAACGATTCTACTGAC
>JAHEJI010000220.1 GCA_024638965.1 Planctomycetaceae bacterium
TGGAAATGGCTTTCGAGATGCTCATGTCAACTTCGGCCAAGCTGAAACACGTCATCATCCTCACGGACGGCGTTTCGTCGCCAGGAGATTTCGAAGGCATGGCTCAACAAATGGTATCCAGCAAGATGACTGTTTCGACCGTGGCCGTGGGCGATGGCTCCGACACGAACCTGCTGGAATCGATCGCACGGGTTGGCAAAGGTCGTTATTACTTCACGACCGAAGCGGCACAGGTCCCACAAATCTTTGCCAAGGAAACGGTCACCGCCAGCAAGTCGGCAATCGACGAACAACCGTTTTTGCCACAGGTGGTGCGGGCAACGCACGCGCTTTCCGATTTGGATATGGAAGCGGCACCCTTTCTGCTGGGATATGTGATGACTCGACCCAAACCGACGTGTGAAGTTATTCTTGCCTCCGAGAAGGGCGATCCGTTGCTGGCCTGGTGGCGTTATGGGTTGGGGATGACAGCCGCGTTTACGAGTGACGCCAAGAATCGATGGGCAGCCGAATGGATGACGTGGGAAGGCTTCGGCAAATTCTGGACGCAAGTGATTCGCCAAACGATGCGAAAAAGTGATGCCCGCGGAATCGTCGTCGACGTTCAGCGAAAGGGCAAATTATCGAGCCTGAAAGTTGACGCGGTCAACGAGCTGGGCCAGTTTTTGAACAATGCAGAAGTCGAACTGACCATTATTGATCCGCAGTTGAAACGAAACAAAACGTTATTGAAACAGACCGCGCCCGGCCGGTACGCCACCGAGTTTGAAACCCCGCGATCCGGGGCCTATCACATGGAATTGGCGCTCAAACAAAACGACAAAGTAGTTTATCGGCAGTCGAGAGGAATGACAGTCGGTTACAGTGACGAGTTGCGAATCCGCCCCGTCAACGAAACCTTATTACGCGGCATTGCCGAAGCTTCCGGCGGAACATTTGAACCTGAGCCCGGGGAATTGATGAAGCAATCCGATGAAACCGTGACACGCCCAACTCCGCTTTGGCCGTATCTTGTCACTGCAGCCCTATTACTTCTGATCCTCGATGTCGCCCTTCGTCGTATCGACTTTTCACTGCACTGGCCTTTTAGCCGGATTGGTCTTAGTGACAGGCAATGATTGTCGGAAAGTAGTAGTTCGGTCTGCCGAATCGCTGGGACAGGATGAGTTTTGAAATGGTTGAAGTCTATCGAAGTTCAGAAGAACGCATCTTGCATGAACAAACCAAAAAATTTTCTAGCTCATCCGGTCGTTGTTTCGTTCACCTTGTTGATCGCGGTGAGCGTTGCCTGGGCGTATTGGCCAAAGGGTCAAGTTCAGAGACCGGTCGATAATTCGGATCCTGTACGAGTCTTGTTTGTCGGTAACAGCCACACCAAATACAACAACTTGCGCGGGTTGTTCGCAGCGCTGGCCAAAGCGGGTGACAAAAACGCCATCGTCGGCGAGCACATCATTATGGGTAGTCAATTGAGTCAACATTTGCCAAAGATGGAACAAAAAAGGTTTCTCGAACGGGGCTGGGATTATGTCGTCCTCCAGGAGCAGAGTTTGATTCCGGCAATCGACCAACTTCGCAACGAAAAAATGTTGCCCGTGACGCGAGAGCTCGATAAACGAATTCGATCAAACGGTGGCCAGACGGTGCTGTTCTTGACTTGGGGCAGGCGTGACGGGGCGGCCAGATATGGCGAAGAATTGGCTGACTATTCTTCCATGCAAGCACGGATCACAGCCGGCATCGAAGCCATTGGCAAGGAACTCGATGTTGACATTGCACCGGTTGGCAAAGCCTGGGAGCAAGTCATCAAAAGCGACAAAGATTTTCCACTGTGGGACAAAGACGGTTCTCATCCAGCTCCAGCGGGGAGCTATCTCGCCGCGTGTGTCTTTTACGCGCAATTTTTTGATCAGTCGCCCGAAGGGTTGGCATTTCATTACGAGTTGTCTAAGAAAGACGCGGCGTATCTTCAAAACGTCGCTGCAAACACGGTCCTCGGTGAAAACGAATCAAGACTCGATTCCACTCAAGCAAATGCCAAATAGAGCTGCGAATCAAACGTCAATTGGTCAGCCATTCACTGGCGTGCAATTTGTCTTTGAGGCGGCGGATTCTGAAAGACGCTCGCGCAAATCGCACACGGTACAGCAACCGCTGCAAAAGTGATAATCGGTCCGACGCCAATTCGGTACGCAGCTTGGCAGCGACTCGGATGGTTGTCGAGAGTTTTTGATGGATCTTAAAAGCGTTCATTTTTCCGCGAACTTGGTTTGATGCGACGTGATCGGCTCAGTTCGTTTTGCTTTTTTGTCTGTACACTTATTCTCGTTAGTAAACCAAAAAAGTTGCTGGCTGCTTTAAGAATTCCATTAGAAGAGTAGAAATGAATGTTAAAGGCGAACAAAGGCCCGTACCGATGGCGTAGTGGATTGTCCTGGCCCTAGTTGGAAAGACAATTGGAATTCCACCTGGTAGGCAATGCGGTTCACTGAGAAATCCAGTCATCCTGAAGCAAGTCTAGCTGGACAGCGTTGTCGCGATTGGCGTAACTAATCAAACAAGAATTCGATCGTACACCTCAGCTCCCATTCGGGGTCCGTAGGTTTTCGAGCCACGTAATCGAAAGCCTGGAACTGCAAGCCCATCGTCTTGCCACGCATTTTGATCAGCCGTCGAACCCCGCCACCGATGGGAACCGTCCAGTCATCGCCGCTGGGCGATTTCCAGGAATGACTCAAACCAAGTGGAATGTAAATCAGATTCCATTTTTCCGTCAACTCATAGAGGAAAAACGGTTTGCCAAACAGCTGGTTGACCTGTTTTTTGGAAGGGTTACTTGTCAATCCCCACGATTGCCAAATGAAAAACCCCGTCGTCAGCCGACCGATTTCGGTGTTGAAATGAGCCCCTGGCCCAAGCGTATACTGATTGGAACCTAGCAACTCATTGGAGGCAGTCGGAAACGTGACGACTGGGCCAATTCCCAAATGGGATTTTCCCCGGTGAGCTTTGCGTGAAAAGAAAAACCCGGACAGGATATCGCCGAAACCGTTACCCCGAACATTCGCGGTTCCCGGCCCTTCGTCAGGATTCGCTGGACCCAGTTTGATCGTGCCGGGCAGATCGGCTACGTTCATCACGGTTCGATTCTCCAACTCGAATCGACCGAGTTGCGTTTTCGATGCAAATTCAAATTCAGTGTAGTTTCCGACCTGCTCGCCCAGGTAAGAAAACGTTGGATAGATATTAAATTCGGTTAGCTTGAACCTGGTTTCATGTTGTTCGCTTCGCCAGTCATTGCAGCTGCAATCTCCGCGCGTTTGAACGAAACTTGTATCGCAGGAACGTAATTCGCTGTTCAACGTATCAGGGCTGCCTGTTCCGTCACCCAGATGATACCAGTCCTGTCCATTTGCCGCGCCAGACAAATCGAAATTTGATATCAAGAACACGAACAGTGCCATTAACGTTTTGAAATGATCCGAATACAAGTTTGTAATCATGTCTTGCCTAACTTCCCGGTACCAACCGCGAAATACTCAGCTTGAAGCCATATTCGGGCGCAGGTCCCTTGCGAAAATCGTCGGGCGTGTAAAATCCAGTCACGGCAATGTTGTAGTTTTTCTCGCGGATCTTTTTGACTCGGCCCAAGCGAAGTTGCAGCGGCATCGCGAAATTTCCCGATTCAGAATTGTACGTCCATAAATCGTCACCCCACCCCGTGTACCAACCCTGGCCCAGCTGTTTCACGATCAACGGTTGAAATTGAAACGACTTCGAACCTCGATTGTCGAGCGGAAAATTGTACATGCCGAGAATTCCCAACTGCCAAGTCTTGATCGAAGTGTTAATCACCGCAAATGTGGGTGTAAACTTCCAGCTTTGCTCACCCAGTTCCGGCCGTGTTGCGGCTGGTGCAACCAACCCCGGTCCAACGCCCCACGAACCCCATTTCGTCGGATGGTTAAAGAGACTGATGAACACCAAGTCACCCAGTCCAGCCTGATTATCAATCGGAATGGAAAAATCGTTGTCATTCCCTGGTCCGATCGGAATCTCGCCGTCAGGATCGGCAGACGAAATGATCGGCAGCGTTGTACGGGTGATCCAGCTTGGAAAGAATTCGCTGCGAGTCTTGAAGGGCAAAACGACCTGCAGCGCCAATACGTTGGCGTAACCACTGGCGTCGTAGGTACTCGGTATGAATGTGTTTTGAAGTTGAAAGACCTTGATAGCTGCCGTTGGATTGGTTGCGTCTCCCGCCAAGTCTCCGCCGCCTTGGCTCCCATTCTCTTGTCCGCCGACGTTGGATGTCGAACACAATTCGAACGACGGATGAATCGGAGCAGGCTTTACCCACGATAACTGTCCAAACTCCGTGTTGGGATGATTGGACGCGCTCCAATCTTGACCGCGTCCAATCTCGGGTACGGCAAAGACGATCGCAGATAACAAAACCGTAATTGGGAGAGCGTTAATTCGTAACATTGTCCTAACCGTCATACATTGACAAACGCCATGCCAAGATATGCATAGCCAGTATTATCGTTCGGTACTGTTCTTCATCATCTTGACAAGTGCATTGTCCGTTACATCCGTTACGATTGGATGTAGTCGGATTCTGCGGACTGTGCCGAAAAATCGGGCTGGTGTGCAGGAACGCCGGGACAAATGGGACGCAGATGAATCTTCAGCAAGTCGTTTTCAAGACAAACTGAAATCATTATCCTCTGAATCCAGGAAAAGTAGTTGACTCGAAATAGCCGGCGATGAGCCAGGTGGATTGGAGAATGGTTATGGTTAAACAACAGGTTAAGGAACAACCCGATTTGCCTCGCAGTCGGTTGTTCCTCGGAGCTGGTACGTTTATCATTGGACATTTGGCATTTCTGGCGATCCCGCTGGTGTCGGCTTCCTCGCTGTCCGACGGTTGGAAAACGGCTCTTTCAGGTCTGATGCTCTTCGGCGTCCCGGAACTCTCGACCTTGCTGGCTGTCGTTGTGCTCGGCAAGGCGGGATTCGTCGCCTTGAAGTCGCGGATATTTGGCTGGGTAGGTCGAACGCTTTTGCCAAGTGAGGTTTCGCGACCGCGATACTATGTGGGCTTGGTCCTGTTTTTGATTCCCTTTTTCATCGGCTGGATTTCTCCCTACGTGTTGGAAGTCATGCCAGAACTCATACAACATCAGCTTGTTATTGCAATCTCAGGCGACGTGACTTTAATTTTGGGAGTTTGTATGATGGGTGGCCAGTCTTGGGATAAAATGCGGGCCCTTTTCGTTTACAACGCGGAGATCGTATTCCCGCCGACGGCGACGAGTACGAAATGACAAACGTACCCAGGGCTGGGCTAGTTTCAAACTCCCGCCGGGAGAAAAGACCTGTCCCGCAGGGACAACCGACAATCACCCAGCGATTTATCGCTGGGTCTCAAAGAACGCAACAAAACAAGTCGCGGAGGGACGACGGAAAAACAGGGACTCGGCGCTACGTTGCTTCGTACCGGCACTTGCCGTAGCTCAGAAGCACGCGTTTTGTCGCCGAAAAATCCATTTTAGATCAACACGGCGTCTGCCCGTCAGTGATGGGTGGGTTGCTCATGCCGCTCAACGACATCTACGTGAACGGCATCTTGGGGGTCCTCCCGGATATCGAAAAGGCCAAGTGATCGTTTCGATCTACGACATATCGCACTCCGTACATATCGCACTCCGTACATCGCACGACTACAATGGGCGACTCAAAAACAAGAAAGCATGACTCATTTACCTATGAATTGAAAGGACAGATTATGACGGCTCTTTTGGATCGTCAATTGCGCATTCTGTTGGCCGCAATCCTTGGCGTTACTCTCATGCTTGGCACCGCCGAGTTTGCACAAGCTCAAGCAAAGCAACCCAACATTGTTGTCATATGGGGCGACGATATTGGCGTCAGTAATGTGAGTGCTTACCACCGAGGCATGATGGGTGGTCGTACGCCGAACATTGATCGGATCGCTAATGAAGGAATCCTGTTCACGGATTACTACGCGCAACAGTCCTGCACCGCCGGTCGAGCCTCTTTTATGCTGGGTCAGAATCCGTTTCGCACCGGTCTGCTAACGATCGGCATGCCAGGTGCAAAACAGGGAGTCCAGGCAAAAGATCCGACGATCGCCGAATTGCTCAAACCGCTGGGTTATGCAACCGGACAGTTTGGAAAAAACCATTTGGGTGACCGTAACGAATACATGCCAACTGTTCACGGCTTCGATGAATTTTACGGAAACCTCTATCACTTGAACGCCGAAGAAGAGCCGGAGGATCCCGATTACCCGAAAAGCGCCGAATTCCGGAATTCGTTTGGCCCGCGCGGCCTGCTTGATTGCGTCGCCACAGATGTCGACGATCCCACCGTCGACCCTCGATGGGGTCGTGTCGGTAAACAAAAAATCAAAGACACGGGTCCACTAACACGGAAACGGATGGAAACCGTCGAAGAAGAACTGGTCGATCGCTCTCTGGCGTTCATCGAAAAATCTCACAAGGCCGGAAAACCTTTTTTCCTCTGGCACAACTCGACGCGAAATCATGTCTGGATCCGCCAAAGTGATAAGTGGAAGAACAAGTCCGGACATGGCATCTTCGCAGACGGCATGATGGAACTCGACTGGGTGGTTGGCCAGTTGCTCGACAAACTCGACGAACTTGGCATCGCAGAAAATACGATCGTGATGTTCTCCACCGATAACGGCCCCGAAATCTTCACGTGGCCAGAGGGCGGTAATCAACCGTTCCGGGGAGAAAAAGGCCTGACTTGGGAAGGCGGTTTTCGAGTGCCCGCGGTGGTTCGCTGGCCTGCAAAATTCCCCAAAGGTAAAATCATCAACGACATTTTCTCTCATCAGGATTGGATGCCGACTTTACTTGCCGCTGCGGGCGTACCCGATGTCAAGGAAAAGTTGTTGACAGGATACCAGGCCGGCGACAAGAAATTCAAAGCACACCTGGACGGCTACAACCAAATGGACTTGCTTACAGGAAAGGGTCCCGGCAAGCGAAAAGAGATTTTCTATTTTGATGCCGCCGGAAACATGAACGCTCTCCGGTTTGGCGATTGGAAACTGATCTTCACCCTGATGGAAGGCGACCTGCCCACGGCTTATCGCAAGTCCCCAGCCTGGCCGAAGATCATTAGCCTGCGCCAGGATCCCTACGAGCGATTCCTGTTTGAATCGAAGATGTATACCCGCTGGTGGGCCGACAAAATGTATTTCATGGTGCCTGCACAGGCCCTCGTCGCAGAATACCTTGAATCGTTGAAAGAATTTCCGCCAACCCGAGGCTCCAGCCTGAGTGTTGATCAAGTGCTGCAGCAACTAAAAACGCAGAAAGCGCGGCAGTAAGGATCGGACGTACGTACGTTGGTTGCATGGAGAATTGGGGCGGTTCCCGACCGTCCCGATACCCCGCATGCAGGGATTGCCACAGGCGACCATGTAATAGGGCAGTTTCGGCGTCAAAACTCAGGTGGCGGGTCCCTGAATTGGTGAGGAACGCGTTGGCGCATTGACGCCCGCGATGAAATGGTGTCGATCATGTTGCTAACTGAATTGCGAACCAGGCAAAAAATCTCATCGATCGCCGCAAATTAAAAGTTCGAACGAAGTTGCTTCTAACCTCCTATCTTAATCGGTCGATAACTTCCTGCGTAAAAACATCAACCGCCGAGATTGCTTGTTTTTGGAACCGCGAGCGAAAATTCCCACCAACTGCGGGCAACGTTCGGGATAAATGAGTTTAGAGATAGATGATACGCAATCAGCACGATCCAATCTGCGGATCCTAGCCGAAACAGAAAGCCAGCATGTAGAATTCCCAGCCGGTCAGCGTCGTCAGGAACAACTGCAACACCAACATGATCAGCCAGAAAATATAGGTCGGTCCAAAATCGCAGGGCCCAGGTGGATTTGGAATTTTTCGCAGGCTTTGGACTAGCAGAACGATCCACATCAATGCCGTGACACCCCAGAAAACAAGATGAATCGTCAATGTCATATAGGTAATGCGAGGGATCTTACCATCAGGTTCCGCGGTCCGATGCTCCCATCCGTAAAGGAAAAAATCCAAGCAAAACAGAACAGTTGCGATCAAGAATGCCAGGCTTAGAAACAACTGGATTTTTTTGTGCAACTGATAGTTTTTTCGCAGCAACAGAAGCTCCAGGCTCCACGAAAAAACTGGGATCATTACAAGCAGAATGACAAAGGCAATGTCCATTGATAATGACGAACGCGAACCCAGGAACCCGCCGTATTCTGAAAATGGCATAAACAAGGATCCGATCAAACGAATATTCACGTGGAGTGCACACGAAGTGTTAACGAATTGGTTTCTCGTACATTCGGTAGCGTTTACATGGCACAGCGCCAAGTTTTTCGATGGTGTTACGCATCAGCATGTTGTTTTCCAGTACGTAACCTGTCTCACAGTATTTGATGCCCTTGCGAAAACAGGCATCGAAGTATCTTTCATATAATAACACGCCAACGCCCTGAGCATCGGCAAATCGAGTTGCCGCATAAACGTAAACAACGTACTTGCGAATACGTCGCCGGTAAAGCAAGTAGGTCAGCCATCCCCACGGCAGGATGTGTCCGTTCATTCGTGCGAGCAATTCGTTGTAGTCCGGACATGCCAGGAATACGGCCTGTGCCTGACCATCGATCTCGGCAATGCTGAACATTTCAGAATCAACGATTTGTTTCAGCTCTTCGCCTTCCATGCGAATTTCCTCGTCAGTCAACGGCACGAAACCCCAATTGTCGGCAAGTGAATCGTTACAAATCGACCTGATGATTTCCAACTCCTTGCGAAGATTTCTTAAATCCGGACCACGGATCGTGATTTGGTTTCTTTTTTGAACCTGCTGGCTCAACCGCGCGATTCGATTTCGCATGTTTTCGATATGTTGATCCGAATAATCGTCGTAATTCCAACCATAGACAATCACATCCATCGCTTTCTTAAACCCAAAGGATTCTGCCTGGTCTGGGTAATAGGGTTGGGGATATGGCATCGGGATGGTGGGCCTGTATTGAAAACCATCGATCAGGAACCCGATGTTTGCGTTCATTGACGGGTTGGTTGGTCCCCGGATGGCATCTAAGCCACGATCAGCAAGCCATTGTTGAGCAGTGATAAACAGGAGGCGACTGACTTCGGCGTCGTCGATGCATTCATAATGTCCGAAGAAACCAATCCGATCCTCCCAATATTGATTGTGCGCTCGATTTTCGATGGCGGCGATTCGCCCAACCGGTCGGCTTTGAAGATAGGCCACATAAAATTCTGCTGTGGCGTGTTCGTAAAACGGATTATGAACCGGACTAATCTCACGCTTCTGGTGTTGAGCCAATGACGGGACCCACAACTCGCGATTCTTGTTGAGCTGCCTGGCGAGATTGATGAAAGTGCGACGATCGCGTGCAGAACGAACCGGCTCAATACGTATCTGGCTCACATTGATGTCCTGACCCACTCCAGGGTTTTCTGCATGGCCAACTCAAAGCCGACTGCCGGCGCATATCCTAATTGGCGTCTCGCTAACGAAATGTTATACCGTTGAGCCTGTCCGAGTTCCAGAACTGCCAGCCGGGTCAACAGCGGGCGATTCCGCATGCTGAGCAATCGCCCTCCCGCCTCCATGCAAACCGCCAGTCGATAAGCCAACCAGGTTGGAAGTGAAAATGATGGACATCGAACTCCGATACCTTCCGCCAGCGCGGCAATATAATCTTTCCACGTA
>JAHEJI010000037.1 GCA_024638965.1 Planctomycetaceae bacterium
CCTGTTCGATAAGCCCGAGATGATGCAAGTCGCTTGGGACGTATCAGGAATTGGCCGATACGATTCATCGCCATTGGTCGTTCCAGGTCGACAAAACTTTGCTCAAGGCGGAGTCTATCGTCTAAAGATCACCAATCTCGAGGGTCGCCCAGGGTTGGAGCTTTACCCAACACTTGAGCTTGGCAAGGCCTCGCCTCGAACAGCAGCCTACCTGGCTCATGCTGCAGTTCCCATTCAGTTTACACAGGAAGATTTTGATCAGGTTGCCGCAGCAAACTTTGTGACAAAAGTCATCTACGTTCCAGATCCTGACTATCAAGAGCTTGCACTGGCCGGCGTTGACACGCTCGTGAGCACAAGGCTTGATCCAGGTGTCGATCCGATCGTCGAAGCTGATCGGCGTGGTTCGATTCTGGCGATTATCCGAATGGGTAACAAAGACCTTGAGGTACCTGGAGTCGATCCAGGCGTGGCCGCTGGAGCAATGCCTTTCGGAGCTCAAGCCGGTGGTGGAACAGAAGGCTACATTTCCGGCATCAATGGCCCATCTTATGGAATGCCGTATACGGGAACACAAATTGGACTTCCTGGTCCTCCACACATTCCGCTGGGTGGTCCTGCTGGATTGCAAAAATATAACATGCGTAACCACACGGCAACTCAGATTCCCGGCCCAACACCGAGGGTCAATGTCCACGTTCGCCAGAAACCAGGTCTGAGTTATCCGCGTCCGGCTGACAAAGTGATCATTCGAGAAAACACGATTCGTCCGAACCACTTTAATGCTCAACCAGCGGCGGACAAGGTGTACGGTCAAGCACCGGAACCGTATTGTCCACCAGAGCTACGTCGCTAGAGGCCTTGTAATCATCGCGAGCCGCGACCAGCCTTGTGCAGTCGCGGCTCGCTTTTTTCGCAAAGCGAACACAGTCTAATCGTTGATAACGAGTACTGAGTTATGACACACGGTAATCCCAGAGAATTTAAGCCGTCAGTTCAAGCGTTACGACTAGTCTTTTGTCTGGCGTTGGTTTTTTCTGTTGCCGGTGTTAGTCAAGCTCAGAATCAGCACTACCTTATTCCGGGTAACGCGCCACCTGGCCTCACGGCACAAAAGAAGTTAATCGAGAATCCATCGCTCGCCTTGCATAGCCAAGCTGTGGAGGTGATTACCCCACTGGGATCGTTGATCTCGATAGGGTCGAGCCAGGGCTATACAAAGGGTGATGACTCGCGCATCCACGTTGGGCTCTCCATCGGTCAGGTCTACCGGATGAAAGTCTCCAACATTCCGCGTTTTCCAAATTACGAGGTGTATCCCTCGATCGAAGTGATTGATCGACTCAACCCGCCGGAAGGCATGGAGAATCAGTTTCCCATCAAGATCGTACTTAATGCGGATGATCTTGAAAAAGCGTTGCGCGGGAAATTGGTGACAAAAGTGATTTATCTCGAAGATCCCAAGACTTCGTTGCCCTATCGTCAGAAACAAGACGATCAACCCTACTTTGATATCGGAGTCAGAGAGGATCCGTTGCAAACGGCTGCCGGGATGGGACGACCGATGGCGATTGTTCGACTGGGTTCCCGTGTTCCCACGTCTGACGACTTTGCCAGACAAGGTGAATTTGACTTCTTCAGCCAACCACCCCAGAAATTGCCGCCGCAGCAGCCGCCAATTCCGGAAATTGAAGGCCTCAGGGATGTCGAGGCGGGTGACCGGCCAGCAGGTGTTCCCGAAAGAAATCTACCGCCCATTGTTCCTGGTAATGATTATCGGCAACAAGAAAATTTGGAAAATGAGTCCTCACCTGAACGTGAATGATCCGCCTGAACCAAGAGTTGAAAATGAAAAGCGAATTTATTTGTCAATTCACCAATCCCATCGTCTTGTTTGGATTGATTTGCTGTTCATTCACAGCCTCGGACTCGGCCGCGCAAGACGGACTTGATCGTCTGTTTCAGCGCGTCGGAAAAATCCCGACGCAGGCGAGTTCAGCTGAATCTTGTCTGGTTCCAAATTCGATCCATGAACCGACGTCTGTTCAGCCAGCGATCTATAAGCGATTGGCCAACCTTGAAGTGCAACTCGGTGACGAGCCACCTGTGCAGACTAACAAGGACTTTGCTCAGCGTTCAGCCGTTGAACTTGATCCTCGCGTGTTTTTCCCTGAACCGATAGGTCGGTCTTTACTGCGCAAGAAAACGATCCAGCACAAGCCTCGACATCGTGGCGAGTTTGTTTTTGACGGCGATGATGCAGGTCGTCAGGTAACCGTTGACCAGAGCTGGAACGTTTATGGTCTGGACATTGAAGATACAATCGGCCATTTCGATACGCTTGACGGCCGGAGACTGGTTACGCCAAGTAACCGCGTCGCAATTTACTCGCCCCGATTCAGCGCCGTGCGAAAAGTCGCTGACCTTGGTGAGTCGTTTGCTTCAACAGGCCCGCGTCAATTCGAGGATGATCGGCAAACGATCATCACCAGCGGGAAAGACTTTTCCGCAACGACGAAACAGCACGAGCAACTTGGCGCCCACAAAGCAACGAATCGGGCATCCAGCCTGATCGATCAAACTCGCGGTGTTATCGCCGATAATACAACCGTTTTGTTCGGAGTTCGAACCTCACTCGCGCCTTTTGAGAATCTTGAGATCATCCGGATTGGCCGATTCAGTTCCGCCGAAGTAGCTCGGTTGGATGTCGGCCTTCAATCGGCAAGTGTCTGGCAAGACGACTTGGGATTGCAAGTTACGGTCGATAGCGCCCAACCCATCATTGTGAAAGATGTCAATCGCGTTCAGGAAATTGAATCGGTCGAATCAAAAGACAATGCTATTTTGCGAGTCGTTAAAATTGCCTCGAAAATTGCGGCTCGACCCGGCGAGATCGTTGAATTCACCATCCGTTTTGACAATCTGAGCAGCAAGAAGATCGGAAATGTCACCCTCATGGACAATCTGACGTCCCGGCTTGAATACGTGCCCGATTCAGCTGAAAGCTCGCACCACGCGAAGTTCATCACCAAGCCAAACGAGGCTGGGTCACTGCAGCTACGCTGGGAAATTCGAGATCCACTTCCCAAGGGCAAAGGCGGAGTTGTCCGCTTCAAGTGTCGAGTTCGTTGAGTAATGAAGCGAACAAAGATGCTACCAACATTGGTGGGATTTTCTCAGTCCCTAATCTTCGATATGGATTGACAGAATGGATCGTCAGGCGACTAAGCCCAAGTGTCTCCCCGTTTGCGGTCGCATCGGCTCGTTCTGACAAGCCGGGTCGGTTACTCCGGTTTGCCCGTCCACTAGTGGACACAGGCGATTTTGCGCTAGAATAAGATTGCAAAATAATCTTGAGAAAGCGAAATGAAACCATCGTTTACGATCCTAAGCCTGGCGGTAGTCTTCTTATGTTTTGGTTCTGACGTTCGTGCCGGTGGCGGTCCCGAGAACCTGATTTTGGTTGTCAACGCAAATTCGGATTCTTCGAAATTAATTGCCAACTACTATGTGCAATTACGCAACATTCCCAGCCGCAACGTAATCTATTTAGACGACGTTCCAAATGAACAAAAAACCTCGTTGGAAGTTTTCAAAGAGAAAATTCTTCTGCCCATAGTGGCACAAGTGGAAAAGCGCGAGCTCGGCGACCATATTGATTACATCGTTTACTCGTCGGATTTCCCAACGTCGATCGATTTTGGTCGATCTATCAAAATTAACGAACCGGCCAACGGCAACGCTCGCCTGATGCGGCCCGTCGCGTCGATTAACTCGGCAACCTATTTCATGCGGCATATATTGGGGAACAGCAATGCCTTGGCCTCGCTTTATGCAAATTCGTATATGAGGCAGCGAACTTCGGTGCTTCTTTCGCGGCCGTTTAATGGCGAAACTCAAGACAAGTTCAACGCCGCGATTCGGGCGATGCGAGAAGGCGACTTTGATGAATCGGCAACGATTTTACGGGAGCTATATCGAAAACATCCATCTCAGCTTGCTGTCTCTTATTGGTTGGCACGGGTGTTTGCGGGCAATTCGGACGCCGAACAGGCATGCTATTGGCTTAAACGAGCTGTTGCCAATGGCTGGGCCTACCGGACGTTTACGAAATCAGATCCGACATTCAAGAACATTCGAAACATCGTCGAATTCAAAGAAATTGTCGATTCGATTCCCGATAAAAGCTACCGCTACCTGCCAACGCGAGGTTTTCGCAGCTCCTATTGGTGGGGCGGCAACGGGATGATCAACGGAACGAATGATCAAGGGGATGCTTATCTTCTTTCTACGGTTCTGGCTGTGACTCGGTATCGAGGCAACTCGGAACAAGAGGCGCTCGATCAAATTATCGCCAGCGTGAAAGCTGACGGCACTGAGCCTAAGGGGCAATTCTATTTTTCCCTAACAAAAAACATCCGATCGAAAACACGAGCGGGTAGTTTTGAAACAACTATGGAAGAGCTTCGCGAGCTGGGTTACGAATCCGAAATCGTTAAATCCAACATGCCGATGCGAAAAAAAGATATCGTCGGTTTGGTGATGGGAGTCGGGAAGTTCAACTTCGAGCAATCAAAGAGTACGATTGTACCTGGCGCAATCTGCGAAAATCTGACCAGCTTTGGTGGTCGACTTGAAGTGCCCGGGCAAACGCCTCTGACCGAGTTTCTCCGATTTGGTGCCGCCGGCTCCAGCGGTACCGTAATCGAGCCCTATGCGATTCAAGAGAAGTTCCCCCATCCTCGAATTCACGTGCATTACGTTAAGGGTTGTTCTCTTGCCGAAGCGTTTTACCAATCGGTGCATGGACCTTTTCAGCTATTGATTGTTGGCGATGCTCTTTGTAAACCGTGGGCGACGTTTCCGAAGGTCAAAGTCAGCAGCCTGGAGCCGCTGCAAACGTTGGATGGAGTTCACAAAATCGGGCTTGATTTCAGCGAATCACCGGTCCCAGTCGACCGGATTGAGTTGTTCATCGACGGCCGATTGATACAACGGTTTAAATCTCGAAACGAGTTGAGTCTTGATACGGCCACGATGTCCGATGGTTTTCATGAGCTTAGAATTGTTGCGATTGCCGCAAACGCCATTGAGACCCAAGGCCGTGCGATTGTCCCATTCATAGTCGCCAACCAACAGCAACATGTCAGCCTGACCTGCGGAAAAAATCGAGTCGACTTTAAAGACAACGTGGAAGTTATCGCGGAAGCGAATTGCGGCGAAGAGATTCAACTCGTCCTCAATTCCGCCCTGCTTAAATCGCTTCCCGGTCCCAAAGCTATCTTTCAGATACCGGCCAAAACGCTCGGAAGAGGTCCGGTAAAGTTAATGGCGGTAGTAAAAACGGGAGACGATCATGTTTCCAGCCAACCGCTGAATCTGCATGTCGACGGAAAAATTTTAAAGGTACGTTCGGTTTCGTTACCAACAAGCAGCAAGCCGAAACCAAAATCCAAAAAGAAATCAGCATCAGGAAAGAAATAAGAGCACGCACTCTTACGCCTGGAGCAGCCGGTCTATTTTTTCCACCGAAATCTCTAACGATTGAGCCGCCATCTGAAAATTCGTATGTGATGATATTTCTGGCTGGATTTCAAGAAACAGATCTTTTGCGGCAATCAATTTTTTCAGCTTCTTTTTCGCCTGCTTTAGGTACTTCTCATAATCGCCCTCGCGAAACGGCGGCCCGAGTGCCAACATGTAGTCGTAAAGTATGCGATGAACCTCAAGCAATTCGTCGTCTTCTTCTGCTTCTTCACTGTGCTTCAAAAACGTCCGAACCATCCAAACATGGCTAAGCTCCGCATCAATTCGTGAAACCAATTCAGAATTTTCGTTTGATGAATCATTCATGGGTGGGTCATTCCTCGCGGGCTCTTAGAGCTATCGTAAGCGAGTCGAACTCGCCGATGTAAACAGGGTGATCAGGTTCCACGACGATTCCCGTACCATTCAATATGTTTCCGCGGACAAAACTGGAGCCCCAATTCTTCACAAACCGGTTCAAGCCATTTTTGTTTTTCGGCTAACTGCTCGTGATCAATCCCCTCTGGCATCAACATCACCCGCTTGGGATCCCAGCTGCTTAGGCCATTGAGGTGTTCTTGAATTTCGACAATATCTTCCTGTTTTGCTACGACATATTTCAACTGATAGTCGTGTCGTTCCATCAAGCGATTGATAATCATGGGGCGATAACGTGCGTTTTCGTGTTGAGATCGCCACTCCCCTGCCCTACCTGGATCGGGCGTTGAGTTGGAAAGCTTGGGACTGATCGAGATCAGGTCACAATCAACTTCTCTAAATAGAGTGCCTGCCGTCTCGATTGTAATGTGCTTGTTTAATGATTTGATCGCGGCCGTGAGCATGGCAATTTCGCGGGGTAGCATCGGTTCACCGCCCGTAATCACCACGTGTTCGGCTTCAAATTGTCCGATGGTCGAAATTATTTTTTCGATGCTGCAGCTATCTCCAGACGGCTTCCACGATGTGAATGGAGTATCGCAAAACCCGCAACGCAAATTGCAACCACTGGTCCTGACAAAAATACTTGTCTTGCCCGTCAACAGGCCTTCGCCTTGTCTCGATTCGTAGATTTCTGAAATCAACATGCGGGCTGTTTTTGTGACGACGATTGTTTATCTTGGGAGTTGTCGGCGAAGCGAGATCGAATCGACCAATGAACCAATCAATTTAAACCCATTAGAATAAGACATGAATCAGAATTTTCGAGATACTCTCGAATCCTTCGAAAACCAGTTTCCAGATCGCGACTACATAATCGAAATATTTTGCCCGGAATTTACTTCGGTCTGCCCCAAAACTGGTCAGCCTGATTTCGGATCGTTGACGTTTCGATACGTTCCTGACAAGACCTGCGTCGAACTAAAGAGTCTCAAATTGTATTTGCACCAATTTCGCAATGAAGGCATTTTTTATGAACACGTAACCAATGCCATTTTGGACGATTTTGTTTCGGTCGTCACGCCCCGACGTGCAACTTTGATCGCGAAATTTACGCCTCGCGGCGGCATTTCATCTGTGATCGAAGTCAATTACGAAAAATAGGCTCAAACTCCAATGCCAGAAACAAACTCGCTACTTCTTTCCGGATTTGCCGACGAGGCCGCAAATCAAAAGACGCTCGATCAGCAGTTTTCCGCATTTGCAGCGCTCGGGTTGCGTTATCTTTCGATTCGATTTGTCGAGGCGGGTAACGGCGTAAAAAACGTGATGCGGCTGGACCCCGAAGAGGTACATCTAGTCAAGGAAAAGTTGAATGAATATGGTTTGAAAGTTAGCTCGATCGGTTCGCCGATCGGCAAGGTGAAGTTGCTCGACGTCGAGGATGGAACCCACAACACTTTTCAACCTTTCGACGAGTACCTGGAACAGGAAGTTGTTCGGGCTTGCGAGCTGGCAACCGAGGTTGAGGCAAAATTGATTCGCGGGTTTTCTTTTTATCATCCAAAAACAACTGATCCCCATGAACACATCTCACTGGCCGTCGATCAACTCGGTCAGATCGCCGCCGTCTGTGATCAACACGGCCTGACCTTCGGGTTGGAAGTCGAAGCAAATCTAGTCGGACAGACAGGACAGATTCTGGCTGAGCTACATCAAAAAATTGCCAGCGACGCGCTGGTCTTGATTTTTGACGGAGCCAACTTGGTGACCCAGGGTTTCTCTGCTGATCAAGTCTTCGAACAGTATGAGCTGATGAAGCCGGGGCTGGGCTGGATTCATATCAAGGATTTTCGAAATCCAGGTGAACTCATCCGGAAAGATTATGTCGACGAAGAACGGCTCAAGCACTACGTTCCTGCGGACATCGGCGACTCCGGATATTTGCGAATCCTGAAAGACTTGAAGAATTTTCTGCCCACCCTTCAGGATCGTATGTTGGCGCGCGGCGTCCCGGGAGTATTTGCCGACCTGGAGCCGCATGTCAAAGGCGGCGGGCAGTTTGGCGGGTTCAGCGGACCCGATGGTTTCGGGGTAGCTTTTCGAGCCTTTTGCAACCTTTGCGATGCTGCCCAGATCGGATACGAGCTTCGTGATTTCGAAGACATTCGCGAGGACCGGGGATTCTAGAGCGGTCGCGCAAAAAAAAACGCGTTCGCTCATTTGTTGGAGCGAACGCGTTCGGCGAGGGGCTGTGTCTTAAGTCTTTCTTATCGCGATCAACGACTTGGTCGCAGTCGCCCCCATACCTAGGCTAACTCCAAGCGTAATCGCGCCCGACCAAAAAGTTAAATCGCTCAGGCTGCCCGTCGATGACGTGAGCAAATAGGCTGCCAGTCCAAAACCAATTGCCATAATGCTGTAATTGGTAACGATGACCGCCTTAGCTCGACGCCGACCGCTACTTTCCAAGGCAACGCGATTAGTTTGATTCGCCAATTCTCTCATTGCGTCCATGTTTTTGTTTTTTTCCGGTGCACTTTTGGCTGGCTTGTATTCGCTGGGCTTCAGCAACTGAACAGGCTCTGGATTCTTCACAGTTTCGGGGGCCTTTGCCTCCTGAGTTGTCTGCGCTGCTACCGCTTCGGACTTGTTTTCTTTTGTTTCCATTCCGGTGCGTCCCAGCAGACGATTCATGTAGGCTTCGACAGAGTTTTCTTCGTCGCCCCCGGCTTTGTTTCCAGAATCGACGATCGTTGGTTCGACCGGCGTTTCGTGAACTTGCTGCACGAGTTCGGCGGAGGCATCCTGGATTGGTTCAGCAGTCGCGTCATCAAGAGAGTAGCCATCCAACTGACCCTGCGATTGCATTCTGGCGAGAATCTCGGCAACGCTTTCATTTTTTGGTTCGGGTGACGAGTCAGTGAGTTCTTGATCGGCTTCTTCTGGCGTTGATTGAGAGTCCACAGCCAAGTCGGGCGAAATTGATTGCAACGCCTTGTCCAGCGTGTCTTCCAGAGACTGTGTGATTAGAGTTTCATTGTCGATCGGATCGTAGCTTGCTTCAGCTTCCTCGGTGGCAATCGACGTCGCTTCGTCGTTGAACCGTTCTGAATCTCCGTCGTCCGCGGTTTTGTGCTCTTCTATTTGCTCGGAGATTTCGGAAATCGGCTTCAGTTGTCCACCCAGATCGTGTTCAAACTCCGATGTGTCCAGCTTTGTCAAAGTTGTTTGCTCGTCAAACGATTCTGGCAACTTGCTGTTCTCATCAGAAAATGTAACGAAGACTTCTTCATCATCATTGCAGCTCGTTTGTTCCATTTGAGAGCATGACTCAGAGCAAGTTTTCGTGCCGACCGAATCGGATTCAACTTCATCGATTTGGGAGTTGATTTTTCCAAACACGCGTTCTAACTCAAGCGATAGCGAATTTGATTCTGATTCGTCCGCTTGTTGTTCCGTCGCAACAATCCCTGAGTCATCAGCCATTTCGCCAACCGTTCCACCTGACGATTCGCATTCAGTCTCAGAGTCACTGACAACGTTGGTTTCAAAAGAAGTTCCCGATAAAAATCGTTCTTCTTTTTCAGATTCGACAGGGATTGAATATTCGATGGTTGCCGTGGATTCCCTGCCCGTTTCGTCCGGCATCGAATGTTCAACTGTCGGCGTGGATTCCCTCACTTGTTCCGCTTCGTCCGGCATCGAACATTGGATGGTCGGCGTGGATTCCCTGACTATTTCAGCTTCGTCCGGCAACGAACATTGGAGGGTCGGAGTGGATTCCCTGACTTGTCCAGTTTCGTCCGGTATCGAACATTGGATGGTCGGCGTGGATTCACTGACTATTTCAGCTTCGTCCGGCAACGAACATTGGAGGGTCGGAGTGGATTCCCTGTCTTGTTCAGTTTCGTCCGACTTAGAATATTCAACTGTCGGCCCGGATTCCCTTACGAATTTTTCTTCGCTTGGTTCATTAACAAACGTCTCAGCGAATGAATCTTCTTGTTCTTGTCGGTGCTCCACAGGTGCTGTCATCGCCACGTGTGTATTGTTTGCGATCGAGTCGGCAAGGTTGGAGAGCGTATTTGTCAACTGTGCCATTCGAGAATCGAGCTCATCAAATCGGCTAGATACGCTGTCATTTTGTTGATGGATGGCACCAATTCGTTCTTCCAACGCGAGGACTCGGTCCTTCCATTCATGATCTAATTCGACAGACTCCATGCTATCTTCCTCGTTGCTATCAAATTGACTTTCATTTGAACCGCAAGTTTCGTTCGAATCGGAAGTCTTGCTCGAAATGCAAGCAGTCTGTGTCGAACTCGTGGTTCCCGTTTGAGAGGATTGAGCAGATTGATTGGCAACTTCACCAAGCTGATAAACTTCAAATTGAGAGTCGCCGAGTTCGATTTTGTCGCCTCTTTTTAACCACTCCGATTCTACTTCTTTACCATTCACGATGATCGATGTGCCACGACTTTGAATTGCGGTTCCATTTGGACCACGGAAAATCGCACAATGAAGTCTTCCATCTTGTTCATGTTTGACGTTGTTCCGGAGCAGACATTTCTGCGTCTTGATTGGATAGAACTCGCCAGTTTGGGTTTCGTCGACCAGGCGCAAAACCAGATCGCTCGATGTAAAGTCCATATTTGTAGTCATTTTCGATGGCATCTCTTTAAATGTTCATTTCCACGACGAATTCTGTGAAAGTTCGTAACACCATTTAGCTCTCGCGTGTTGGGTGGTCAAACAAAAACAGACAATTTGATAATGCTGGCAGTCGAGCAAGCGACCTCAGACGTTACGACCTGCGTATATAGAACGACTGTTATCAGTCTTGGAGAATGGGAGCGTCGAAAGCGAACCCCGGTTATTCTAAGACGGATGTGGCTTGGATCGCCAAATTCACTCGTCCCATTTTTGGAGCAGCTGTTTGATAAGACTTTTCTTTGTTCAGGCGTGCGCTAGGATTAAAAGTAGAGATCAAACCATAAAACGAGTGCTGGAGAATATTTGCAAAAAATTTAATTGTCGTTAAAACGCGAACTATAGTTCCTGAGCACAGCCCGAAACGAGGGCAGACTATACGTAAAATCACTGAAGTTTGGGAACACATAATGGCGCGTAAAGACATATTGGAAAGCATGAGGGAAGTTCTTGTGCAGCGTCGTCTAGCCTTACGTCAAGCCATCAACGGCGATGACCGACTGTTGAAGGAATTAACTCAAGCCGGTGGTGACATCATCGACTTTGCAAGTGATACCGCGTTCGGCGAACTGAGTTCGCAATTGGCGGAAGTTGAAAGCCGGGAACTGCGAGCCGTCGATGTTGCGTTGGAGCGAATGCGTGAAGGCACCTACGGCAAATGTGAAGCATGCAATTGCAATATTCCTGCCGCACGGCTGCAGGTGTTGCCGTACGCGACATTTTGTATTGACTGCAAACGAAAGGCTGAGAAAGCAGGAGTCGAACCTGGCGCTGTTGTTGATTGGTCAAAAATCCTGGACTTACCTGAAGACCTGCCGATTAACGACTTCAAAGTTTCGTAACTGCTACAACCGGACCCAAATCCTGGCTGAATAAGCAAACTCGCCAGTCATTTCTCGAAATCGAGATCGTCAACTGGTAGTCTGAATCTCATTCAGCCGCACTAAACTAATCGCCTGAAATGTATTCCAAACAAAAAACCCGATTTTCGATTCAGACTGTCGCTTGTCTAGCTTTGTCGTTGGCCGCTTTGCTAACGCCCGCCAATCTGGTCTCGCAGGAAATGGCTGCGGACGATGCTCGAGAACAGCTGTATGCGGAACTGGCGGAACAAGCGGCGGAGGAACAATTTTCAATTGTTCGCAAAATCGTGAAAGCGACCCAACCATCGGTTGTGCACATCGAAGCGAAAAAGAACCAGAAATCGACGGTCAGCGCCGGAACAGCTGACGCCCACCAACGCTCCGTGATAGAAGAAGCCGGTTCTGGCGTTGTCCTCCAACACCGAAATCAAACTTTCGTGGTCACGAATTATCACGTCGTTGAAGATTCTGATATCGAAAATATCCGCATCGAAGCCGACGGCAGATTTTTCTACCCTACGCGAATCGAGCATGATTCGTCGACCGATCTTTCCGTCCTATTTACGGACCGAAGCGACTTAGACGTTGCTCGAATCGGTAATAACGAAGTTCAAATTGGAGATTTCGTGGTTGCGGTAGGCAGTCCTTTTGGACTGAGCCATTCGGTGAGCTACGGAATTATCAGTGCCAAAGGTCGTCGAGACCTTGAGCTTGGTCCACAAGGCGTTCGGTTTCAAGACTTTTTGCAAACCGATGCAGCCATCAATCCTGGTAACAGCGGAGGACCATTGATTAACCTTCGTGGTGAAGTCATTGGGATTAACACCGCCATCGCCAGCAATTCGGGCGGCAGTGACGGGATCGGATTCTCGATTCCAATTCAAATGGTCATGAGAATTGCTCGCGACCTGATCGATTACGGGGAAGTCCGTCGTGGATTTCTGGGTGTCTCCCTGGATTCCCGTTACTCCTCAGAAAAAGGTCGCTCGATTGGGCTTGATCTGAACTACGGGACTCGAGTGTCCGGCATCACGCCCGACTCACCGGCCGAAGTAGCAGACTTTCAGGTCGGCGATATTATCCTGGAGTTTGGGGGAGTTAAGATCGCAAGTGACTCTCATTTGGTCACTGAAGTTAGTCTGCGCGAAATCGGTAACGAAGTACCAGTTAAGATTTTTCGAGCTGGCAAGATCAAATTGGTTGCGGTCAGGATTCAAAATCGACGTGCATTCGATCCACGTGATTAGTGGATGGTTCTACTCTTGTTGTTCAAGCCTCGAATACGCGGTCGTCATCCTGAATCGAGTTAGAAAAAAGCCGGAACGAGCCCCGCGCTGTTCCAGCCTGCCAAATTTTTGCCGCGATGCGTCGCCTAAACGGCGCGGAGCTTGTTTCGGCCTACAAGTCTGAATCGTGCGGAACGCTCCAACAACCTAAGTCAAATTCCCTGACATCATCAGTTGATCGATGATGTATTGACGAGCTGCTTCGGCGTTGATCTCCGTTGCAACTTCCATGTTGGGTCGCCATTCTGGCATGACTCGGCGATCAAAGACAGAAACGCCGCGCGTCAATTCTCCTTCCGTTTCCACGTCACCAGCCATCATCTCGTACTTGAACAAATCCGGTTCCACGACCGCCAACGCACCGATGGCGTCGTTGAGCGTAATCGTTTCTTGACCAAGCTGTTGTCGATACGATCGAAAGGCAAACGGCAGAACCTGTCGCAAAAAGAATCCGATTCTGGAGTCAACGGTCGGCAAATCGTCAAGCATATCCAGCCCAAACGAAACTTGACTTGTGATGTCCAGCGGAATGAGTGTTTTTGTTGTTCGTGACTTGAGAACGGACCGCGCACTGTGCGGGTCGAAATAGAAGTTGAATTCAGCAGCCGGCGTGATATTCCCGATGCCTGATAGTGAACCTCCTGTCATAATGATTCGATCAATCAGACCTGGTAAAGCCGGTTCTCGCAAAAAAGCCTTGGCGACGTTGGTGAGCGGCCCCAGGCACACAATCGTAACTTCGTTGGGATAGGCTCGCACACATTCGATGATCATTTTTTCTGCCGGGTGGAGCCTTTGCAGCCCAATCGACTCGAACCCAGCGTTGCCAAGCCCATCTTCTCCGTACAAATAACGTGTGTCGACGGCCGGAGCGTCTTCGGCATTGCACGCCGTACCCAGTCTCGGATACCGCTCGGGATCGAGTTCGGCAATGATCGCTTGGAGATTATTGTTGGCCTGGTGGGCGTTGACGCACCCTTCGGTCGCTGTTACAGCCAGAACTTCCAGTCGATGATCGAATAACGCCATGCAGAGGGCAACTGCATCATCGGTGCCCATGTCACAATCTATAATGACTTTTCTTTGCATAGGTTTTTTAAAGGAATATCGACCCGGTGGGTCGACGACAAGGAATCGAAACGGCAAGCAATGGCCAAATTCTAAAGGTGCGCTAATTGCCGAACAAGAGAAAAATTCCAAGGTGGCATGACCCCGAACGCCGAGAATGTTAAAGTTTTAGCTTTTACGGGCTTTCAAGGATCCATTTTGGAGGTATTCGGTTGATCAAAGAAGCCACAGTTGCTGTTTCGGCGGGCAAATCACTTACCGAAGAGCAAATGGCCAAAGTCGTCGATCAGATTATGAAAGGTGACTGCGGCGATAAACAGATTGCTGAATTACTTTCTGGGCTGCACAAAAAAGGCGAATCTGTTGACGAACTCGCGGGTGCGGCTCGGGCCATGAGATGGCATATGACACCGATTGAGACGCATCGCAAGAACGTTGTCGACACGTGCGGAACCGGTGGTGGCGGGACTGGAACGTTTAACATCAGTACCGCGGCAGCGATCGTCGCGGCAGCGGCTGGAGCATCGGTCGCTAAGCACGGAAATCGCAAATCGACCGGAAAAACAGGCTCAGCCGACGTGCTCCAGAAATTGGGTGTCAATATCGAATGTCCGATCGAGATCGTTCAGAAATGTCTTAACCAATTGGGAATCTGCTTCTGTTTTGCACCGCTTTTTCATCCGTCCGTAAAACATGTGATGAAGGTTCGTCGAAAATTGCAACATCCGACGGTTTTCAATCTGTTGGGCCCGCTATGTAATCCAGCCAACGCACCGTATCAGGTTCTTGGCGCGGGGCGCGGAGAAACGCGCCAGTTAATCGCGGCGGCACTGGCTAAATTGGGTACGACCCGTTCACTCGTCGTGCATGGACGCGATGGTCTGGGTGAGCTGTCCAATTCGGGAATCACCGACGTCTCGGAAGTCAGCAGCCATCATGTGACTCACAAAACGCTCACACCCGAGGATTTCGGGATCCCCCGCAGCAGTTTCATCGGCTTAAAGGCGGCTAACCCCAAAGAAAGCGCCGAATTGATTTTGCGCGTGCTGGACGGAAAAACGGGGCCTGCAAGAGACGTCGTTGCCATCAACGCCGCTGCCGCACTGTGGGTCTCCGGGTTGTCCGAGAATTTGCTGCTCGCAACTGACCGATGCATTTCGGCCATCGACAATGGACATGCGAAGGAGATGCTAGGAGAGTTGATCGAAATCACCAACCAGTTATGAATCACATTCAAAATCGCATGAAATCGCCTTCTCCGGTGAAGTTAGACCTTTTCCTTTGCAGAACCGACTGTTAGATTCATGCTTTACTAAAAGGAGACGATTCAATGACGAAGCCAAACCATAAAGTCAAAAAAGCCAATCATGGCAAGCGGCCCGCTAACAACAAGGCTCGCAAAGCGAAATCGAAAAAGATCAGGCGACCATAAGCGGGAAGCAACAATCCAAAAATTCGCCAACGGCTTTCGGGCCGTTTTTTTTTGTTCCCACATCCAGGAATTCGATGGGTCGCAGGTCACTTCCCAGACTGGATAAGTCGATTGACTTCAGTCAGTTTGCCTCTGAAGTTGACGATCTCAGTGCGCCGTTCGATCCGCAGTCCTTGTTTGCCACGCGTCAAGAACTTGAGATTGAAGTCGGTAGCGGAAAGGGTCTGTTCATCCTCAACGAATCAGGCCGTGTCCCGGACCGGAATTTTTTGGGAAATGAACTGGCCGTCAAATATTGCCAATTCGCCGCGTACCGACTGGCCAAGAATGGACGAACCAATGCCCATATGTTACGGGGCGACGGACTGAAGTTGTTTCGCGAGTTGCTACCGGATGTGTGTGCGGTGGCCGTTCATGTCTACTTTCCGGACCCTTGGTGGAAAGCCCGGCATCGCCGGCGGCGAGTGATTACGCCTCAATTTATTCACGACCTGCAACGAGTCCTAATGCCGGAGGGAGTTTTCCACTTTTGGTCGGATGTCGAGGAGTATTTCGAGGAAACGTGTCAGCTGATGCAGACTGAATCCTCGCTGACCGGGCCGCACGAAGTAACGCCAACGACTCCCGAACACGATATGGATTATCGAACGCATTTCGAGCGGCGAATGCGAAAGAATCATCACGCCGTATTTCGGTCACAATTTCAAAAAGTGTAACCCGCCCTTGTTTATTCCTGGCTGGATCAAGGTAAGACTCACGCCGCGTAAACGCGGGCCTTCAACGGTCACACCATTTGAACGCGGCTGCTTCCAACGCTAAGACGTTTCGTTGTGTAGTCCTACGGCGTAATCCGTGTCGGCTACAAGATTCTCGTTGGACTTCCTTTTCGCATTGTCGTTGCGAATATCTTCCAGACGTTCCAAATACGTCTTGTCGACCTTGCCCGTGATGTAGTTGCCGTCGAAGACCGAACACTCAAAATCAGTGATATTGGGATTACCCCCTGATAAACAGGCTTTAAGATCGTTAAGATCCTGGTAGATGAGCCAGTCAGCGCCAATCTCTTTACGAACTTCTTCAACACTGCGTGCATGTGCGATAAGTTCACCCGCGGAAGGCATATCGATGCCGTAAACGTTGGGATACTTGACTTCCGGAGCCGCCGATGCGATGTAGACTTTTTTGGCCCCCGCGTCTCGGGCCATTTGAATGATTTGGGCACAGGTTGTTCCCCGGACGATGGAATCGTCGACGAGAAGCACATTTTTCCCTTTGAATTCAAGGCCAATCGCATTCAGTTTCTGCTTGACCGATCTTTCTCTCTGTTCCTGGCCTGGCATGATGAACGTACGACCAATGTAACGGTTCTTCATCAAACCTTCCCGAAACTTGACCCCCAGGTCATAGGCCAGGACTTGTCCAGCAACCCGGCTCGTATCAGGTATCGGGATGACAACGTCAATATCGTGATCGGGGCGTTCGCGCAAGATCTTTTTGGCCAAGCGTTCACCCATCCGTAGCCTCGCCTTGTAAACAGAAATTCCGTCGATGATGGAATCCGGTCGGGCGAAGTAAACATGCTCAAAAATACAGGGTCGGCAAACCGGATGGTCAGCGCACTGCTGCGTGTGAAGCTCACCTGTTTTGGTGATGTAAATCGCTTCTCCCGGACCGATGTCACGGATCAACTTGAATCCCAAAACGTCTAAAGCGACGCTTTCCGACGCGATCATATACTCCGCCGAGTACTTCCCTTCCCTTTTACCAAAAACGATAGGACGAATTCCATGCGGATCACGAAATCCGATAATTCCATGATTGGCAATCATTGCGGCGGCCGCATAAGCTCCCTCGCAACGTTGGTGTAACTTTCGAACCGCGAAGAAAATGTCTTCCGGTTTCGGCTCCAGCCCGGCGACTTTTCGCAATTCGTGAGCGAACACGTTGAGCAGAATTTCCGAATCTGAATCGGTATTGAGATGCCGCTGGTCCGATTCGTAAAGTTCGCGCGCTAGTTCTTCGCAGTTGGTCAAGTTGCCGTTGTGTGCCAGGCAAATGCCGTACGGTGAGTTCACATAAAATGGTTGAGCCAAGGCTGGACTGGAACTTCCAGCGGTAGGATAGCGCACATGCCCCAAACCGATTCGGCCTTTTAAATGACGCATGTCGCTCGCCCGAAAAACGTCTCGGACGAGTCCATTCCTCTTTCGCTGGTTCAAGCGGCCTTCGTAGCAGGTCATCATTCCAGCCGCATCCTGACCACGATGCTGAAGCACCGTGAGGGCGTCGTAGATTTCCTGGTTGATCTCCGTTTCAGCGACGATTCCTACGATTCCGCACATAGATTTCTCCGGCGTATTGCCTGCTCGACACTTGCCCGACTGAGGTCGAGGTTGGGCCGTGCTTCTGATCTGGCGGGAAAAAGTCGGCTGAGGAGCGGCATCGGACGATTTTGTTGATTTGGTCGTAAATGAAGCCTATGACCGAATTTTAGATAGGACGTCTGCTTCCCACAACCGTCTTATTTTCAGAGTTGCAAAGAACGCCATTTAACCGTTTGGCAGACACGCACACCTTGAAAAAAAGACGAACCAATGAAAGACTGGACACCCCGAATTCACCGACTTTTGAATATTTGTCCGGAGCAACCGATGCCGATTCTTGATAGCTGGATTGCCGATCGCACGAGAAACTTTGATTCCAGCGGAATTCGCAAAATGTTTGACCTGGCGGCAGACCTGAAAGACCCTATCAATCTGTCGATTGGGCAACCCGATTTCGCAGTGCCGCGGGCGGTGAAAGACGAACTGATCAAAGCCGTCGAAGAAGACAAAAACGGATACGCCTTGACTCAGGGGATGCCCGTTCTGCGGGAGAAACTCCAAGCCGAAATCGATCACAAATTTGGTCACTCGGATCGCAAAGTTTTTGTCTGCTCGGGGACCAGTGGCGGCTTGATGTTGGCCGCGCTGGCGATGGTGAATCCGGGTGACGAAGTGATTTACTTTGATCCCTACTTTGTGATGTACCCGGCACTTGTTGAACTTGTTGGCGGGAAGTCAGTCAAGCTCAGCACATATCCCGATTTCCAAATTGACATGCAGCTGCTTGAAGATTCGATCACCGATCGGACCAAGATGATCATACTCAACAGCCCATCGAATCCAACGGGAGTCTGCTGTTCGGAGGGCCAACTCAAAGCCGTCGCCGAACTGGCGGAGCGCAAAGGAATCTGCCTGGTGGCTGATGAGATCTACAGCCGGTTCACCTACGACCATCAACATTTCTCGGTTGCGAAATTCAATGAACGGTCGATCATCATCGACGGTTTCTCAAAATCGCATGCGATGACGGGATTACGAGTCGGATATGTCCACGGCCCCGTTGATATCATTGACACCATGATCAAATTGCAGCAGTTTACCTTTGTGTGTGCTCCCCAGCCCTGTCAATGGGCGTGTGCCGTCGCTTTGGATACGGATATCTCGCACCACGTTGCAGAATACGAACTCAAACGCGACAAGATGATTAACGGAATCAAAGACAGCTACGAGATCGTCAAACCCGATGGTGCTTTTTATGTGTTTCCGAGACTTCCCTGGGGCAACGGGCAGGAATTTTGCGAACATGCGATTGACAACAATTTGATGGTCATCCCCGGTACCATCTTTAGCGATCACGATACGCACTTCCGAGTGTCATACGCCGCGAGCGACGAAATTCTCGATCGCGGCATCGAGGTCCTCAACAAGATCGCGAAACGTGGTTGAACTTAGTCGTTCGTAGTTCCGCCCTTAAGCCAATCCGGGCGTTGTTAGGTACAGCTAGTTCGGCGGATAAACGGGCTGTGGAAAAGTTGCCTGTGGAATTGTGGTTTGAGGGATCGGTTGTTGAACCGCGGGTTGTTGCCGCGGATACCGCGGATTGAGCAATCGCTGAAATGGCCCGCGATTGGTTTTGTTCAACTCCGAATAAGGTGATGCCTGGATGTTCGTCGGTTCGGAAAGCGGTCGATCGTAACCTCGTGGTCGCCCGCCCACGATTTCAGGTCCAAGGTCGTTATTAGGGAACGGATCGCTCAACACGGCTCGCGCCCGTTGTTGGTAAATCGTTCCCGGCGATCCAAAATTGGGGCGCAAATAGCATCCGTTGAATGAGAACACAATCAGAACAGCGACGATCGCGCAAGCCGCATTTGTTTTGATTCCCATTTCTTTCCGCCTTCAGTAAAAAGTCCTGGCGGAGGTTATGGAGTGTTTCCAGAGTTCGCAAGTGCGATCCGGTTGCTAGCAGTGACGGGGAACGAATAATGGCTAAATCACGTTCTCGTGTCAAACGATTTCCGCGACGAATCGGCCAAAGACGGAATTTGAGCTAATTCCGACCCGAACTGGGCACAAAAATATCCAGGAATTCGGTCGGTTTATTTGCACTAACAGCCGTTCTGCCGAGAGCGGCGGGTAGCAACATCGTCTGCCCCAATTCCAGTGCCAACTGGCTAGGGTCATTCTCGACAACAACACTTCCTTTAGTGACGGCCAGAATGTGAAATCGATCATCACCGCCGATGTTGACCAATTCGTTGGCCCGCTGCAGGGACCAACGTCTCATAACAAACTTGTCGCATTCAATCAGCGTTGTGCAGCTGGAAGCAACGACGGCGTATGCTGGGCCTAGTGAATTGGGGCGTATTGGACTGACAGGCCCGAGGTCAAAATCAGTTGCCTGAATGCCCTGTTCGATATGGAGAGGTCTTGGCTGACCTTCTTTGTCGACGCGATTCCAGTCAAAAATTCGAAACGTTGTGTCACTACACTGTTGAATCTCGGCGACCAACAATCCAGCCCCAATCGCGTGCATGGTTCCTGCACGAATGAATACGCAGTCACCCGTTCTGGGTTTGAAACTGTGCACGGCTTCTTCGGTAAAACCATTTTTGACAGCTGAGCGAAATTTTTCGGCGGTGATTCCTGGCTTGAGTCCAGCGTAGATCTTGGCACCGGGATCCGCATGCATCACATACCAAGCCTCCGTTTTGCCGAGATCGGGAGGATCGAGTGTCGCAGCAAACTCATCATCTGGATGGACTTGAATAGAAAGGTCTCGATGGGCGTCCAGAAACTTCAGCAGCAATGGAAACCGGTTCTGCAGTTGTACCGGGAGTGAGTCATTGGATATTTGGGTTGCAATGTCAGGCCCTAACAGCTCCTGGCCGTGGTCATTAACGAGTTCGGCAAGTGTCATTCCACTCAGCTCACCAAACTGCACGACGCTTTGATCTTCGTTGTGATCGACAATCTCCCAACTCTCCGCGCATGATTCGTGGCCGATTGGCTTATTCAAAACATCGGCTAATCGCCGCCCTCCCCAGATATAGCGACGAAAAATCGGTTGGAATCGGAGCGGGTGCATCGCAGACCTCGATTTTCGTTGAAACTGGCAAATTAAAATCGGTTCACGGATTAACGGATCAAAAGAATATCGGCACCCGAAAGATCGATCAATCGAGGACCGTACAACAGGAACAGTTACTTCCCGCGTTAGCTATTTATCCCCTAAAACCCGAGTCTAAAACAACGAACGTTGTTGGTATTCTGTTGCCGTGATACTATCCAAGTTTGTGGACGAATGTGAGCCCATGGCTCAACTTCTTATCTTCCATGAACAATTTTCTGATTTGCGGATTCCAAAATGGCGGCCACTCGACCTAATGAAAACTTGTTCGAACAGTCTCGTATGTCATTCGGCGAGCATCTGGAAGAGCTGCGTAAAGTTCTTGTCCGTTCCGTCATGGGGATCGCGATTGGCTGTATTTTTGGATTTATTTTTGCCAACCAAACGGTTGAGTTTTTGACGGAACCGCTAAACAAAGCGATTGGTCAATTTCACATTAAGCAAGCCGAAGCCAGGCTGGTCAAGCAAAACGGCTTCCTTGATCCGGAGGCAAGCCCCTGGCTCAAGAAGGACAATTTGGCCCCCGAGACGGTCTTCGTTGATCCCGGCGAATTCGTTCGTATGCTCAGACAAGTCAGCCCTGATTTTCTCGCCGGGATCGAATTGAACCCCTACGGATTCAAGGCGGGTCATTTTTTTCCAGAAAAACTGCCCCAGCTGTGCCAACGATTGAGTGAACAGAATTCAGTCGAGGACAATGAACGACTGGCGTGGTTATGGAATCAGTTAGATGCCAACGAACGTGCGATCGTCACCCAGTTGGCAACTCAAGAATTCGCGAACCCGGCGGACGTTCAAGCCATCATAAAGATTTTCGACAGGCTCTCGCGGATTGAAGAGCTGAGCGATGCGGAACCGTTTCAAGAGAAGGTTGCGCCACCAAAAGGAGGCTATCTTAGTTGGCTCTTTCCAACTGAGAACAATCCGTTGGTCAAGGTAAAGGAGAAACTCGACACGGAATTTGATGTGGATCTAAACCGTCGTTTGAACCGCGTGTTGATCACGAGTTTGTTTGCGGATTTGATGCCTGAGGTTCGCAAGGATATGGTTCCGATTCAAATGTGGAGTCGTGTGAACGTGCAACCGCAGTCACTGACGGCGATTGAACCGTTCATGATTTGGGTCAAAGCGGGCTTGATTCTGGGGACTGTGTTGGCAAGCCCTTGGGTCTTCTTCCAGCTCTGGACGTTTGTGGCCGCAGGACTCTACCCACAAGAGCAACGATACATCTACGTCTTCCTCCCGATCAGTATGATCCTGTTTTTCAGTGGCGTCTGCTTGGCTTTCTTCTTTGTGTTTGAACCAGTCCTGACCTTCCTGTTCACGTTTAATGCACAAATGGGCATTTCTCCTCAACCACGAATTACTGAATGGCTCAATTTCGTCATGTTCCTACCCATCGGTTTCGGGATTGCGTTTCAGTTGCCGCTCGTGATGTTGTTCTTGAATCGAATTGGCTTGTTTTCCATTCAGAACTATCTGAGCAAGTGGCGAATTGCCATCATGGTAATCTTTGTGGTTTCGATGATGCTAACTCCAGCCGATCCGATCAGCATGATTTTGCTCGCAGTTCCCTTGACGGGTCTCTATTTCCTGGGGATTGGGCTCTGTAAATGGCTGCCGGGTTCCAATAACCCGTTTGAGGAACCACCCACAACTAGCGAAGCCGCGATGTAAGGAGGGACTCAACTCACCCCCGGATTGTTGAACAGGAGGTACCGAGCAACAAAGTTTATCCGTTCCTTGAGTTTTCTTCGTCTAAGGTTTCCCAGGCCGTTGGCGCCGTTGGCCTGGGCTGACATAGGATCGCTCCGTTAGAGCTGACGTCACACAGTTTAAAGTAAGTGCTATTCGGCTAGCGCCTTGCGGCTCACATTTAATAAACGCAACCTATTCCCGGTTGAAGTTATAGCGACTATGGCTATCGCCAAATGGCTGATCGTAATTGGCGTTGTCCAATTTAATCTCCGTTTGCTCAGTTTCCTCCTGTTTAAAAAAAGGAAATGGCTTCGTGTTTCGCCCTCAGATAGAAGGTCATTGACCATGTGACTTAGGCGATTTAAGCGATTGGGCGGGAGTGCGTTTTCGAAATTCGTCGCCGATTTTGCCGTCCAGGCGTTCGATTTTGCCTTGTCCGTTAACACCAAGCCACTTAAGTAGCCTGCCACATTCAATCTGTTGAACTGAATTTGATTTGGCCTGATCGAGAAGCTTTCTGATTGCCGCATTTCTGGCGTCATTGGATCCGTCAAGTATGTTTCCCATGACGAGGTAGCGCGTTGAAGCGTCAATTTCGCCAATGATGTTTCCCTTTTCGTCGTGTTGAGCAACAACTTGACCGCCGTTTTTCTCAATTAACTCAATCAGCTGTTGACGATCGGATTTCCCGTCTTCGTCGAGATCAAAGTCACCTGCTAACGCCATTGTCACTCGCTGAGCTGGATTCCAAACAGCGACCTGTTTTGCGATTTGGGCCTTAAGCCGATCTTGATAAGCGACTAGCTTCGTATCATCGTCAGGCCACACACAGTCTGCGAACGCATTCTTGTCTTTTTGTTTGGCCGCCAAAATCAATCGCAGCATTTCCGCTTGACGGCGGCTTAGCCACTGATCGGGTGCCTGTTTAAGAAACAACGCGGCGTTGATTCTAGTTGCCTGAAGTGACGTTAACGGCAGATGGGCGTAGACCGAATTTCGCAAGTAGTATTTTTGGTCAGACAGCTTGGCATCTCTCATCTTCTCTTTTACCGGAATGGCGTCTTTTCCCACTGCCATGGACGCCGCCGATTGCTGATTTTCGTTGTGCGTAAAGACTCTGGAGGCACAATCAAATGACTGGGCAGTCTCAAGCAACTTATCATAATCCACAAGGGCGGGATCGAATTCAATTTGAACTACTTCGAGTTTGTCTCGCCAACCCGACCGAGTCGCTTTGACACCACCAATGGAACCCAATTTTGCTTCACCTTCCCAATAACAGTGCATGGCAAATTCGGCAGTTTCAATTTTTGCTTTCTCATCCATCGCTGCGACCAGTCCTAAAAATTTAGGTGCAGGTTTTCCTGCGGCCTTGAGAGCGGCAATCATTCGGGACGCCGTGCCAGAGGTTGTCCAAATGTTGTCCTTTCGTTCAATCAGGTCTTTGGCATTGGAATCGAGGTAGCGAATGACGGGATTATTCCACGAGGGTTCCTGGAACTGCTTCAGCGTGGCTTCGTCTTCTTTTTTGTTGTTGTAAACCAACACGGGTACGAAGAGGTCTTCGATTGCTTCAACCATCAGCGGATGCGACATCGGTGAACTGCCAAAGTTCTGGCAAGTCTGACAGCCAGGGATTTCCTGAAACAACATTAATATCGGTTTGCCAGTGTCGGCTGATTTTTTCTTCACCGTATCGAGGTCGCGACGCCAATTCACCCGTCCCAACTCGATTGGTCGATCCGTGGCGAGTTCTTTTTCGGCTTGGGGTTCGTCTTGCATCACGAGTACAGAAAACATTGCCGTAAAAATGAGGCATGAAATTGCAATTTTCATTGAATCGTCCAAACAGCGTGAGAGATGAAAGATCTATTTGATTCGCACGAAAACGACGCGTCAAGCTTTGGAGTTCGCGCTGACCGCAAAAAAACAAAAGAGCCAGCCAAAGTTGGCGCAATCGTGAAATTTTTTTCAAACAGCATATACTATTGGTCTCAGCTTTGTCAGTATCGACTGGGTTTATTTGAGTTACCGAGTTTCCGGAGGACAGCCATGAATTGGACTTTGAATTCAGTTGCGTTCGTTGGCACTGTATTGGTTTTGTCAGCAGCCTTCGCGCCAGGCCAGGAGCCCAAGTTAAATGCCGAAGCGACCGGGGCAATCGCAAAGATCCAAGCCGCAGGGGGTCGAGCCATGCGAATCGCCGCAAACACGAACCAATTTGAAGCCAGCTATCACCTCGCGAGCCCACCTGTCAAAGACGCCAACCTCGAACCGTTGAAATCGATACCCGAATTAATTTGGTTGAATTTGGCGAACACGGAGATCACCAACGATGGTCTAAAGAACATCGCAAGCCTGCCTCTGAAAAAGCTTCATTTGGAAAAAACGCAGATTGGTGACGATGGACTGCAACATCTTAAGGGACTCAGGGATCTTGAGTATTTGAACATCTATGCGACGAAAGTCGGTGACGCCGGACTGCAGCATCTCAAAGGCTTAACAAAACTAAGAAAACTCTATGTCTGGCAAAGCGCGGTTAGCGAAGCCGGGATCAATGACTTACAATCCGCGCTGCCTGAGTTGGTTATCGTAGGTGAAATGAGTTTGTTGGATCCTGCTACCGAAAAAAGCAGCGAGGAGGACGAGGATGCTCCCAAAGCCGACAAGGTCAACGAAGCCGACAATGTCAACGAAGCCGACAAGGGCAACACAGGAAAGTCGGAAGGGGACGACGGAAAAAAAAGTTCGAGGCGAAAGCAAGACGACGATAAAAACGAGAACTGAAAGCGGGCGCCTTGGTGGGCCTGTGACTTATTCTACTGTAGACATTGGTTGCCGCAGAATTAACGATCTCGTGATTTAAGAAAATTAATCGGGTCTCGCCGTCGGAATTCGTCTCCAATCCGGCTATCCAGCCGCTCGATTTTCGCTTGACCGTGAACACCCATCCAGTTCAATAGTTTGCGAAGATCGATCTCCTGCACAGAATTGGCTTTTGCTTCATCGAGAAGAGTCTTGATCGCTCCAAGAATCTGCGTGTTAGAGTTAGGTCCGACATCAGGTTCATTTCCCAGCACGACATATCGCGTCGACGAATCAATATTGCCAATCACATTACCATCTTCGTCGTTTTGAGCGACGACTTTGCCACCATTTTTTTCGATCATGGTGACGAGTCGTTTCCGATCGGATCGACCATCGTGGTCGAGGTCAAAAAACCCGACCAGCGCGATGGGAACGTGATAACCGGGATCCCAGGTTGCCGTCAAGACGTTGTCGCCCTGCAGGATTGGATTGAGAGAATCCACGGAAGTGACTTTTGCGACCGCTTGATGGGGGCCGGTGATTTCGGTGACTTCGATCGTTGCCTTGTGTTGCCCCTCAACGAAGTTGGTTTCAGTCTGATCGTAAACGGAAAATGTTCGATTGACCCGCAAACCGTCAGCGGAACCAATGTTGATGTGGACCAATTGGATCTCTGGCGACGAACGTACGATTTTTGCGTCCGGTAGATCGAAAACTTCGTCCTCGTAGCGGTCTACTTTGGCTTTAAGAGCTACGTTTTGAGTCTTCACCGTGTTGATGTCGCTCTCGTATTGGTTTTTCTCGCGTTTAAAGTCATCACGTGCATTTTTTAGTTCTTCGATTGTCGCGTCATTGTCCGCCTGAATATTTTTCATTGCTGTATTCAGCGCCAATTCTTTTTTGCTGAATCGTTCTTTTTCGGTTTGAAGTTCAGTTTTTGCCTTCTCCTCCGCGTCCCGAGCACTCGCAACGTTTTTGTCTCGAGCAGCAATTTCGGCATCAGCCTCTTTCTTAATTCGATTGAGGTCGTCGCGGAGGACGTTTTCGTCAAAGTACTTTTTGTTGAGCACCGCGGCCAGGTTGCGCGTTAGGGACCGCCAAGTGGACTCCACGGTTTGCTCGGCATCTGGCGCAGCAATAAACTGCTTCATATCATTTTCGTATTGAGCATAGACATCGTTAACGCTCTTGATGACATCTCGGATTAGATTCTTTTGACTGTCGTCAAAGCTGGGATCGACGAGGCGATCAAGTGTCTGGATCAGGGTGGGAACCTCGGCAACGCTGACTCCCATTTCGCCGATGCACGCCATTAAGACTTGGTTCTTGGTGTCGTAGGCCTGCGTCAGATTCTTTTGCAACGCGAGTTGGTTTTCCTTGACATCGCGCTCATCCGCATATTGAAATGCTTTGTTGATACCCAGAAAAGCGACGAGCGCTAAAATAAGGGTGAGTAACACCAGGATAATAACAGCGATCAAATACCCTTGGTTTTCCCTGGCTGCCATTACACTCTCCTCTTTTGTCCAACTCGGACATTAATATGCAAATAGGTTCATTGGCCGGACGGCCGCTGATATTGAATTATAGGTAGGATGGGAGACGAAGGTGACTAAACTCCGTGCAAATGCCTCAACAGCTCGAAAAAAGGTTCGAATCTGTTAGCAGAGAAGTAAATGCGCCCCATCCTGTCCTCACCCTGATTTTAAATTGGGCGAATTTGGCTGTCAAACTTTCAGTCGAAGTCATATGGGATTGGCGCGCCCCAATCACAAAGTGGACCTGACATAACGATTGTCACGGTAATCCAATCCGTCGACGGATCACAGACCTATGAAAAATCGGCGTTTTCAGCCACGGAATGGATGAAATTCATCGCTCGATCGCCCAACTGTTCACTCCAGCAGTCGGTCGTCGCAAAAACGGAGACTTTCCGGGTTCTTTGCGTGGTTTTGGGGGCGGTTTTCCAGCGATTTTGATTTGTTTGACGGGGCAAGACGTCTTCGATTCACCGCACGCCAACTCACTGGAGGCGATTTATTTACCGCCGATTCTGGAATTAGTCAGTTGAAATGGTTATGCTTATTACTGAGACGACGGGCGTTTTGGTGATGCAAGACGTCGGGAGATGGAATCAACAAGAGGCGAGCTTTCGGCAAATTCAACGGATTTGATGGTCAAATTCCGTTGCTTCTTCTTGTTGCTTTTTTCCAACTTGGAGAAAGGTTGTCGTTTGCTGACAAGACCAGTTAACCCTACGCCGGACGCATTGCCGGAAACGGACTCGTCATTTACCTCAGCCTAAATCGTTGCGACGGCGGTTTGGTTTACCTACCTCATTCGATCAATCGGACTTTTCGATGCTAGTCATTGGTATTGCAGGCGGCATTGCTTGTGGTAAAAGCTCTGTCGCCGCCAATTTCCAACGACTAGGTGCGGAACTACTCGATGCCGATCGAGTGGGTCACGAGGTGTTATTGCAACCCGAAGTGCTGGAAGAAATTCGAGTTCGATGGGGAGAATCAGTCATATCCAACGGAAGAGTTGTTCGAAAGGCACTTGCAGCCATTGTATTTGCTGAGGGTGCCGACGATGAACTGATGCGACTTGAAGCAATCATGCATCCGCGGATTGGCCGAGTTTTAAAAGACAAGATTTTGAAGTTGAAATCGAAACAAGAAGTGCCCGCTGTCGTTCTTGATGCACCCGTGATGTTCAAGGCCGGCTGGGACCAATTTTGTGACAAGATCGTTTTTGTGGATCTTCGAGTCGGGCTCCGACAAGAAAGAGCGTTGGCGACCCGAGGTTGGTCGCCTGATGAGTTAATATCCCGGGAACGCAAACAGATACCCCTCACGGTAAAGCGAGAAAGAGCAAGCGACATCATCGATAATTCGGGAACACCGGAACAATTGACGGAACAAGTTCACCAGTTGTGGGATCGATGGGGGCTGAGTCTTTCAAGACACAATAAGCACCTTCCTAAATCACCTAAACCTATTTCATTTTAAAGAGCGGATCGGAACTCAAATCTTTTCTACTAGTTCCGATTCTCGCATGGAGACAAGAAAATGGCTGATCCCCAACAGTCAAAAAATCGCACTGATCGTCGTCCGCCGTTAAGACGAAACACGACAGGGCGCAGACGGCCTCATTTTGAGTTGGATCCTGAAGTCAGCGACAAAATCAAGGAGATTGAATCGGATGGCGAACCGATGTCCCTGGCTGAGAGCATTTCAAAAGACGAAATTCGGCCGGTCAGCGAAGTCGAGCGGAAGACAATTGACGACAAAGACATTATTAATGTCACTGAGTTGCAACGATTGCCGATCAAACAACTTTGCAAACAGGCGAATCAGGAAGGCGTCGAAAATCCGGAAGGAATGAATCGCCGAGAACTAATCTTTAATCTGCTTAAGGAACGCGTCAAGTCTCGTGGGATTATGTTCGGCGAAGGAACGTTGCAGATCCTTCCCGATGGGTTCGGATTCTTACGAAGCCCCGAATATCACTATTTGAATTGTCCGGACGATATCTATGTTTCGCCCAGTCAGATTCGCAAATTCAATCTTCGCAACGGCGCCATTGTTTGTGGTCAGGTTCGACCTCCGAAAGAAAACGAGCGCTATTTTGCGCTGTTGCGCGTCGAATCGGTAAATGGTCGCGATCCCTCCGACAATGCTCGTCGCGTTCACTTCGACGAACTGACTCCGCTTCATCCTGATACGCGAATTGTCATGGAACAGAATGCGAATGAGCTCTCCACTCGAGTCGTCGACATGATTGCTCCCATCGGGTTTGGGCAACGCGGCCTGATCGTCAGTCCGCCCCGAGCGGGAAAGACCATCTTGCTGCAAAAAATGGCCTGTTCGGTCTTGAAGAACTACCCTGAGGCTTATGTCATCATGCTGCTAATCGATGAACGCCCCGAAGAAGTCACCGACATGGAACGCGAAGTCAAGGGTGACCGCTGTGAGGTGATCAGCTCGACGTTTGATGAGCCAGCTGCGCGACACATTCAAGTCGCAGAGATGGTCCTTGAAAAAGCCAAACGGCTGGTCGAAAGCGGAGTCGATGTCGTGATTTTTCTCGATTCCATCACGCGACTTGGACGCGCATGGAATTCGGAGTGCCCGCAGTCGGGCAAAACGCTATCCGGTGGTCTTGACGCCAACGCGATGCAAAAGCCCAAAGCGTTCTTTGGATCTGCTCGAAAAATTGAAGAGGGTGGCTCATTAACGATTCTGGCAACCGCCCTGATCGACACCGGCAGCAAAATGGACGAAGTGATTTTTGAAGAGTTCAAAGGCACCGGCAATCTCGAAATCGTGCTCGATCGCAGTCTTGTCGACCGACGTATCTGGCCCGCAATTGACATCAATCAAAGCGGAACTCGACGCGAAGAAAAGCTGTTTGATCCTGAAGAATTCGATCGAATCTGTCAGGTTCGACGCGCCTTATGCACCATGAATCCGCCCGACGCGATGGATCTGCTGACAACCCGACTCAAAAAGACGCAATCAAACGCTGAATTCTTGATGAGCGTCAAGGCGGGCGGAATCTAGCCCAGGCCCAATTCAAATGACCATTCAGGGATTGCTGCAGTTTTTTTGCCAGATTCTCTCTGCTGCCCAATCGGAACTTACTTTCGTATATTTATTTGACCGATTAACGGCAAACTATTTTAAGGTTGAATTGTGGCGACAGAATATACAGGTAAGACCGGATCACTGGCCGAAAAGCGATTTGCTATCATCGTCTCAACCTATCATCGCCGCATTACGGGGCCGCTACTTCAGGGTGCGGAGGAGTCGCTGGCCACTGCAGGAGTTGATGATGAAAATGTAACCATTGCATGGGTTCCAGGTGCTTGGGAACTACCATTGGCCGCCAAGAAGTTCATCGCATCGAGTGCTGATTGGGATGCCATAATTTGTCTGGGATGCGTCATTCGCGGCGAAACGACTCATGATCAACACATCAATTCGACGGTTAGCCACAACCTCGGTCAATTGTCAATCGAATCCGGCGTACCAATTGCATTTGGATTGTTAACTTGCGAGTCTCTCCAACAAGCGATCGAGCGCTCCGGAGGTAAAGTCGGTAACAAAGGAATTGAAGCGACGGATGCGGCAATTCGCATGGTAAGGCTATATGACGAGATTGGTCAGTAGTCATTAATGATTAAGAAAGCCCAGTGCCATTTTCGGGAGAAGCCAGTTGACATAAAATTTTGGCTTCAAACTTGCATACGAAAAAGCGTTCGTTAGCCCTGAAGAAACTCAAACATGTCTCGTCGAAGTCGCGCGCGTGAAATCGTATTGCAGGTCCTTTATCAGGACGACCTCAACTCAGAGACTCCCGAAACGGCCCGGCGACGTTTTATGGCGGGCCGTCTCAAGGGTGATGCCCACTTGATTGAATTTGCGACCAGTCTGCTGGAAGGTGTGCGAGCACATCGCGATCAACTTGATGAACACCTCAGCAAGACGGCTGATAACTGGAAACTAAAACGGATGGCTGCGACCGATCGAAATGTTTTGCGATTGGGAGCTTACGAAATCCTGTTTACAGAAACGCCAGACCGAGTTGCGATCAATGAAGCAATCGATTTGGCCAAACGTTACGGCACAAACAATTCGGCTCAATTTGTTAACGGCGTGCTCGACCGATTGATGAAAACTAAAACGGTTGGTTCGGCTCCGCCCACGAACGAACAACACAACCCGGAAACGCAATAGCCGTTCGATGGGACTGGCTGATCAATCTTCGTTATTACAAAATTCAAATCTGCAAGGATAACTGGAATCCATTATGGCTCTTTGGAAATTTGGTAAAAGGTCACAGGAAACATCTGATGAACTCACGCAAGAAGCGGTTGCGGAAGGCAACGGAAACAGCGACGTAGGCTCGGGCGGGACAGGCGGCGACCCGGGCGAAAACGAAGATCCAGATGAGGGAGATGATAATGCCTCCACCGGTTTCTTCGGACGCTTCAAGAAGGCCCTGAAGAAAACTGTTAATGTACTCAACACGGATATCCGAGATCTTGTTGGCAAGGAAGGCCGTCTTGTCGATGATGAATTTTTGACCGAGTTGTATGCTCATCTGGTCAAAACAGATATGGGGTCCGGACCCGCTGGGAAGATCCGGGACGAAATTCAGTCAAAATTTCGCGGCCGCATCGTGTTGATGTCGGATCTCATTGGCTCCGCCAAGTCCACGATCACTGAGATTATGAAGCAGGAGAACGCCGACCTTCTGCTGGCCGACACGGCGCCCACGGTCATCATGGTCGTGGGAGTCAACGGCTCGGGAAAAACAACCTCGATTGCCAAACTCGCCTACCTCTTTGCCCAACAAGGCAAAAAAGTGGTCTTGGGCGCTGGTGATACTTTTCGCGCAGCAGCCGTTGAACAGCTGACAATTTGGGCCGAACGCCTCGGCGCCGAGATCGTGACCGGACGCCAAGGCAGTGATCCAGCCAGTGTCGCCTACAAGGCAACTGAGGCGGCCAAGAATTCAGGCGCCGACATCTGCATTGTTGATACCGCCGGTCGGCTGCAAACACAAAGCAATCTGATGGATGAACTTGGTCGGATTCGCAAAGTCATCTCCAAAGTGCTTCCGGATGCGCCTCATGAAGTTCTGTTAGTGCTTGATGCAACGGCGGGTCAAAATGCCATCAGCCAGGCCCGCGGGTTTTCAGAAACCGCCGGATGTACTGGCATCGTATTAGCGAAGCTCGATGGTACGGCAAAGGGTGGCGTGGCAATTCCAATCCGCCAGGAATTCGGTTTGCCGGTAAAATTTGTCGGCATTGGCGAAACCATGGACGCCCTGGCTCCGTTTGATGTTGATGTCTACGTGGCAGCATTGTTTGACGTCGACGACTGATTCGCAGACTCGGATGATTTACCCAGCCCGTAAAGTCGGCCATTTGTTAAGTTGTGCTCCTCTCTGGCGTTAGTTGGTAGCATGTACCCACAGCTCACGTTGCGGGCTGTCTGCTTTAACCGCTTCGCGGTTGTTTTTAGCGACGAAGTTGCGACAGCAGATAGCCCCATGCGTCAGCATGGGGTTCGATTTTTCGGATCAACATTTATTTACCCGTGAAGCGGTGACAGCATTTCTCAATTGAGCAGTATTGAGCTTTAGGCGCAACTCACGCGATTCCGGCTGAAACCGGTACCACGAACAGGTACGACGACGCCCTTTTTCATCGCCATAAAGCGCCGTCGATATCGCTTTCCCAGTCGGCAAACTCTGGCCACGACGAACAGCCAGCATTCAGACTCGTCGTTGGATCGTGTTATTCAAATTAACCGATATTAGCTACACAAAGCGGTCTCTCCGTTTTCCCGACAAAATACGATCTGACGGTTCGGTGAAGCAGAAATCGGGCAAAAAGGCTCTTTGATTGCACACAAACATTTATTTTATGGAGTTTTCAAAATGCGAAGGATCGCAACTGCGACATTCGCTGTCTTGTTGTTAATGGGTGGATTGAACACACCAAGTTCAATGGCCCAGCATCCGTCGCAGTTTCCCTGGAGAGCGGGTACGACGACTCCCTCAGTTTCTGGTGCCACAGGCACTCCGGTTTCCACGCCAAACGGGATCGAGAGATCGCCGGTTCAAGGCAACAAGGCATTGGACTTGATCCCGGACCAAAATGGATACGGGTCGGTTGTTCCTGTTGCGCCTTCGATGAAACGCAATCCGATCTTCGCCTCGGTGAGAAAACGACAACAAGACGATCCACAGCCGTCTTTGTCTGATCTTGACGTGCAAGGACTGCAAGTTCCTCCTGCGGTTGCAGTTGATCCGAACGAAGCTCCCGGCAACCTCAATGTTCAGGAACCGCGACAAACGTCTCAAAATCATGTGGTAGCCGACACTCCCGACTGTTGCGATGGAGTCTGCGGTCCACCTTGCGATCGCGGTTACGTCAAACGGATCTTTGGAACGAGCCCCAACGGTCGCGAAATCGGTGGCTGGGTCCAAATCGGCTATCACAATCGCGACACGATTCTGTTTAACGACCGCAGTGGAAAATTTGCCCCACATCAAATCTGGTTTTATGCGGGAAAAGAAGCATCCCGCTGCACCGAATGGGAGGTCGGATATCGGATTGATGCGTTATATGGTCTGGACGCTCAGAACACACAAGCGTTTGGGAATCCACCAGCCGGTGCCCCCAGC
>JAHEJI010000291.1 GCA_024638965.1 Planctomycetaceae bacterium
TTACCGTGAGGACTTGCGCCGTCGACCAAAAAATCCGTGGGCACTGCACGGGTTGGCAGACTGTCTGGCCAAACTGGGAAAAGCCGACGAAACGAAAAGCGTCCAAGCCGCCTTCCAAGCTGCCTCCAAACGTTCCGACATCAACATTGATCGATCGTGTTTTTGCAAGATTAAAGATCTTGAAAAACGCTAACCGTTTACTCGTTAAACGGTTTCCACCACATGTCGTGCTGCTCAAGAATCGTTGGGTCAATCGAGTCGACTCGCATTGTGTCGACGTGTCCGCCGTGGTGGAGTACGTTCACAATGTCCCCAGGGTGGTATTTCGGAACGTATTCCCAGAAATCATCCGTACCGTCCGGCATCACAACGTCCGCAATGATCTTTTCGTATTCAATCAACAGAACTTTGATGCCATTATCTCCATAGTTCAGCTTCTTGACATGAGCATTGATTCCGTAGCTCGTGTGGCCATTGAACCGCTCCAGGATCACGGAATCACCGGGCAACATATTGGAAATAAGCGTGCCTTCTGGCCCGTTCAAATTGTGCTGAAAAGCAGCCGATTTTGAAACCGAAGTAATCTTGACCTCAAAATCGTTCAAAGTAACGGCACTGCAAACGTGATCATTGAAATCGTTATCATTATAGTCTTCAAAACTGTAGATTTGATGTTCCTGCTCTCCTTCGACTAGGCATCTCGGTCCAGGCGAGAACGGGATTCCGATTCCCGTATTCACGACGAAGAGTTCGATCTCCGGGTAATAAGTTTGGCCGTCGTTGCCCTCATCGTTCGGGCAAACGAAAACCGTTTTGTTGTCCTCTGAGTACTGACTTAGCCTTCTGATCCAGGATCCCGGATTGTCGATGACGTAGTCGCGCTTGGGAAATGTCGAAGCCAAGTTGTGATAGGCAATGCCAAGGTTGTGCAAACGATGTTTACATTGGGTACGCCTCGCCGCTTCGCGAACTTGCTGCGCGGCTGGCAACAAGAGCCCAATCAGAATACCAATGATTGCGATAACGACCAGCAACTCCACAAGCGTAAAACCGTTTCGTTTATTCATAGCCGCCGTCGCCTTCGTTAGTTATTGAATCGTTTTTTATTAAATTCGAATAGTTCGGATCCATTGTATGCTTCCCAATCCTTCACGATCTGCTCTTTAACGAGCGTTCGTTCGGCCGCCGAACCTCGAATCGGATAGTGATGATCACGCCCGAGAAGTTTGGCAACACTTTTCGCAGCCGCCGAGCGAATGGTCAATGAAGGGTCGTCAAGCTTGATCAAAATCTGGTCCATGCTCTGATAGTCCATCATGCGGGTCACTGCCAGAAGGGCCGTCGCAACAACATCGGGGTTATCACTCTCGGCGATGATTTGCCTTAAGCCGTCACATGCAGGCTCTCCCAGTTGGGCAAGCTGTCTCGTTGCCTCTAACTGATCTGCATCTGAGGTTGCAGTGAGTGCGTTATCGACCAAACGATCGATATCTGGATGTCGCAAATACGGCAAACCGTAAACGATGCCAAGCGCGATGACACCAACGGCAAGCACTGTGTAAAGGAAGTGGTTCACAGTTCACTTGTTAAGGAAGGATTACCGCCACACAATCTAAACGAACTCTATCATCAAGTCAATTTTGTTTGCTGCAGCTTTATTCCATGTGGTTTAAAAATGTGCAATGCGACAATCCGAAAAACGTTGTCTCGTTTATTAGCCAACTGACCGGCGGTTAATGCAGAAATAAACGCTACTTGGCAGACTAAAACTCTCTACCAATAACTTTATGCAAGGCAATTGACAAACCTAGACAAGGCCGGAACGAGCCCTGCGCTGTTTCGGCGTTACCAAGGTTTATTTAATGCGTTGCCGGAACGGCGCGGAGTTTATTCCCGCCTGCAAAATCTGTTTTAATTGTTTTGGTTGCGGATACGCCGAATGCGACGAATACCAGCAGAAGTTTTGAATACGATGATTGGAATCCAACTAAGCTCGGTTTGAAGTTGGTATAATCACCGCATCTACTTTATTGAATCAACAACGGGAGTGGAAATGAAAAATCACTGGGCAATGCTTGCAGCGCTATTACTTTTCTCCGCCGGGTGTGAGCGAACCGAAGAAATCAGTAAGGCATCGGACCAACAAACGATCCCAAATCAGACAGAGGCCGTGGTCCCAAGTGAGAACGAGGTTGAAAAGACATTCGCGGGCGATGTTGAGAAGACAGAAACCGACTCCAGTAACAAACTTGATGCGAAAGAAGTTTTGCAAGCCGCGATTATCAATGCCAAAGAAAACGACAAACAGTTATTCGTCCATTTTAGTGCGGACTGGTGAGGTTGGTGCCACAAGCTCGAGGAGTTCCTCGAGGCCCATCATGAATTGTTCGCCAAAGATTACTCATTCGTCAGAATAGACACTGACACGATGGAAGGCGGAAAAGATGTGTTCAATGAACTAAAAGACGAACGATCTGGCGGACTGCCCTGGATGGTAATCCTGGATGGCGATGGTAAAGAGTTGATCTCATCGGTCGGGCCGGATGGAAACGTTGGATGTCCCGTGGACCCCAACGAAATCGCTCATTTCGTGGAGATGATCAAGCAGACATCCGCTGCTTCGGAAGAGCAGCTTTCCGCCATCGAACAAGCGATGACAGCAAACGCCAAGAAAATCAAAGGTAGTTAACGTTGCGAAAAAATTCAACCTCGTTTTTGACTCGACCCCGAGTCCGGCTTGGCAAGCCGTCTTTACCAAGCGGCTTTTCCTGCCGTCAACTGGGACGCGATATCCGTGCGCGCTACAATCATCCCGAAGCCCTCAGATCTCCAAATCCGTGCAAAATCGGTAGCGATGAACCCCGCCAAAGCAACAATGACCCGCACGAGCATCGCCGGACAAATCTTCACCCGCACGAGCATCGCCGGACAAATCCAGCGGCGAATACCCGCGTGCAAATGTTTGACAACAACCGACATCGCAGACAAAATACTTGGCGATGTGATCAAAATCCCTATCAGTCGGGCTATCAGTGGACAAACAATTAGTTTTCGATTTCGTCTTGCTGGCGTTAATCATCATTTTCGCAGTGGGTGTGTGCGTCGCTTGGATAAAACGTAGGCATGTTTTGTCGGCGATATGTGGGTTGGCCGCGATCGCGTGTGTCGCCGCGATGGTAGCAGGACCATTCCTGGTCGGTCCGCCGAATCCTGGACAGCAAGCGCAGGAAAACAACGAGCAAGCTGCTCTGTCTCCGGCTTCTCCGTCAGTGTTGCCGCTCCAAAGACCGTCCAGCGACATCACGCTCGCCTCGTTGGAGCGGTTGCGGCCGGCGGAGGTTCAGACCGCAGGTTATCAAGCTGCCGATGCATGTCGGGAATGTCATCGGGAAAATCATGAATCCTGGCATGCGTCGTACCACCGAACGATGACGCAAGTCGCGACTCCCGAGGCGATCATTGGTGACTTTAACGATGCAAAAGTAACCGCACGTGGTCGCGAATACCTCTTGCAGCGTGTGGGTGATACGCACTGGTGTCAGATGAACAATCCTGATCTGCCACCCGCACCATCGACACGGATGAACGTTCCGATTGTGATGACGACTGGCATGCATCACATGCAAGTTTATTGGTTTCCAGGGGGCAAGGGGCGAAACTTGGCACTACTGCCGATCGTGTATTTGAAAGAAACGCAGCAGTGGATTCCGCGGGTTTCGGCATTCCTGAAACCGTCCCACACCAAGATTTCGTCAGAGAACGGGCGTTGGAATATGGTGTGTAGTGATTGCCACACAACACATCGACGCGAACGCCGTGTCAAGCGCGATACTTGGGATACGCAGGTCAGCGAACTTGGTATTTCATGTGAAGCTTGTCACGGTCCTGGTCAGCAGCACATCGCATTTCACCGCAGCACAAAGGCGACCGGCGACGACCCGATTGTTAACCCAGCTCACCTGAAAACAAAAGCGGCTTCGCAGGTCTGTGGGCAATGCCACAGCATTCACACCAAGAAGGAACGCCTCTTCACCCTTTACGCCGACGGTCACGGTTATCGTCCCGGCATGGATTTGAACAAAACCCATAACATTTGGGGCCCTGGAACAACGCAGATGGTCAAAGATTACATGTCCGATAAGTTGGTCGATATATCCGAATCCGATAAGTTGCGTGGAATGTTTTGGAAAGATGGAACGGTTCGCGTATCAGGGCGAGAATTCAATGGCCTGATCGAATCCTCTTGTCATAAAAATGGTGAACTATCGTGCCTTTCCTGCCATTCATTGCATCAAGACATGTTCGATTCACGAGACCTTAAGGCGTGGGCGAACGATCAATTGGCTCCCGATGCTTTAAGTGACAAAGGCTGCACGCAGTGTCACGAAGGTAACAAGTACGGAGAAAGTCACACGCATCACGCCGCCGGTTCATCGGGTTCAAAATGTTACAACTGCCACATGCCGCATACGACGTACGGATTGCTGAAAGCGATTCGCAGTCACACCATCTTCAGCCCCAACATCGAAAAAGATCTGAAAGCGGAACGCCCCAACGCATGCAATTTGTGCCACCTGGACAAGACTTTGCAGTGGAGTGCTGAGACGATGCACCAGTGGTATGGCGATGATGTGCCGGAATTGACGGAAGAAGAAAAGACAGTTGCTGCGTCACTATTGTGGTTGCTTAAGGGCGATGCAGGTGAAAGGGTGTTAGCGTCTTGGGCAATGGGATGGGACGAGGCGCAGCAAGCATCCGGCAGCGATTGGATCGCGCCGCTGTTGTCCCCGCTTTTGGATGATCCGTATGACGCAATACGTTTCGTCACGCGGCGATCCATGCGTTCCTTGCCAGGGTTTAGTGACTTGAAATTCAATGCCATGTGGTCGCCGAATCAACGTGCTGCCGTGATTGGATCGGTGCGAACGATCTGGCAACAACAGACCGCAGACTCGCGTCGCGCGGAACCGCAATTGCTGATCGAAAAGTCAGGCGTTCAGTTCGACCGATTAGACGGCTTGCTTCGGCAACGAAATGATCGCTTGGTCAATTTGATTGAGTAATCGTTCACACGATGGGGAAGATGTGAGGCAATTCGAATGTTGATCGATCGACCAATGTCGAAATGGGCGAAAAATGTGTTGCCGACGGTTTTTGCCCTCAAGTTTGTGACGTCAAACGCACCGGCGATTTCGCAGTATTCTCGTAGCTCGTCATCCAACTAAGCGTTATGATGGCCTCGCATATGTTGTCCGGAAGTGAACTCCAACGTTCAGCGATGTATTCAATCGAATCACGTTGCCACATCGCATCCAATCGCACAAGAGTGACCCACCAGCATTCCCATTTTGCCGTCTTATAAACCCAGAAACGGTGCGTATGAGAGACATAGCGGACTGAAATGCGCGTAGACTCACTACACCTCGGCAGCGCCCTCGATAGACTGTCCACCCTACAACCGCTGCCGACCCGTCTCCAGAGACTAGAGCTGTGTCAAATGCGGCTTGCCCATCAAAAAGAATTGTTAAGATTGAAAAATACGGCAGCAATCAAACTGCTGTCGACTGAACAGAGATTTGTCGCGTCGCCGTTTTAACCGTTGATGGACAATTATCGAATGGAAGATGATTCACATCAAACTTCCGATCCGATCCCCGAACAGGACCAGGATACTTTTCCCGACTTGGACCAGCCGTTTCAATTTGGAATTGCAGGATTGTTTAAATTGACGTTCGCCGTGGCACTGGTGTTGGGCGTGATTACGGTCGTTTGGATGCAGATGTTTTTTTCGGCACTGATTGCTATCGGCTTTATCTTATTCATCTGGATGTTGTTGGTGCCGCAAGAGGGAAAGCCTTGGTGACTTTATTCGGGAAAGCAACTTTCCAACCGTGTTTTGTCGACAGATTGCCCAACTTACACCCAATTAACCTATGACGGATCGATCAAAACGCTTGCCATTCGTTTGGAAATCGGTAGTCTAATTGGTGGCTCGCGCGTTTGGTGAGCTGTTGGTTGGATCATCCAGACGATTGGATAATGCGCGCGGCCAAATGGGGCAAAATCTTTAAGTACGGGATAGTGCAATGACGTTTTGCCGAACGGAGAAGCCGACGCTCTTGTTTTTTTTGGTTGCTTTGGTCCTCGCTGGACAACTTGCTGTTGACCACGCTTTTGGCCAAAGTCGTAACTTTGTAACAGGTATCACTCCAGTCATCGGTCGCAATGGCGCTGTCGTCGGAGGAATCTCGGTTGATGCCGATGGTGTGGTTACAAGAGCCGCCGTCGAACATTCCGGCGAACTTGGTCGAGCACGGACGCTTGCCATTGATCGAGTTTCCAGAAGCGCGCGGAAGGCAAGTAAACTCCGCAAAGTTTCCTTGCGCAAACTGGAACAAGAACTCGTTCGTTTGCAAAAGGCTAATCTTCCCTTGTCCGGCGAAATCGAGTTTTTGGCCGGGTTGCAACGAGTTGAATATGTCTTTGTCGACCCAAAAAACAAGGACATTATCCTGGCGGGACCAGCCGAGGGTTGGCGGGTCGACAAAAACGGGTTCGTTGTTGGTGTTTCAAGTGGTTTGCCGGTGATCGAGCTCTGCGACTTGGTGCTGGCGCTGCGCATCGATCGGGCTGATTCGATACAGGGAATTACCTGTTCGATGGATGCAACCCCGGAAGGTTTGAGAAATTACTCTGACTACATGCGCCATGAAAAACCCAATTTCAATCAGCAATCCTTGTACGAGATGCGATCGGCCATCGGAAATTTCGAAGTCTCATTTACGGGTGTACAACCCGACAGCCATTACGCGCGGGTCTTGATCGCGGCAGATCTGATGATGAAGCGTTTGGGCATGAACCTGGAAAATTCTCCCGTTCGCGGTGTGACCAGCTATGTTCAGATGTTGCAAAAATCGAAAAAGCGGATCCGGCAAAATACGTCGCCGCGCTGGTGGTTGGCGGTCGATTACGAGAAGTTGTTGCGAGATAAACAGGGTTTGACCTGGCAAATTCGCGGACCCGCAGTCAAGGCAATGACGGAAGACGATTTTTTGAATCGCGACGGGCAAAAGACGGCGACCGGCAATGTGAATCCATTGGCGCAAAAATGGGCTGACGATTTCACTGAGCACTATCAAAGGTTGTCCGCCGAGTTGCCAATCTTCGGCCAGTTACGGAACTGCATTGACCTAGCGGTCCTGGGAGCATTGTTGACCAAATATGAATTGTTTGAAAAAGCAGGTTTTCAATCCAGCGTCTTGATGGATGCGGATCAGATTCGACTCGCCAAGTACCCCGTGCCTCAATTCACTCCGCCGCAAATCAGTTACGCACCCAACGGCAGAGGTTGGATTGTCACCTTGTCCGGTGGAATCGGGATTGACGGCTGGTCCGTCGCCTCGAACACACAAATCGATACTGATTTGCCAGCGCTCCAACGTCAGGTTGTCGATTCATCTGGCGACCACTGGTGGTGGGATTAGAGCATTTTCAAAGTTGATTTGCACTTGTGTCATCCTGAACCGAGGCACGAGGTGAAGGATCTCTCGATGCGATTTTAGTGAGCCGTGACGCGTATGCGGCCAGGTCCCGACGCCCGGTGCCTCACGGCCCACGGCACTTCCTTTAGAATAGAAATCGACGCGTAATAACTGTAGGCCCGATGGGTCGGCCCCACGACAGCCCAGGGCATCGCCCTGGGGAAATGTTCGAATAACGACATTAAGCCCCGAACGGGGCGGCCCTAAAACGCGTTTAAGAACGACCCGTAGGGCCTTGACGTGGTCATTCGGTTTCCCAGGCCGTTGGCGCCGTTGGCCTGGGCTGACATAGGATCGCTCCGTTGGAGCTGACGTAAAACACTCTAAAGTGCCAATTGCCTTTACGGCCCACGGCTCACTATCCTTAGCCCATCGCGTGACACATTCTCGTTGGCAGTTTAGCGCTCACTCAGAGACGGGCTTACAATTCGTTCAACCATGCCTAGAGCGCGTTTTTTGGTTTGAGTTGGGGGGGCTTTTCGTCGGTTTCGCTCGGCGATCAGAGCGCCACGACCGCTATACGTCCGTGCGACACGCACTAGAATGGCCTTTTAACGCAACGTCCGCACAATAGTCCATCAAGTCCAGAAATCTGAAGATGAATTTATTCAAAGCCAATGCGCGCCGGCTTTTGCTTCCACTGTTTTTGTTTTCCCTTATTGGTTGCGGCCAGCCGGAAGCAGCGAACAATCAAGATACGGAACAGCTGACTCAAGATGATTCCGTGACACAAACCGATGATGCGTTGCTGCAGGACAAATCCGATCTTTTGGCAGGTATTTCCCGAGCGATCTGCTATTCCGGGTTTCGTTCAGGTCAACATCCCGATCGAGGCGAGGGGGCCAAAAATCCGTCTTACCAGGAAGTCCTCGAAGACCTCAACATTTTGTCCCGAGACTCCAATTTTGAATTGATTCGAATTTATGACAGCGGTGATAATTCGGAAACCGTCCTCAAAGCGATTACCGAAAACAAACTCGATATCAAAGTGATGTTAGGGATCTGGCTTAATGCCGAGTTAAGTGCTCACGAAACTTGTGCGTGGCTAACCGAGCCCATTCCCGAAACATCACTTGCGAAAAACAAAACTCTCAATCAGCAGGAAATTAAACGAGGCATCAAGCTGGCTAATGATTATCCCGAGATCATCGTGGCGGTTAATGTTGGCAACGAAGCGTTAGTTGACTGGAATGATCACAAAGTCTCCACGGACAGCATCATTGGATACGTCAAACAAGTTAAGGATGCTGTTAAACAACCGGTCACGGTCGCCGAAAACTACAAGTGGTGGGCGGATCATGGCAAGGAGCTTGCCGAAGTCGTCGATTTCGTTGCCGTTCATACCTACCCTGTTTGGGAAGGAAAAGACATCGAAGAAGGTATGTCGTTTACGCTCGAGAATCTCAACGAAGTCCGAAACGCCTTGCCCGATTGCAAAATGGTGATTAGCGAAGCGGGTTGGGCTTCGGTGGGTTCCGAGTTTGGTGAACGAGCCAGCGAAGAGAAACAGCTTAGATACTACAACAAGCTGATGAACTGGTCGACTAAAATGAATATTACAACTTTTTTCTTCGAAGCCTTTGACGAGGATTGGAAAGGCGACCCCAACAACATGATGGGCGCCGAAAAACACTGGGGCATCTTCAATACCGATCGCAAAGCCAAGAAAGTGATGTGGGGCTTGTATCCTGACCTCAAGTAATCAATTATTATTTGAAGGTGTCCGGGAATTCGAACGTTGGAAAAGCCGAACAATGTGAGCGGCCTCCTTACCCTACCCCTTCTATGGGTTCCGGTTTCAAATGAACCCATGAATCGCCGCTATTTTCTTACCGCCAGTTCCGTAGCCGTAGGTTCCACTCCTTTCGCTCGTTCCCCACAGGTTGATGTTGATAAGCGGTGTCTGATCAAGTCAATCGAACAAGTGGTTCTTCCTCTGGTTGGCGACGGCGTCACCGCACCCGACAAGTCGCGTTGATGGGCAACTTCCACGTTACCAACGCCAGCGCCGAAGAATCCTGGGTTACCGTTGGCGAGTGGATGCCGCGGAACGGTTTCAAAGGCGACGTGTTGCTCGCGCGAATCCGCTGGTCAATGCCAAACCGGCTGCCATTGTGGTGAGATTCATCGTGAAACAATAGAGTTCTGTCGTGTCCGAAGCGTGTCCTTGCCAGATTTGAGTCGATTATTTTCAGAGCCCAGATTGTGATCTTGTGCTATCGGTACAGGAACAATTGCATCTTCTTGGCCAAAAGCTGTCGTGAGAAGTTAGGCAAGATTTAAGAAATGTGAGGATTCTGCCGATACTTTGATTTAGGGAATCCCGCGCGCTCACCATTTGGTTTGAACCTAGGAATGAAACAGAACACATTTCTAAATAGAACGACCCACTCAATCATCGCTATTTTGATCAGCTTGTTGTTAATCCAGGGATGTGCCCGTGGACCAAAGTGGGTTGATTCAGACTGGCGGGGCTACAACGATTCTGTCGTCGACGTTGCGAACCAGGAACTGTTGCTGAATATTGTGCGCCTTCGGTACAACGATTATCCGGGCGTATTGAAGATCGGCAGCGTAACAGCCCAGCGCAGTTGGAGTGTGAATGGAAGTCTTGGAGGAACGATTCCCGAAGGCGGACCTGACACCCTATCGGCGGGCATCGGCGGCCTTCGTTCGGAACGGCCAACCGTATCGTTTTTGACCGGTAGTAAGGATATCGTCAACAAAACCCTAGCTCCCTTGTCACTTGAGTCATTGTATCTAGCATCGTATTTGGAATGGCCTGCTGCAACTTATTGGCCGTTAATGGTCAAGTCCATGAACGGTGTTAAGAACGCTCCCGAAGGTGGAGGCCCAATTCCCACGGGACCACCTCATTTCAGTGAATTCTTCGAACTGGCTCAAACCGTGAAACAGTTGCAGGACAATAACCTAATCGAGTTTGGGCGGATTGAAAAACTCGTACCCATAAGCAGCCGAATCGATGATTCGACGTTGACGGCAGCAGAAAGTCGTGAAGCCGCAGAAGCCGGTTACGTATATAAAGAATCTGATCGGCCAAATGAACTTGTCTTAAATCGAAAAAGTCAGGTTTCGGTTATTCGTTTTTCCCGACAAGCTATTGGGACACCGCAACACGCCAAGTTCGTTGAGTTATTGGATTTGGATCCGTCGATGTTGGTTCTTGAATTGGAACCGGCTTTTGAGGGCCAACTGCAAGAATCAAGTCAGAATCGGAAAAGCCTTCAAGTCGGATTGCGATCCTTGATTGAGATCATGTTTCTAGTTTCCAAAGGCGTCCAAGTACCCGAATGTCATCTCACCTGTAATCTCGCGCCCAGCGAAGACGTTGGAACTGACTGGCAGATGATTCTCGGTGGGTTTCGGGTGCTCTCATGCGACAAGAAACCTACGTGCGCGTCCGTCGCGGTTTGTTATCGGGGTTGCTGGTTCTACATTGCTGACAATGATCAGGACAGCAAAACCACGTTCTTTTTTCTCAAGCTGATCTATGACGCGCAAGTGCAGGGCGGCGGAGCAGAAAACCTCCCCGTGCTGACATTGCCTTTGTAAAAATCATTGGTTGAACTGGCCCAAAAACTTGCGAACTCTGAGCAAACGTACCCATCCGTTGATCGAAGCTCATGATGTGATACGATGGGCGACACCAGTCTGTCCTCCCTTGATCAAGCTCCATCTTCTTTGTGATGGTGATTGATGTGGGTCATCAAGAACTGATCTCGTCGTATGGAAATCGTTGTCCAAGTCCTCAAACATCTGCCATCCGGCTGGCCAAGAATCATTGCCGTCGTTGGACTTGGGTTGCTATTTTTCTTTCCCGAAATGCGTCGACTATTGACAAGCAGGCAACGAGACAAAGAACGACTTGAGAAGGTTAATCGACTCTTGGAACTGCGCAAGTTGGAATTGACGGTTGAAGATTTAAAGGCCAAACACCCGGAAGCCAAAAACGAAAGAATCGACTCGCAAATCGAGGAAATATTTAGCGAGCCACCGCCGGTAAGCGAGCCCACGCCCAACGACCAAAAGAAAGAACCGATCGGGTGGATCGAGCGACTCAAATTTTCGCTGGCTGGCTCGTTTGCGTTGATGGTCATAGGTGCGATCGCGCTCTGGCACAGCGGCCGGTTCCTCGGTGGCGATGATACTGTAAAAGTCATTTTGGTCGAGTTGGGACTGACCGTGCTTTGCGGCTTCCTCGCGTCGACACTTCCCTGCCGATTCCGGTGGGAGTGTGTTTTTCGTGGTTTCCTGATTCCAGCCTTGTTGGGTGCGCTGGCAGTCGCGGCAAAGGGAAACGTGTAGTCGATCTGGTATCAGCTAAGGCCGTCCGGAAATTGGTAGCTGGAGTCGCTTGCTTCGACATCAAGATGGATCATTTTTCACATCTGCGATTGCTTTGGTCGTAACTCGAGTAATCGCAATCATAACCGCGATACATACGACCAGTCCCACAACTGTTACGACGGTATGCAATGTGGAATGTTCGCTTGCTTTGCCGGCGACTTTCGTGATATGGCTGGCCGTATATCCAAAATAGACGTTAATAATCACGGAAGGGAGCAGCGCGACCGTGGCAATCAGGAACGTCCGCTGGCTGAAGGGGGGCTACGGTTCAATCGCTTCCACACAACGGCTCTTTGCTCGCCTACCAGGGCTTCATTGCTCTCCGGCAGGAACCACCATAACGTCAACGTTGGTTCAGTGATGGAAGTCGCAACTGGCTTCCCGGGCAATTTAGGCATCAGACCCGACAACGCAAAGTATTTTGCCGAGACGCTTCGCCATAACGGATACAGTACTGCCGCGTTTGGTAAATGGCACGAAACGGCCACTTGGGAAGTGTCGGTTTCTGGCCCCTATTTCCGCTGGCCGACCAATTCTGGTTTTGACAAATTTTATGGCTTCATCGGTGGCGAAACGAATCAGTGGGACCCGGTCATTTTTGATGGTGTTACAAAGGTCGCCAAAAAGGACGACGAGGACTACCACTTTACGACTGACATGACCAATGAAGCGATCGAATGGGTGAAATTTCAGCAGGCCATGACGCCTGAAAAACCTTTCTTTGTTTACTACGCGACAGGCGCGACTCACGCTCCGCATCACGCACCAAAAGAGTGGATCGAAAAATACAAAGGCAAATTTGATAGCGGCTGGGAGCAGCTTCGCCAGGAAACTTTTGCGCGGCAGAAGGCAATGGGGGTCATTCCAAAGAATGCCAGACTGGCGCCCATGCCTGAAGACATCAAGGACTGGAACAAACTGAGTCAAGACGAAAAAGCGCTTTTTGCTTTACAGATGGAGACCTTTGCTGCGTTCGCAGGACACACCGATCATGAAGTGGGTCGCTTGGTGACCGCCATTGAAGAAATTGGCGAGCTTGATAACACGCTGTTCATCTACGTCGTCGGAGACAATGGTTCGAGCGCCGAGGGCGGGCTAGAAGGCACGTACAATGAGCTTGTTCACCTTAACGGTATTTTCGATGCTGAAACCGTTGAAAGCATGTTGGCCAGAGCCGATGACTGGGGTGGTCCCAATTCGTTCCCCCATATGTCTGCAGCATGGGCAGTGGCCACCGACGCGCCTTTCAAATGGACCAAACAAATGGCCGCAGACTTTGGTGGAACTAGAAATGGTATGGTGATGCACTGGCCAAACGGTTTCGCAGCGAAAGGGGAAATCCGGGAACAGTGGCATCACGTCAACGATGTTGCCGCAACGGTACTGGAAGCAGCCAAGCTGCCGCATTCCAAGAAAATTAATGGCGTGGTGCAGAAACCTCTGGATGGCGTCAGTATGCTTTATGCCGCGAGGGACAAGAATGCGGAGGACCGCCACACGACCCAGTATTTCGAGATGTTTGGAAACCGGGCTATCTATCATGACGGCTGGTTGGCCCGTGTTGTTCATCGAGTGCCTTGGCAAAACGCTCCTTTGAATACTCTTCAGAATGATAAGTGGGAATTGTACAACACCGTCGAGGATTTCAGCCTGACGCAGGACCTGGCCAGCCAGGAACCTGGAAAACTGAAAGAGTTGCAGGCGCTGTTCGAAAAGGAAGCTATTGCCAATAACGTCTATCCTTTGGATGACCGATTGTATGAGCGATTTAACGCGGCGTTAGCGGGGCGTCCCGATCTAATGGGTGATCGAAAATCGTTAACGCTTTCCCGGGGTATGGACGGCATTCTGGAGAATACGTTCCTCAACGTTAAGAACAGATCCAAGTCAATTGTTGCTGATGTAAATCTGGTTGGCGGCGATAGTGGAGTCATTCTAACTCAAGGAGGGAAATTTGGTGGTTGGGCTCTTTACATGAAAGATGGCAAACCCGCATATACATATAACTGGTTCGGACTGGAACGCTACACAGTTGAGTCTCCAAATGCTATCGAAAATGAAAAAGCTGAAATCAGACTCGCCTTTGATTACGATGGCGGTGGTATCGGCAAAGGTGGAACGGCCAGGCTGTTCGTTGATGGTCAAAAAGTGGCGGAAGGCCGAGTTGAAAAGACCGTGCCTTCAGTATTCTCGGCGGATGAAACGGCAGATGTCGGCAAAGATGAGGCAACCCAGGTAGCGGACAAGGTGTTTCGTGATTCGCAGGAATCAGAGTTCACCGGGAACGTGAAAAGGGTCACGATCAGTATCAAGGACGTAAAGTGAAAAGGATGATTCGTTAATCCGCATGGTTGCGATCGGTTCCTTTAGCCCTTGGACCAAACGATCCGGAGAATTGAGTACGGAGATCCACAGCGATTTATGATGGATGAATCAAATGTGAACGGCGTTCGAGACAAGAAACGCTGTGGCGGTGGTTTATGACTGGCCTTCGAATTCACGGTCGAAAAAGGCGAGACCGCCAAAAACTGCTTGGCTATGCCTTTGCAAAAGCTTTCGTCAGTTGAAGTTCAGACGGGTGATTGACTTACTGACATGGCGTCAGTAAGTTATTGACACCATGTTAGCACGTGCATCGAAATCTCGCGCCTCTCGGTCAAAAGGCGGGAAACGCTCCCACCGTCATACACCGGAGCAGGCGCGCCGCGAGATCCTCGACAGCGCGGCCCGATTCCTCCGGGAACGCCCCTTCCGCGATTTGACCGTTGGTCAAGTCATGGCCGGAACGACGCTCAGCCGCCCGGCTTTTTACCAGTACTTCGCGGATGTCCACGATCTGGTTCTCTCGTTGTTGGCTGAGATCGAGGTCATCATGCATCAAACTGCCGACCCCTGGATCAGTGGCGAGGGCGAGCCGATCGCAGCGCTGCGGGAATCGATTCGGGGCGTCGTGGAAACATGCATCGATCACGGCCCGATTATCCGCGCGGTCGCGGAGGCAGCCCCGCTCGATGAGCGGCTCGAGCAGGCTTGGTCGTCGTTCATGGCACGCTGGGACGATGCGGTCGAAGCTCGGATTATTGCGCAACAGCGAAACGGTCTGATCCCGCCCCTCGACGCGCGGCGGATCGCCAACGCGCTCAATGCGCTGGACGCGACCTTGGTGATCGCGGCATTCGGAAGACATCCGCAAGGCGATCCGAAAGAGGTTCTGGAAACCATGCATCGGGTCTGGAGCAGTACTTTATACGGTTCGCCTCCTCATGCATTAATGCCCATGGACGGATGACCCTAGATTTCACTAAACACTCGCTTGCGAGATAATCGCTTTTTCTTGCCCTGGAGATAACACAATGAGACGAAACTGCTACTGCTCGATCCTTGCACTTGCGTTTGTTGCTCTGCTCACCGACGTCAGCGGGGCTCAACCTACGCCTGGCTACAACAACAAGATCCCGGAGTCAATCATGACGCCGCATAACTTAAAGACGAGAATCGGTACTTTTGAGTACTTCGATGGAATCCCCACTCCAGAAACCGCCGACGCCATCTATAAACACCTCGACTACATCCGCGGTGTCGAGACGTTTTTGAATGGACTTCCCGCGGCCTCGCTGGAGGCCGTTCGACGCGGGCAGGCGAGCCTCGGTCTCAAGAATTCCAATCAAGTCTTGATCTTCGACGAACTGATGGACAGCAATTCGCTGTTTCTGACTGGCAATACCGACACCGTCTACGTCAGTGCCTTTCTCGATTTGAAAAAGGATGGGCCAACCGTCATCGAGGTACCCGCCGAGAGCGGCCCAGGAACAGCCAACGATGCGTTCTTCCGATTCGTAACCGACACCGGCCCTCCTGGTCTCGACAGGGGTAAAGGCGGTAAATACCTGATTCTTCCGCCCGATTACGATGGAGAGCTCGATCCTCCTGTCGGCGGCATGGAAGCGGAGGTTGAGGGACAAAAGTATTTCGTCTCCAAGTCCACCAGTTGGGTGAACTGGTACATCGCGCGAGGTTTCCTCAAGGACGGTAAGCCGGACTTCTCCAGCCAACTATTCCGGAATGGCCTGAAGATTTATCCGCTTGCCAAAGCAGCGGACCCGCCAAAGATGGAGTTTCTCAACGGGTCGGGGAAGGCCTTCAATACCATTGGTTCCAACGACTTTAATTTCTTCGAAGAGCTTCATGCCGTCATTGACCGTGAGCCGATCGAAATGCTGGAACCCCAGTTGCGCGGGATTTTCGCATCCATCGGCATCCAAAAAGGCAAGCCGTTTGCGCCAGATGACCGAATGAAAGAGATCCTGACCAAAGCGATTGATGTGGGCAACGCGACAGCGCGCACGATGCTTTGGTACGAACGCGACAAATCGGCATTCCTTTACGAGGGGAGCTATTGGAAAAGGGGCTTTGTAGGCGGGTCTTATGAGTACCTTAAGGATGAGGGCATGGGCGGTCGTAATTTGGATGCGCGTAGCTTTTTCTATTACTTTGCAACCGTCAACACGCCAGCGATGACGCTGAAGTTAGTCGGCAAGGGATCGCAATACGCCTGGGGCTATCTTGATTCGCAGGGGACCTACCTCGATGGCGGCAAGAACTACAAGCTCAATCTCCCCAAGGACGCGCCTGCTAAAAAGTTCATGTCGATCGTCGTCTATGATCCGCAGACTCGGTCCGAACTCCAGACCGGCCAACCCTTTCCCAGTAAGAACAATGTGCGCGACAAGGACACGTTGATCTTCAACGACGACGGGTCTTTCGATCTGTACTTCGGCCCCAAGGCTCCCAAGGGGAAAGAAGCCAACTGGATACAGACGGTTCCTAAGAAGGGCTGGTTCTGCCTGTTGCGACTTTACAGTCCAACCGAGGCCTGGTTCGACAAGACGTGGCGACCGGGTGAGATAGAGTTGGTAAAGTGACTCGTCATGCAAGATCAAGCCGGTTCTTTGGGATTCTTCCTCGTACTTAACACAAACCATACTCAATGCTAAAAAGAATATTTTCACTTTAACCGTGGTTCGAAAAGACATCGCGTCCAGTGATTTCGAGCTCGTGAAATAACGCGATTCGAGATCAATGATTTGTAATGGTAATGGGGCTGGTTAATCATCTCGCCGTCACATTATCGAAGAATAGTTTTAACATTTGATTAGAGGTTTGAAATGAAAACTAGATATTTTTTGAGCTTTGTCGTTGCACTTGCCTTGGTGAGTACGACACAAGGCTGGCTGTGCGCCGACCAGGCGGAAGATGAAGCCGCGATTCGAGCGTCGGTCGCAGCCTATGTTGTCGCCTTCAACCAAGGTGACGCTAAGGCGATTGCGGCGAAGTGGTCCCCCGATGCGGTTTATACGAATCCGATGACCGGCGACGAAGTATCGGGACGCAAAGCGATTGAAGAACAATTGGTCGAGATTTTTAAGGATGCAAAAGGGACGAAAATTGCAGTCGATGTCAATTCAATCCGCTTTGTTTCGCCTAGTGTGGCGGTGGAAGAAGGAACCGCCAGCGTGTTGAGACCAGGAGCCGAACCTGACGTAACCGTCTATACGTGTGTGTACGTCAAATCTGACGGAAACTGGCTCGTGGACCGAATGACGGAGCAGCCAGAACCAGTCTTTCGTTCAAACTATCAGCACCTGAAAGACCTCCAATGGATGATTGGTACCTGGGTCGACCAAGACGGTTCTGCAACCATTGAAACGACGTCCCAATGGTCACAGAATCAGAACTTTATCACTCGGAAGTTTTCGATTTCGGTAGACGGCCAATCCGATCTTTCGGGAGTGCAGATTATCGGCTGGGACCCTGTTGAGCAAGAAATCCGATCGTGGGTCTTCGATTCTGATGGTGGTTATGGCAACTCGACTTGGAAGAAAAAAGAAAACAAATGGATCGTCAGTTCTGCGGCGACACTCTCTGATGGGAGAAAAGCCTCCGCGACTAAGACCATGACGGTTGTCGATGAAAACTCGATCACTTGGCAGGCAACAGGTCGTTCCTTGGACGGTGAAATCCTGCCCAATATCGCTCCGGTTAAACTAACTCGCAATTCAGATTCGGAATAGAAAAATGAACTTCAGATATAACAAAATGAATGTAGTTTCGCGGATCGGAGTAATCTTCCTGATCGCGTTCGCGATCAACGCGTTAACCATTTCTGACGCGTGCGCTCAACGAGGCCGTGGCGGCGGAGGGCGAGGAGGCGGAGGTATGAGTCGCGGAGGTGGCGGTTTTAGTGGAGGTGGCGGTGGCTACGGAGGCGCGTCTCGAGCACCGTCTTATAACCGAAGCCCATCGATGAGTCGTCCATCGACACCCAGCTATTCACGCCAGTCCGCTAGACCCTCAACCGCCAATCGCGGTGGCGCTTCGACCGTCAATCGTGGTGGCGCATCAACTGCCAATCGCGGCGGAGCGACGAATCGTGCCGCAGCAACGGGTCGAGCCGCTCAGGGGGCGAATCCTTCGAAAAGCTCGTTGAACAGTTTTCTGAACATGCCCAGCCAAGGCGGTAATCGAGCTACCGCTGGAGCCGGTTCCCGGCCAGCAGGTGGCAATGCAGCGGTCAACGATTTTTTCAATCACAACCCAGCGTCGCCCAACCACAACGCGGCGGCAACCCATCAAAGCGCCGCATCTAACCGCCAGGCAGGTTCGGTCGCCAATCAACGATCCGAAAACATTTCCGGAAGGACGGAAACGCGGTCAAATGCCCGGGATAGTCGCGGAGAGAATCGAGATTTTGCTTCGGATAACCGTCAGGACCGAGTTTCAGGTCGCGGTGATCAGCAGGCGGTTCGAGTCTCTAATCGAGGCGAAACACGTTCCAGCTTGGCTGCTGGACGGGGCGAAAATAGAAGCCAGCGGCAACAACAACGAACTGAACATGCAGATAACCTTCGGGATGCATTAGAAAATGAATTCGATAGCAATCACTTGTTCGACGAATTCTGGAAAAATAATCCTGAAGCTTATTATCGCTTCAACCAAAATCCAGCTTTTTGGACATGGGCTACCGTTGGTGCCGTAGGAACGTTTTTCGGCGCCGGATACAGTGACAGCGGCGGAGGAGGTGAATACTACTACGACGAAGGCACTGTCTATTCCGGCGGGGAGCAGATTCCTGCCGAAGAATATGCGGAACAAGCGGAAGAGATCGTAGAAAGCGCTCCGGAAGTTGAAAACCCCGACGACATGGAGTGGTTACCCTTGGGTGTGTTTGCATTGGCGGATAACAAAAACTCTGATGCCGCTCCCAACATGTTTCTGCAACTCGCCGTCAGCAAGGAAGGCATTGTCGCCGGGACGTATAACAACAAATCGACCGACGAAACTAAATCGGTCGAAGGAATGGTTGACATGAAAAGCGGCCGTGCTGCCTGGACGATTGCCGGAAAAAGCACACCGATCATGGAAACCAAGCTTGACAGTTTGACCGAAAATGAAACCAACGCCCTGATTCACTTCGCCGATGGCACGACTCAGGAATGGTTGATGCTTCACATGGAAAAACCTGCAGACGAAGAGTAATCTAGTTTTCCGTCACAACTGAAAATTCGGGTAGTGGACGAGGTCACGAGGCCGTCTTTAGTAAAGAAAAGTTGGGGGCCTCGGTGCCTCGTCCACTACGTTTAACCCGAAAATCAAACTGTGACGGACGATTCGGCTAATACTAGTTTGCAACGCATCTCTAAAAACGAGCTGGGGGCATTTTCCCCGAGCCTGTTTTGATTGATGGCGGAACTCTTTGTTTGGTAGTGTTTGTTTTTGGGGAAAGGATTTTGGGAGATGGCTGTAACCCAGGACAAACTTCTACTGTTCAAATCGCACGACTGCTCACGCGGATTGAGTGATGAAGAATTGACGGAAATCAGTGACGCTGCCGAACTGGTTCAGTATGATTCGGATGAATATTTACATCGCTCGAATCAGCCGATGACATCGGTTTACTTCATCGTGCACGGCCGATTTAAACAAGCGGTCGTCGACCTGCATGGCAATACGATATTGCAACGATATTTGACTCGTGGATCGCAGTTCGGCGCTTTGGGAGCAGCCCAAGCCGATCCGGTGCCGGTTGATGTCGTCGCATTAGAGCCGTCTGCGGCGCTGAAACTTGACTTTGAAACCACTCTTCAGTTCACACGCAAAATCGAGACCTTTGGCCTCAATCTTACTCAGTCAATCACGAACATGGTTCGTCAGGCATTACTGGCAGATCGAAAACCGAAGCAGCCGTCGCTGGTAACCGTGTTTCATGAGTCATCCACAAGTCGCAGATTGACGCGAAATTTGATTGGGCGATTGCTGGAACTCGGCGAATCGCCTTGCGTCATGAGTGATCAATCGAATTGGGAGGAAATTGAGAACGTTGGATTTCATAAACTGCCTGCCGAGGGTAAATTTCTTGCTCGGGACGACGTCCGCAGACAGATTAATCTTTGGTCCGATTCAAGTCGCATCATCATGGACGTCGACGCGTCGGTCGACCCATCGGTTGCGGCAATGCTGGTCGAATTCAGTGAACAGATCGTTTGGTGCACCAGTTCCAACGACAGCGAGACGAGCGTGGGTCGACTGAATGCCATTGAAGCAAGATCGCCAGGTTGGCGCGACAAGATAAACCTAGCCTGGATGCTCGACCAGGGTGAACAAGTTGCTCCATTTGCTTTCAAGCTGGACCATCTTGTCGACCGCGATTTCAAGATTTACAGTTCTCCACTGGAGCCCGGACAAAGTCCTACGTTGCTCGATGGTTTCGAACGGCTGGTGCACCAACTGCGTGGTGTGCGAATCGGACTTGCCCTTGGCGGAGGGGGAGCCCGAGGAATGGCCCATCTCGGTGTCCTCAAGGTCCTGGAGGAGAACGGAATTGTTGTCGACATGATCGCCGGCACCAGTGTCGGGGCGATGACAGGAATCCTGTACAGCGCCGGTCTCGACGCTGGCCATTTGACCGAGCGATTTGCCGAAGATCTGAGACCTGCACGGATTTTCCGAATGCTGCCACGAGGGAATGACTGGTATTTGATGTACAAATATCGGCGAAATAAGTTCAATCAAATGTTAAGAAAGTATCTTTTCGATTGGACGTTGGAGCAGTTGCCGGTCCCTGTTGAATCTGTAACCGTAGACCTGGTGTTGGGTAAGCCGGTCGTTCGCCAGCGCGGTGATGCCGTCGACTGCATTTTGGAGAGTATCAACCTGCCGGTCATCTCCACACCGATTTGCCGGAGCGGAAAAACGCTGGTGGATGGTGGATTAGTCAACAATATTCCGGCCGATGAGCTGGTCCGAAGAGGTTGCAATTTTGTCATCGCCGTGAGTGTGACCGCACACATGGCTGCAGAATTTGCAAGTAACCGACCCGATACCCCAACCGACCAAATGAAGACTCCTTCGGCGCTTCAAACGATCTTGCGAAGTTATCTTGTGCAAAGCGTAAATATGAATTCGGTCGGGATTCAACCAGCGGACGTGGTGATTGAACCGAATGTCTCCGATGTCGAATTGAGCGACTTCTCCCGAACGAAGGAGCTGGCTGAGACTGGAAAAAGAGCGGCACAGGAAGCCATCCCGAAGATCAAATCGCTGCTGGCCCAGCTTGACCCTCAACTGTTTCCGAACCATCAGCCCAACGGTTGAACGAGAGTGTTTGCAAAAACTTGTCGACCGACTTTGCGGCCTCCTCACAGTTACATGGAACTCAGGAACGGTGCTTCAGCCAGTGCTCGTTCAACGCGCAGCGAATAGTCAGTGCTTGCTCAGTAGGTCGCCTTTTGTTCTGTTGTTGTCGCATCGGGATGATGAGGTAGGCTGATCGTCTGAACACCCGCCCGTCGTTGTCGCTTCGGCGACCTGCCAATTCTGAAACTCTCAGTTTGATGTTCCTGAAAAAATTTAACAAGATTCTTAAGGCACATGCTTTCAATCTTGATTCGGCATGTGTAAAACAACGGCGGCCGCGAAACAATTAAAGTCGGATTGCTTCGTCAACAAATACCGTACAAGGAGATACATGTGGGATATTTATTAATTGCACTCGGGACCGTCGCAGGAATTGGTTGCCTGATTTGTTTTATCCTGGTCGTGATTGAAATGTTCAAGCGGGATCAGCAAGCGCTGGGAATCATCTGCGTCGTTGGTGTTATCGTTTGTGGTATCGGTCCTCTTATCGCTTTCATCTATGGCTGGGTGAAGGCTAAGGAATGGAACATCACCAAATTGATGACGATTTACACGGCCTGTGTCATTGGTTCAATCGTACTGAATGGAGCTTATTACGCGCTTGTGCTTCCAGAAGTGATGAACGAAATACAAAACGAAATAGACAAAATGGAGATGGATGTAAATTAGGCGTTCGTTGGAATACAGCGCGTCTTTCCAGCATTATTCGTGGTGTGTCACTGTTTTTCCGTTTTGGGTGAATCGTCATCTTCAATATGGTGATTGGGGATGACCGACAGGGAGTAGATATAACGGTGCCTCGTTGTTTGGCAGGCCGAGGATCTCGTGAAGCTCGACGTCGTTGAACGCTCCGATGACCACACCCCCCAAATTCAAAGCTGCGGCTTGGAGCAACAGGTTCTGCGCGGCGTGACCGGCTTCCATGTGGACATACCGTCGGCCGCGAGGTCCATACTTGCTTTGAGTTCGAGCGAAAACCGCAGTGATGACAAACACAGCCGGGGCCTCAATCAATGAGTCTTGATCTAGAGCCGTCCGATGGATCGCCGGTCTGAGGTCTTGTTCGTTGCAACGCGAAAGCTTGTGTCGCGCCGGTTCAAAGTGGTACAGTCCTGTTGAGCCGACCACGTACATTTCGAGCGGATACAAAGCGCCGGCCGACGCTGACGTTCGTAGCCCAGCCGGATCGGTGACTCCTTGCGCGGCCCATAACAACTGCCCTATATCGGATTCTGAGAGTGGCTCGTCCGTAAACTCCCGCACGGAGCGACGGGATGTGAGCGTTTCTTCAAGTGACTGCGTTCCACTTAATCGCGGTTCCGGTAAGTCAACGATAACCGTGGAACTTGAATCGCTCATGTTCTTCTCCTTGCTGGTTAGTTGTCATCCGGCGATGCCGGTTGCCACGCGCAGCAAACGTCTTCAAAGTTGTTGACCATTGTTTTTCGTCCCGCGTTGGCTTACGGCTCGAAACCCAATTGAGGACAATTGTGGCTACACTTTACAGGAAAATCGTTTAACCGCTTGGGCATCGCCAAATGGCACTTACTTTAGTTCCAACCTCTCCCAAGTTGGGAGAGGTCGACGTCTCAGCGTCGGGTGAGGGTTGTTGACCATTTGTTATTCGTTTCGTGCTGGCTTCTGGCTCGAAACCCAATTGAGGACAATTGTGGCTACACTCACGGCGCAACAAATTGATGACCTTCTTTGCTGACAATCAATACGGGACAAGGTGCCTGTCTGACGACATTCTCGGCAACGCTCCCCATAAACACATGACTGAGACCGGTTCGTCCATGTGTGCCGAGGATGATCACGTCAATTTCATGTTCTCTAGCGTATTTTACGATTTCCACGAAGGGCGAGCCGTGCGCAGTTTCCCGGACAACTTTTTTGTCCGTTGCCCAATCGTCTCCTGGTAGCTGGCTCATTTTTTCCATCACAAGTTCTTGCGATTCTTCCTGGCGATCAGGGATTGCAAGCCCCATCGTGAACTGTGGTGTCGTCGTCACGTGAATTTCGAGAATGTGGAGCAAATGCAATTCTGCGTCAAACTTGTCACAAAACTCTTGACCATATTTCAGGGCTTGATACGAAAACTCACTGAAATCCATCGGGACCAGCACACGGTTTATCTTAATCATCAATCGCTCCTCTCAGTTTTAGTTCCGTTGGCTCGGCTAGAGCACTTGTAGACCAACAACACGATCATGGCTGCGAGGGCCAACAGTGAAATCACGTCAGCCAGACCGCTTGAATCTGACCAATCCTTCAAGAATGGGATATCCAATTGGAACGCCAGAATGACGGCAGTAAGAATGCCCATGATCGCTTCACCGGCCACGATGCCTGATGAGAACAACAGTCCTTGGTGAATAATGGAATTTCGCTTCTTCTCTGAATCGCCTCTCTTCTTTGATCTTTTGTCAACAAACAAATAGGCCAAGCCACCGAAAAGGATGGGAAAGGTAACGGTCCAAGGCAAGTACATACCAACAGCCAGTGGCATGGAATGGAGTCTGAATTTTGTTTCCTTTGGCTCCAACCAAAAACGGTCGATGATGATCGCAAGGGCACCAACGACTGCCCCCCAGCCTACCAGATCCCAGGGAATGTCTTCACCGGCGCCGAAAATGCCTCCTACCAGCTTTTCAAACATGGCAGCTTGCGGCGCCTTCAAAGCAGTTACGCCTTCGCGGGCCGGTTCGACAATTCCGTAAGAATTGTGCAACAGTTGCATCGTGGGCGCAATGATGAATGCGGGAATCATTGTACCGATCAATTCGCCGGTTTGTAATTTTCGAGGCGTGGCTCCCACGATCTGGCCGATCTTGAGATCCTGGCAGATGTCACCCGAGGTACAGGTGGCACAACACACGACTCCAGCGACGCCTAACGTGGCCAACATGCCCGCGGTGCCCGTATATCCCAGCATCAGCAACAGGAAAGCCGTGATCAACACGGTGCAGATCGTCATTCCCGAGACGGGACTATTCGACGATCCGACCAAACCTACGATGTAGGCCGCGACCGCAACGAAAAAGAACGCCAACACGAACATCAATACCGTTGTTATGGCAGTCGTGGTCGCGCTTTGTGTCATCATGAAATAAACCACCGAACTAAGAGTCAGGCTGGTAAAGAGCACGGCAAACAATGTCCGTCCTGTGATTCCCTGCTCGGTTCGCGGTAAGGAGCCAGAATCCTCTCTGCCAGTGATTCCGCGGATTGCGGTTCGCAATGCCGCGCCCATGCTGCTACCAATTTTGAAAATCGAATAAATGCCGGCAACAATCATCGCCCCAATGCCGAAAAAACGAATCTGCTCGTCCCAAATCGTATTGATGATGTCGGCGGCCGAAGCTCCTGAGAAATCGGCGCCCCAGGCTAACACAGGAATCGCGATCAAGTATGAAATGGCCCCTCCCATGAAGATCAACAGAGACACTTCCCAACCCACAATGAATCCAACAGCCATTAGCATCGGAGAGATATCGGTGCCGAAGTAGACTCCCGTCTTGCCGACTGGTGTTGCCCATTCGACGGTGCCTTTGAAGACGCCTCCCACGGCGACCAGCGCTTTAAACAAACCGCCCAGACCCAAAGCGACAAAGATGCCGGTCATTTCCGCACCACCTTGATCCCCGGCTTTGAGAACTTCTGCGCAGGCGACTCCTTCAGGAAATTTCAATTCTTCTTGTTCGATGATCATTGGCCGACGTAATGGGATCATCATGGCCACTCCCATCACCCCACCCGCCATCGCGATCAACGTCGTTTCCCAATAATGAAAATTATTCCAAATACCCAGCAAAATTATTGCCGGTACGGTGAAAATGATGCCCGCCGCCAGACTCTCCCCCGAGCTGGCGATCGTATGAACAATGTTGTTTTCCAAAATCGTTCCGCGTTTCAGCAGACCGCGCAAGATGGCCATGGAAATCACGGACGCGGGAATCGCGGCGCTAACGGTCATCCCGGCGTAAAGACCGACGTAAATGTTGGCGGCACACATCACCAAACTAAGCAGCACACCCAATACCAAAGCCTGAATCGTGAACTCAGGCAGACTCTTTGATGCCGGTATATAAGGCTTGATGGGTTCGGACATTCGTTTGGTCTTTCAACTGAAACGTACCAGAACAAGGCTTGTGCAAGCCAGTATTCTAACGAACAAATGCAGTCTAAATAGTTCCCTTTTTTCATGCTGACGAAACGATTCCGGGGATTGGGTTCACGCGAGGCTGATCAAGTGTTGGCAAGTCTCTATCCTCTCATGCTGTGCGATTACGCCCATATAGGAATTAAGATGAAACAAAAACTCGCTACAAGTTGATGTTTGCTTTGTACAGCCCACCGTGATTTCTTCTGTGGGTCGATGTAAACTGTTAACAGTATTAAATCCAATTATTGCATTTTTAACAGGCGTGCGAACAATGAGCATCAAGTCAAAATTTTCGTGGATGTTGTTTTTTTTACTATTCAGTTTCACGACTTGGTTCCAGTGCGAATCGCGCGCCGGCGCAGCGATGAATCAAGACGACGGCGAGAACAACGGTTCCAGTCTGGTCGCTCAGCAAGAGCAGTCTGACGATGCGACAGCCAAAGACGCCATCGAGATTAAGCTACCGGATGACCCCCAAGCGGTCGTCCTGAAATATCACATTGAAGGTGGAGGCCGTCGATCGACGGAAGAAGATTTTCAGCCGAGCACATTGCTCCAAGTGTTGGCGAATGGAACGGTCTTAGTCGGCCGAAACGATCCGCGAGCTACTGAACTGGAATATTCAATCACGAAAGAGGAAGTGCGTGAGCTGTTAGACGACGTCATTAACAAGAATCGCATTCTCGACATCACGACGGACGGCATCAAGCAGAGTATGGAAGATACCGGGCGCAAGTTTTTTCTGTTGAACGCACCAGCCCACCGAATTTCCATTGAGTTGCCCAACCAAAAGCATGAGGTCGAAGTCGACGCCTTGGTCAGCACCCGAAAGTTTTACTCGGATATTGAGCAAATACAGACGTTTGCGAAGCTGCACGACAAGTTCAAGGTCATGAGAGCTCGCGCGGCAATCGGAACTCAGGACAAAATCGACAAACTCATGCAAGCCATTGACAAGAAGTTCAAGGAACAATATTCAGAAGGTGAGCCGTTGACGATTGAAGACGTTGAATCAGCCATCATCGATGAGAAGGGCCGCCTTCTCGCCGAGTTCAAGCGAGTCGATGATGACGGCACTCGGGCTTTTGCCTACGCCTGTACCGTCAGGAGAAGCAAAAAAGGCAAAACATCAATCACCCTGATGCGCGTGGGATTACCCAGCAGCAAAAAACGAGAAGCGGAAAAAAATGCCTCAGAAACTGATGACAATTCTGATAAGTGATTGGTTTTTGACGCCGCACCAGAAACGTGTCGAAGTCTCGGAATTTCCCCACCCACAAACCGTGAAAGGGACACCCGGCTGAAACAAAAACAAACCGGGTTGGCCTCAAACTTGCTCGCAAACAAGCTTTGGCTGGACCTTCCGCGACTAGTGTGGTGAACCGCGAAGCGGCCGTAGTTGCATAGCGGGAGGGGGCCAATGGCACTTACTTTAATAAGGAATAGACCCGTAATACTTGTAGGCCCGAAGGGTCGGCCATATGTCAGCCCAGGGCATCGCCGGCATCGCCTGGGAAAATGTTCGAGTATCGACATCAGCCCCGAAAGGCCCGAAAGGGCGGCCCTAAACAGCGTGTAGGAACGATCCGTTGAGCCTTGACGTGGAGATGGTAATTCGGTTTCCCAGGCCGCTGGCTGGGCTGACATAGGATCGCTCCGTTGGAGCTGAACTAAAACATTCCATAGTAAGTACGATTGGGCGTGAGCCCAATGTTTTTGATTCAACAAGCATACCAAACGAATACCATGAGCACTGTGCTACCGACAGTCGTTGTCCTCACTCTTTTGTGTTTGGTTTGCTCCGGGCAAGAAATTCTGCCAACGGTCACGGACGAGAAGAGTCAACCCAATGTGCTCTTTATTGCCGTTGATGATCTGCGTCCCGAACTCGGCTGCTACGGCTCACCGATCGTCAAGAGTCCGAACATTGATCGCCTGGCCGCCACCGGCGTAACTTTTACAAGGGCCTATTGCCAACAAGCCGTATGCAATCCATCACGGGCCAGTCTGATGACGGGGCTTCGCCCGGATACGATTCGGGTCTGGGATCTGAAGACTGACTTTCGGACTGCAAAACCCGATGCGGTGACGCTCACGCAACAGTTCATGCAACATGGATACCACGCGGTGGGTATCGGCAAGATTTTCCACAACAACATCCAGGATCCGCCCTCGTGGAGCGAACCGAAGTTAAACGTTTCGGACTATCCTTTTGATCCAGACGCCGTCTATCGCGCCGAGGACAACATCGCCTGGTTAGAACAACGCAAACAAGAGCTGATCGCCAAGAATGACACACGTCGAATTGATCGATTCGGCAAGTGGTACCTCAAACACGTTGCAACTGAAAACGTCGATGTCCCTGATGACGCCTATTTCGACGGAGCGCAGACAACCGTTGCGATTGACAAAATGGGTCAGCTTGCACGCGACGGCAAGCCGTTTTTTCTGGCTGTGGGATATTATCGACCCCATCTCCCATTTAACGTCCCGAAACGATACTGGGACATGTACGATCGCGACGCGATCCCCCTGGCTCCTAATTCTTTTTGGCCGAAAAACGCTCCACTCATGGCTGTTAACACGGCGCGTGAGATACGTGGCTACACGGATTTCAAGCAGATGCCGCAACCTCATGAGGGATCGGTGACCGAAGCGCAGGCCCGGCTGCTGAAACATGGTTACCTGGCGTCGGTGAGTTACATTGACGCTCAAGTCGGACGGTTACTCGATGCGCTCCAAGATAACGGGCTCGGCGAAAACACAATCGTTGTTTTGTGGGGTGACCATGGATGGAAGCTCGGCGAGCACAACAGTTGGTGCAAGATGACTAATTTTGAAATCGACACGCGGGTCCCGCTGATTGTCCGCGTTCCCGGGGCTCGCGAGAACGGAAAAAAGTGCGACCGGATGGTGGAATTTGTCGATGTCTACCCAACACTCTGTGACTTGGCCAAGGTGCCACTCCGCGATGAACTTGAGGGAACGAGCTTCACTCCGTTGCTGGACGACCGCGCGCGACCGTGGAAGAAAGCGGTCTTCACCCAATTCCTTCGGGATGGCATCTGGGTCGCGCCGGACGGCGTGGACTATATGGGAAGTTGTCTGCGAACGGAACGTTATCGATATGTTGAGTGGAAGAGGAAGGACTCTGATGACCTCGTCGCCCGCGAACTTTACGATCAGCGCACCGATCCGCAGGAAAATGTCAACATCGCCGAACTGCCCGAAAACGAAGATGTCATTAAGCGACTGGCCGCAGCGTTGAAAGCGGGTTGGAAGGCAGCTGTGCCAAAATGACCTTGATCGTGTCAGTCGATCAATCCATCCGGCTCAAATCGTTCTCAGATCCCCTGGCAATCGAGTTCCCTTGGATTTTTCGATGTGGATTACTTCAAGGCGTATCGTCCCGGTTCGCACCGACAGACTTTTCACAAATTTCCAAAAAAGTCCCGTGGACAGATCTTTCCATAGGCAGTTAAACCGTGTCGCAGCGTCGTTGACGTGCCCTGCAACACCAACAAATCGCATCGTTTACGGGGAATTGGTCGTGAAATCGAATAATAAAATCAAGAGAATCGCCGTCTTAGCTTATGGTTCGGCATGCTACGTGATGTTTCTGGGAGTGTTTTTATACGCCATCGGCTTCATTGGAAACTTTGCCGTGCCGACGACGCTTGACGCACCGCTGCAAGGTTCGATCGGTATGTCAATTCTTGTGAATTTGTTTTTGCTAACCGTCTTTGCTGTTCAGCATTCCGTGATGGCTCGACCAACGTTTAAGAGCTGGTGGACCAAGTTCGTTCCCGAACCGATTGAACGAAGTACTTACGTTTTGTTTTCCAACGTTGCCATGATTCTCTTGTTTTGGCTGTGGCAGCCGTTGGGAGGCCAAATCTGGAATATTGAAATTGCCGTTCTTCGAGGTGTGGTCTATGGACTGTTCGGTTTTGGTTGGCTACTTGTTTTGTACTCGACTTTTCTCATCAATCACTTCGATCTATTCGGATTGCGTCAGGTATGGCTCTACGTTAGAGGCGTCGAGTACACACAGCTCAAATTCAGAGTGCCGACGCTTTATCGATACGTACGTCATCCATTGTATGTCGGTTGGCTAATCGTTTGTTGGGCTACCCCGACAATGACGATTGCTCACCTGTTGTTTGCGGCGGTCGCGACTGCCTATATCTTGGTCGCGATTCAGTTGGAGGAGCGAAATTTGGTGGATTTGCTTCCCGGATATGCGAAATACCGGTCCCAAGTGCCAATGCTGGTGCCTTTACTGAAAAGACTTGCGGATCCATCAAGTCCTTCGGTAACGTAAGCACGTGACTGCACTTAAATGAACGTCAAAAATGAACAGGCGCCATTACCTTGTCGCCTTGGATCAATGTATTGCCGACAGGCCAGAACAAGTTATCGACTTGCCCACTTCACAATGCATGTTCGTAAATAAAACCGGGGACGGCGCCAGCACGATTGATGCTGCAACTGATTTGGAGAATCAAAAAGAAAACCTCGTACGACTGTAGACCAAGCGTGGATTCGGTCCAGCCATGCTGCCAATGAAGTCCGAGTCCACATTGTTGGAAGACGACTTCGGTAACAGATGTGCGGTAGGCAATCAAGCTTTGGAGCAACGTCATACCGCGCACCGATCTACTTTTGTTATACCTTCCAGCGCTGTGGACGATGTTCGAGGGTCCGCTGACAATCGCGACGGGGCTTGTTTTATTGTGGTTGCAGCCTCGTATTGGTAAAACCTTCGGTGACAGCTAACCTTTGGGCTTAAACCCTCTCGACGTAGGATTGGCTTCCAGACGGTCAATTCGACAATTGACAGGCAAAATGCCTATCCCACATATTGCGGGACAGACTCTGTACGTTTTTTTAAAAAAATCCAAATGGTTAATCAACCTCACCCACTCAATCCGAATCCATCTGACCAAGGCACGATCGATATTAAGAAATGTGGTGCGCCTTTTAATGTTAATTCGGCGAATGTTTCTGCATCAAATGTCCGACCCAAGTACGACGTGTGTGTGATTGGCGGTGGGATTCACGGAGTTGGAGTTGCCCAAGCCGCGGCGGCCGCAGGTTATACCGTTGCACTCTTGGAAAAATCTCGCTTGGCCGAAGGGACTTCTAGTCGCAGTAGCAAATTAATTCACGGTGGCCTGCGCTATTTGGAACAGTTAGAGATATCCCTGGTTTGGGAAAGCCTGCGGGAACGCGAGCTCTTGTTTCGGATCGCGCCGGACCTGGTAAAGCGCCAGAAATTCTACATCCCCGTTTATGATCGGACATCACGCAAGCCTTGGGTCATGAAAATCGGATTGCTAATGTACGCCGTTCTCTCGGGAGGACACAAAAACTGTTGGTTCAAAACGGTTCCCCGATCCGATTGGGATTCACTTGACGGCATTAATCAAGCTGGTCTCAAATGCGTTCTTCAATACTGGGACGGGCAAACGGACGACGCGGCGTTGACGCGAGCCATCATGCAGTCAGCTCAAGATCTCGGAGCGGACCTGTTTTTCCCGGCCCGTTTCGTTTCTGCGGAAATTGGCCGTGATGAAGTTGAGGTGTTTTTCCAATTCGGTTCGGACTCGTTTAGCACACGCGCTAATGTCGTAGTTAATGCGGCCGGGGCGGGCGTGAACGAGGTGCTCAACCATTTCACGCCAAAAGTTGCACAACTGGCTGTCGAAAATATTCAAGGGACGCACATCGAACTGCCTGGCATCATCACCCAGGGTTGTTATTACGTCGAGGCGAAAGACAAGCGTGTCGTGTTTGTGATGCCCTGGAATGAGCGAACGTTGGTTGGCACAACTGAAGTCAAATTTGAAGGCAATCCCGACGAAGTCACACCGTTGGATAGCGAGGTCCGTTATCTGAGCGAAACTTACGAAACACACTTTCCAGATCGCGATCATTCCATCATCAACCAGTGGGCCGGGCTTCGAGTCTTGCCCGTGGCCACAGGTGCGGCCTTCAAACGCTCGCGCGAAACAATGTTGCCCGTTGACGATCAATCACGACCGAGATTGCTTTCGATTTACGGTGGGAAGCTGACGGGTTACCGAGCGACAGCAGAAAAAGTGATGAAGATTCTCTCGAGAACGCTTCCCAAGGTGACTCCAGTTGCCAACACTCGCGAATTGCATCTTGAAGATCCCTACCGACCCTCGGGCTAATCGGATCCGGGCTTGTTGAGTCCGGTCAGGCAATTCCTTCGGCCGCTTCGTTTAACCGCGTGCCCACGGCCGCGTTTTGCCGGTCCAACTCGGGGCGTTGCCCCAATGCAATGGCACTTACTTTAGAAAGGAATAGACCCGTAATACTTGTAGGCCCGAAGGGTCGGCCCTATGTCAGCCCAGGGCATCGCCGGCATCGCCCCTGGGAAAATGTTCGAGTAACGACATCAGCTACGAAAGGGGCGGCCCTAAACAGCGTTTAGGAACGACCCGTTGGGCCTTGAAGTGGTGATGCTAATTCGGTCTCCCAGGCCGCTGGCGCCAATGGCCTGGGCTGGCGTAGGTTCGCTCCTTTGGAGCTGAAGTAAAACATCCTAAAGTAAGTGCCATTCGGCGTTGCCCGCAAGGTTAGGCGATGTGCTTGTCTCGATCTTCGCTCATTAACCGGTCAGCTAACCCGGTTGGAAGAACAGGCACTGAAAAATCTACAATTGTTTGCGCAGACATGAAACCTACAACGAATTGGATGGGGTTGCCGCACCAAATAGGAAGGCACACGAAATCGCCAATGCGACGATTGAACCGAGCATCCAAATGTAAGATGACATCGGCAGGGCCGTTTCGAGGACGGAATTTGAGGGCTCATCCGGATCATAAGCGACGGTGACCTTCGTGCCAGTCGGATACTCATCTACGATGGCTTGAGAGTTCCATTGCGCGATCCGAAATCCCTTGGATTTGTCGGTGACACGCACCCGGTCATTTGTATGTTGTTTGCCGCCGGCGAAGTATCGATATTCGACTACGGCTCGTTTACTGGTTGAGGGCCGACCCCGACGACCTCGGGTGCGGCGAGTCTCGACACCTGAGGACGTAATTGTCCCCGTTACCGTCGGCCACTTGGAAGCTGATTGCGAGAAGAAAAAGCAGTTCACTTGAAAAACAAGAACCACGATAGCGGCCAGACCTAAAACCATCAATTTGATGCCGCCGCCAAGTGCGTATCTTGAAAACATTTTTGGAGCACCTGAGTTAGGAAACGAAAACTGGATTAATTTGCAACCATAGCTTTTGACAAACCCGCCATCGTAATTCATCGCGCGAACGCAATGAGGATTATGTCGGATATCGGGAAGTTTCGGGTGATTTGAACCAGTCCCCGCAATGGATGGGCGCAGCCTTCCAAAATACACGCGATCAAATTACCTCTACGGACAGCTTCCGCTAAAAGGACCTTGCGATCTAAAGTGCGTCAACCATGCTGAGAATTCTGCCTACGAATCTAGGCGTCTTTCTTCTTCAATAGTGGGTGCCATTAAGCGCTAGCCACGGTTCCCGTTCATGAACCTAAACGGCTAACCGAAAATTTAAGACTAGTCGACGCTCAACGGCTGGCCGCGTTCGTTAAAAGAATTGGGCGGTGGCTCCGCCGGCCTTGGGCGGACGCGTGGTCCGGGATG
>JAHEJI010000221.1:0-9154 GCA_024638965.1 Planctomycetaceae bacterium
ACGCCCGCTCTGGCGACAAGGGTGATGGCAGCAACGTGGGCGTCGTGGCTTATACACCCGAAGCTTACGAAATTATCAAAGACAAACTGACGCCCGCTCGTGTTAAAGAACACTTCAAAGAGATTTGCCTGGGTGACGTTGACCGCTATGAAGCGCCGAATTTATTGGCGCTCAACTTTATCCTGCACGATTCACTAGGTGGTGGTGGCAGCGAGAGCCTTAAAACCGACGCCCAGGGCAAAACTCATGGGCTGGGAATGTTGTATATGGAACTGGAGGTTCCTGACGATTTCGAACTGCCCAAGCGATAGTCGAAGATGTCATGAGACATGGCGACGGTAAGAATTGATTTTGACGTGCTTCGTATTCAGCAAGCCGTTTGTGCCAGTTCGCCCGATCGCTACTCAAACGAATGCGCTTCATCGGGATAGCTGCCGTCGCGAACTTCTTCGCACCATTCCTGGGCCGCATTTGAAATGACTTCTCTGATATTGGCGTAAGCCTTCACAAAACTTGGCACATGACCACTCGTCATGCCGAGCATATCATTAATCACCAGGACCTGCCCATCGCAATCGGGGCCTGCGCCGATGCCGATCGTAGGGATTGCCAGTCGCTCAGTGGCGATCTTGGCTATCTCGGACGGAATACACTCCAGTACAATGCTGAATGCACCAGCTTCTTGGGCGGCAATTGCGTCTTCGATCAGCTGCTCTTTGTCGCGTTGAATCTTGTATCCGCCCATCGTATGAACACTTTGAGGGCGAAGACCCACGTGTGCCATGACCGGGATCCCGGCCGAGACCAGCGCCTTGATCACTTCCGCCTGCTCGGCTCCGCCTTCCAGCTTGACGGCTTGGCACCGCGTTTCTTTGAGGATTCGACCGGCTGCGATCACCGTCTGATAAACGCCCTGATGGTTGATTGGAAAAGGCAGATCAACCACAACCAACGCCCGCTTTGCCGCTCGCCCCACCATCTCTGCGTGGTAGATCATTTCATCAAGCGTTACCGGGAGCGTGTTCTCGTGCCCCTGGACAACCATCGCCATGCTATCACCAACCAACAGGGTGTCGATGCCGGCTGAGTCCAGCAGGCTGGCCATCGTGTAGTCGTAGGCAGTCAGCATGGTGATTTTCTGCCCGGCACGTTTCATGGAAATGAGCTGCGGGACCGTAATTTTTTTCATTCCGGATTTTTTCTTACTCGTGGCCGTAGTCATTGCAACTTCGTTTCTGAAGAAGAAGTTTAGAGCGCGTTTGGCTTAAGCTTGGCGTCTTTCGTCGGTTTCGCCCGGCAATCAGAGCGCCACGACCGCTATACTTCCGTGCGATACGCACTGGTTATCGCACGCGAGCATTCTGAATTCTCGCAGTGTCGATCATTTCAGGCAACTATGGCTTAAATGACTGGAGACTGGGCAATCTGGACACTACGTCACAAGATTTTTGTCGTTTCGACGCAACAACGGCGGGGCAAAATCAGTCGTTGAAGCAGCCTTGGCTAGTGGCCACCATATTGGACCAATAAACGATTTATGGACCCATTGTCGCCGTATCGCTCGACGGGACTATCGCTCGCGACCTGTCGATTCTTGCTTGTCGCCATTCGCCAGTCGTGAGATAAACTCAAACGACAAGCCGTTGGGCGCGTCTTTTGCAACTAGCGTTGGCTGAATGTAACGGAGAGGTGCGGAATTGCCGGGCAACTTGAAACGATCACCCTTTTGAAGGATCGGTTTGGATTCGGTCATCGCTCCGAATTGATAACTTCCGGCAGCCTGACAGGGGATCCAATGCCCGTTGCCTTCTGCGTCTGTCATGTAAAATTCGGGATAAGTATGGCCCGGAATCCACACCGCACGGGCGGGGATATTTTTAGCGCGACAAATCGCGATGAACAGTGAAGACAGTTCTTCGCAGTCGCCGTGTCCCGAATCAATCGCTTCCAGGCAACTGTGGATTTTTGTGTCGAACTTGTATTCGACGTTATCCCTGACCCACTTGTAAATTTCTTCTACCCGTTGCCAATCCGTCAAGCCTTCCGCGGTTCCGATCCCTTGGGCAATTTGTTGAATACGTTTATCGGAACTCTCAATGTATGGACTTGGACGTAAATATTGTTTCAGTTTGGAAGGAACATTTTCTGCGAGAAAGAGCTTGGTCGTATCTTTGGGAACAACAATATGACTCTTGATGATCTTCAAACGAACGATGGCCTCAGCCGTTTCGCCGCTCTTGAGACGGTTAATCTTGCACAACATTTGCCGAGAATTTTTCGTCAGCCTTTTTATCGAGACGCGGCCGACCGAGCCTGACTTGTCTTGCCCGACGATTTCGATTTTCTGTTCGGGCCATTCAATCGGAATCGGAGCCGTCGCCGTAATGCCTTTGGCATCGCCTTTGGCGGTGATTCTTACACCCAACTCCCATTCGAATTCGGTAGGTTCGGCAAAAGTCACACCCACGGATTCGTTGTCCGTCGCAAGTGATGTCTCGGTCGATTCAGAGGCTTCTGTGCTTTCTTGTCCTAAGACGAAGGTCGCGGTCTGAAAAACGATGAATGGGAACAACAGGAACGCGACTGAGCCAGCTTTTGATTGACGCGTCATTATGATTCTCGTTGAGAGCGCGCTTGGTTTTAAATGTAGCGTCGTTTCGTCGGTTTCGCTCGGCAATTAGACCGCCACGACCGCTATACGTCCGTGCGACCCGCACTAGTCGGGTAACAGGTCGCGAATGAAACCCACGGCCGGTTTGGAGGCACCAGAACCGGTGACAAATTCAGCTACGTATTTTTGACGTTGTTCTTTTTCGGGGACTTTTATGTTATCGCCTTTTTGCAGGATAATTCTTGGATCCGAATTTGAGCCAAAATCCCGAAGACCCGCGGGATTGCAGGGGAACCAATGCCCTGTCTCGTCCTGGTCCACGAGGTAGAACTCTGCCAGTTGATGCCCCTCGACCCAGACCATTCTGGCCGGGACCTTGTTGGCTCGGCACATCGCGACAAACAGGCCCACGAGATCTTCGGAACATCCGGCCTTGGCACGAAACGCTTTGAGACTGTCTTCGGGCTCGCCGTCACGATGATCGATATTGTTCCGAATCCAGTCGTATATCGCTTCGACCTTGGCCCAGTCCGTCTGTCGGTCCTTAATAATATCTTTGACTTGTTTTCGCAGCTTCGAATTGCGATAGGTAATTCCTGGACTGACGGTCAAGTATTGTTTGATGTCGCGAGAAACTTTCTCCGGAATCGAAAAAACGGCAGTGTCCGTTGGCGGCAAAATCTCGTTCACGGTGACCGCAAACGTGACGTCCATTTCGATGATTGTTTTGGGGGGGATCGTGCGAATTTTGGCAACCAGTTGTTTGACGCCGCTGTCGAGATCGCGGTAAGTAAGATCAGGAATCGAACTCGGAATCGTTTCTTCGGCGATGGTGACCTGTTGTTCCGGCCATTCGTTCGGAACCGGGATTGTCACCAACACGTCGCGACAGGCCTTTTTGCCGGTGACAATTTTGACGCCGACTCTCCATTTGTACTTAACCGGCTTCGCCAATCGGATCCCGTGGCCTGATGGGGTGATCTGATCGGGCGCTACTTCTGGCTGGTCATCGGTTCGTGATGATTCTTGGTTTTGTACTGATTCTTCGTTTTCGTTGGCGTCGTTCGATTTACTCTCGGCCAGATCAATCGAGGACTCATTTTTTTCCGCCTGGGCATTGACGACCGCGCACCAGCCCAAGACGGACATCAAGGCCAATGACAGAATACGGAACCAACTCGATCGAATCGAAAGCATTAGAGTGAGCAAGGTTTGACAGTTCGTGGGGATCTCATGCATCCAGCGAATTCTGGAAGCTTGATACAGTTATATTTTACGCATGCTAAGGTCGTTGGACCCCGACAACCGTAATTCTTACCTTGTTTTTCCAAAGTTCGTCCTACAAGATCCGAAAAAGTCGACCAACAAACAAAAACGGCAGAGCATGTTCAGGATGCTCTGCCGTTTTTTTGGGAGTAAAACATGATCGAAAAAGCTCAGGATCAACTGGTTCGATGCTTGACTTCCCTATCGTAATTCTGACTGTCTTTTTTTTACCGTGAGCCCGAGCCCTGCGACGGGCCGACGACCGGCGCTCCCAAGTCGGTTCCGTACACATTCGCGGAATCCGGAATCCTGCCAAATGAACCTGTTTCCGAAATTGGAGCCTGACCGAAAATAGGGTCCTGGTAATAGGTTTCGCTTGTTTCCTGCGGAGCGAAATTTGGACTATTCACAAACGGGCTACTCAAAACGGGCTGGGAAAGCGGGGATGCGACTCCCGTCCCGCAGACGCCCGAAGCGCATCCGGGGGCTACGTTGGTTCCGCACATTGGTTGTCCAACGGGCGGCTGACAAGTGTTGCAGGGTCCTCCGCGGAAGAAATTCCGAATCGGGCCGTTGGCACACCCAGAAGTGAAAACCAGTAATGCCGCACAAGCGGCTACGTAAATTATTTTCTTAGTCATCGAATTCCTCGACCGAATCTAGTTCGTCATTTGGCGGTGTGAAAACGTACAACAAGTTAAATGATGTGCAAGTTGAACGTGGTGATTTTTTTAAACATCTGATAAATAGTCGCCGGGTTATCCTTATTCATGTTCTATGTTTAAGCACAAAAATCGTTAAACCTCGACAAGGAAGTCAATTTTCACACCTGACTATTTTTAGACATGGATCGGTCGTAGCGATTAAGTCAAATCGGAACCCTTGGCTGTGCTCAACAAGTATTTCACATATGGTTATTCTCTTACAGCAATCGCTCTGTGCGTTTTTGGCGGATTCAATCCTTGTTGCGCGCAAACCATTGTTGAAGATGCACCACAGGAGATTGTTGAGAGCCCGGCTGAATCGGCCGTTGCTGCTGGCAAAGAAACGTTCCTAAATCCCGACTCCGCCACCGTCGCAGCGTGTATTGAAGGTGTTCAAATTCGACCACAGGATGAAGTCTGGGTTGTCAATGCACGAAACGCACATTGTGTATGCACACTCGCTTCCATTCGAGTTAGGCGTTTTTTTGCCGGCTGTTGGCAAAATTCGTCGCTGAAAGAACTGACAGCAGAGCATCTGCAAAATCCGGAAACGGAGACAGTTCTGTACATTCATGGAAACCAGAACGATCGACAGCTTTCGCGTTCCCGTGGAATGGTTGTGTACGGAAGTGTAATCCAGTGTGGAATTCAGCCGCCAATACGGTTTGTGATTTTCCAATGGAAATCTGAGCGGGAGATTTCGAGTGTTCTTCGAGACTACCTGGTGAAATCGAAGCGTGCGATCGAAGTCGGCAAAACGTTGGCTTTGATGCTTCGCGAGTTTCAAAATCGAGACATAACGGTTGTCGCTTACAGCTTGGGGACGCAAGTCGTATTGTCGGCGTTATATCAGCCCTTTATGAGTCAAGAGGATGAAGGCAAGGGTTACCGATTGGCCTTGATTGCACCCGCGCTCGATTGCGATTTTGTCAGCAATGTCAAGTGCCACCCGTCGCACGGAAACCAAATTGATCATACCCAGGTGTTTTTTAACAAGTGCGATCGCGCTTTGAAGTTGGCCGAGTGGGTTTGCCGCAAAAAATACGGGCAGCGATGTGATTATTTTGATGACCTCGTTTGCAAAGGAGTCATTCCGTTAGGTTGCGTCGAAACATTCCAGGTTGCTGCCGAGGTCGGGAAGAAACACTCGCTCGAACGTTACTGCAAGTCAGCAAAGATTAGGGCAGCCATCAGACGGATGATTCCGTCAGTTGCCACGGCTGGCGACCCAGCAAATGAATCACCAGATACTCTTGTTCTGTCTGCTGAGCCGCAACCAGTCTTCGGCGAATCCAACCCGGATTCAGTTGACGCTCCCGCCACCGACGACGACTCTGCCGTCGCCGAATGACACAAAACAGGCTGGATTCGTGAGAATTCAGAACGATCCAACTGCGTTGTCCAAGTCCCACAACGCAGCGACGAATTCCCGGGCCCTGTTAGCAGGTTTGACGCTGTAAAGATGCAACCCATTTTCACTCAAGCTATGAATTGACCAAGGCTTGGCGTACGATGGTCGTTTCAGCATCCTCCGGAACGAATATCGATGAGTTTTCTGCTGGTCTTTTATTGTGTGATTATCGCGATCTGCTCAACCTTGGGTGGATCATTGCCAGCTTACGTCAAGCTGACGCACCGAAGAATCCAGCTTACACTCAGCCTTGTCTCTGGCGTGATGCTGGGCGTGGCCTTCCTGCATTTGCTGCCGCATTCCATCTACGTGCTTAAGAATATCGAGCTGGCTCTCGGAGTTTGTTTGACAGGCCTGCTATTCATGTTCTTTATGGTTCGTATGTTCCATTTTCATCAACACGACTTGGCCGTTGATTTGGAACATGATCATCTCCAAAAACAACTTTGCGATCATGAAAAAGACAAACATCACGTTCATTGCGATCACCACCATGGCGGTGTCGATCTGAGTTGGGCGGGGCTGTGTTTCGGCCTCGCAATTCACACGGTTCTTGACGGAATTGCCTTGGCGGCGGCTGTTCAATCAGACGGCAGCCAGATCACGATCGCCGGTTTCACGGTCAAGATCGCCGGATTAGGAGTGTTCCTGGCAATTGTCCTTCACAAACCGCTGGATGCACTCTCAATTACGTCCCTGATGGCGGCTCGCGGATGGAATCTGAATCGACAGCTCGTTGTGAATTTGGTTTTTTCGTTGATGTGCCCACTGGGTGCAATCCTGTTTGCTTTGGGCGTTAATCAAATGGTCACTTCACGAGATTTGGTGCTTGGCGTTGCGCTCGCGTTTTCGGCCGGTATGTTTCTGTGTATTTCCCTGGGCGACTTGTTGCCGGAGGTTCATTTTCATTCGCATGACCGCATTTCACTGTCGGCGATGCTGATTCTTGGAATCGCCGTCGCATATAGTATTGAACTGCTTCACGACCACAATCACGATCTCAACTTCGATGATTCAAAGCCACGTGCCACGGAGGTGAAGACTGTTGATCGTGTTATCAAATCGGTATGAGGTTCCAGTTTGATAGTGCGATGGATTGGTAGTCCGTTCGTCAGCGTGTGACGGATAAGTAATCGCGGGTTCGAGTCCTGCCAGGCCTATGTTTGGGAAGTGTGTAGCATTGCGACGGCTCGAACACAACGGTCAACAATGGACACGAAGAACGTGTTGGGAACGATTCCAGCAAGGTGAATAGATCGAAATCGAAAACCCGTTTTTTTTTGTTGGATGCGATGACTATGACACGCTAATCGACTAATCCAAAAACCCCAGTCGACATGCTTAATCAGCACCAATTCAGCGTCGGCCTGCTTAGCCTCCAGGTAAGGCGTTTTCGGTGTCGGACCGATGTGTTCGACAGATTCGGCGAAGGCATCGAAATTGCCGTAACAATAAATCTGATGCATGACCACTGCTTTGATCCAGTTTTTGCCGAAACTGCTTATCGCGATTGCCTGGCGGTTGCCGTCACACGCAACACAGATTACGTAATCATTACAATCCTTCGTGGGGAGTTATGTCAGTCTTACGAATGTGATAATGCAAATGGAGTAATGTCCGGTAAATTCCGATCAATCGGAATAATGGTTGTCGGCAGAAATGCCGCGGCTTAGATAAACCGCCAATTCCGCTTCGATTCAATCATATTGCCGATTCCAGAAAAGACATCAGCAAATACTTGGTTCGGTGAAGCGACGTAAAACCGCGCTGAATTGGCTGTCAACTCACACTCGAAGGATCGTCAGGATGGGAACTTCCAAGGTGTTTTTTTGCGCGATATTGGTCGGTCTAATGAGCTGTTGCTTGTTGCATTCGGCAAAGGCCCAGAATTATCCGACAACCGCTCCGGCTTATCAGGGAAATGCCGGATATTACAAGTTAACTGACCAGGGCAATCAAGAACTTGCCCAAGACGCACAGGCAAATGTCCCAATCGCGCAGTCAAACGGCCAAAATCAAAGCTTGCAACCTGGCGGGCAGGATGCTCAGACAACCGGTCAGGGATCCCAGTCGCGGTCCCAAGATGAGTCTTTGCGTGCCCATGAAGAATCCGGCCCGGGTATGACTTCGAGCGTCGAGGATCCTGTGGTTAACTTGAAGCGGATCCGCCTACTCCGGACACAGGCGAAGACGCCTGGCGATGCATTGTTTCGGACATCTCCGTTAACGCCAATTCGCGAAAGGTTTATCGCGCGCGAAAAACGCATTTACGAGGCAACGAACTTCAAATTTGGATCTAATCTCAACACGCTGTTCCAGGGATTGACCGACAATATCGACGGCACGGATGATTTTGGTATGTCGTCGTTCTTGCAGATGAATGGAACCTGGGATGGATTTAGAAAGGGTTGCCCCAACCAAGGTGAACTCACCCTGGGAGTTGAAGGACGCTGGAATTATGGACTGACCGATCCGACCACCTTGGGAGCCGTTGGCCTGGGCAGTCAGACGTTTACTTCCAATCCCTTTACGACGTACACGCCGACCTTTCTGGTGAGAAACCTGTTCTGGCGACAAGGCAGCCGCGAGGCTGGATGGATGTATCGTATCGGCAGGGTCACGCCCGACCAGTTTCTGAGCACGTCCCAACACGCCACGCCGTTGACGGATAACCTTTCAATCGCGGGGACGGGTGCGTTCGCGATGGGATTACCCGACTCCGGGATAGGGATGTTCGGTGGTTTGTTTCTTAATGATCGCGTCAACATCGCCGGTGTGGTGTCAGATGCCAATGCAGACCGCACGAAGTTTGGTCAAATCCAAGAAGGTGACTTGTTTACCGCCGTCGAGCTGCAGGCCAAGATTTTGCCGTTTACAAAGCATGCGGGCTACTCGAAGCTGACGTTTTGGCACAACGACGGAACGAAATTCGGTGAACCCCTCAACGGCAGTACTGGTAACGATGGCTGGGGATTCTTTCTCAAGGGTGAACAGGAATTGTCCCGCGACGGACGGAAAATCGGTCTCTTGCGGTACGGAAAAAGCTATCGGGACTCCGCCACTTATGAGCAACTTGCCGCTGGTCATTTCCTGGTTTACGACCCGTTCAATGCTGGCCGATTCAAACGGCGTGGTTTTAATGCAGACTTGGCCGGTTTCGTC
>JAHEJI010000221.1:9164-9722 GCA_024638965.1 Planctomycetaceae bacterium
CTGAGATGCAGGCAACGGTCGCCTACCAGGCAATTGTCAATCCAGCATTGGATCCAACCAACAATTTTGGCTCGGCGATTAGTTTTAGGCTGAGATCGACCTGGTAAAGAAAAAGTGGCAACTTTCGGTCGGTGTGAGGCGCCCGATCAAGCCACGATTCCGAATAATCAACTTGCTGGCATCAACTTGCTGGCATCAACTTGCTGGCATCAACTTGCTGGCATCAACTTGCGGGCAACGACATCGAAAACGTCGGGCGGCGAAAGCACTTTCGTCGTGTCAGTGAGCTTCGTATCTCGCTGGATACGAGTTGCGAAAAAGGTGGAACAAGCCGTCAAGTCGCTTTGATCATCAGTCCATGTCAATAGACTGTCTTTCGTCGCCGGAAAGCGTCTTGCGATAGCGCAAGTGCTATCAACTCAAAACCGCTTGCACTGCTTGCCAATTTGTGCCATAGATTCGACGAAGAATTTGGCGCATGGGTAGCTGTGGGCCAGGCTCTGCCCCTTAGGGTCAGGGGAAAAATAACTTGTGGTGCAGGCGTCCCGCCTGCCTTTC
>JAHEJI010000286.1 GCA_024638965.1 Planctomycetaceae bacterium
TACTCCAGATTGTGAAGCATGTCAGTAATAGGCCGGAATGAGGATTGAAATCGCCGCGTCCCCCGACGCGGCGATATCAGTCTCGAATCTTCAATTTACCTTCCCACCATTGCATGGAGTTAGCAATAATGTCAATCGATATCCGAGATAAACGCATGAATGAGATTTCCGCAGACGGTCGAGCGTTGAGGGTCGACGCCAGCGAAAAACGGCTGATTAACTGCCATCAGGTCGACGTGAATCAGTTAATGCCGCTCAAATACAAGTGGGCCTGGGAACATTACACCAACGGCTGCGCCAACCACTGGATGCCGACCGAAGTTCCCATGAACAAGGACATCGAGATTTGGCGCTCCAGCCAACTGTCGGATGACGAACGACGGGTCATCATGCGAAACCTGGGCTTCTTTTCGACCGCCGAGAGCCTGGTGGGAAACAACCTGGTGCTGGCAATTTTCAAGCACGTGACCAATGCCGAGTGTCGGCAATACCTGTTGCGTCAGGCGTTTGAGGAAGCGGTTCACACGCACACGTTTCTGTATGTGGTTGAAAGTCTGGGCCTGGACGAAGGCGAAGTTTTCAATATGTACAACGAAGTCCCGGCGATCGCCCGCAAAGACGCATTCGAAATGGAGTTGACCCGCGAGGTCCTCGATCCGGATTTCACGACCGAAACTTTCGAAGGCACCCAGTCACTTCTGAAAAACCTGATTGGTTTCTATCTGATCATGGAAGGGATTTTTTTCTACACCGGATTTGTCATGATCCTCTCTTTTCATCGGCGAAATCTGATGAAAGGCATCGGGGAACAATTCCAGTACATTTTGCGGGACGAGTCGATTCACCTGAACTTCGGCATCGACCTGATCAACGGCATCAAGACGGAGAACCCGGAAATCTGGACACCGGAATTCCGTCAAAAGATGGTTGATCGCGTCCGAGAATCGGTAGAACTCGAAATCGCCTATGCTCAAGACTGCTTGCCCAATGGAGTCTTGGGTCTGAATGCGAATCTGTTCCGCGACTATGTTCAGTTCATCGCCGATCGCCGCCTGGAACGGATCGGATTACCAACACAGTATGGCAGCCGAAACCCGTTTCCCTGGATGAGTGAAACGATGGACCTGATGAAAGAAAAGAACTTTTTTGAAACGCGGGTTACCGAATACCAAACCGGTGGCACCCTGGATTGGGACTAACGTGGCTTTTTCGTCAACGATTCCGCAAGACGTTAAAGACGTAAAAGACGTTATCAAGGGAGCTGGCAATGGATTCAGGCCTGGCAGGTAAAGTGGTCCTTGTCACGGGCGGCAGCGGAGGTATCGGTGGTGAGATCTGCCGAATGTTTTCGGAGGAGGGAGCACATGTTGCGGTCCATTACTTCCGCGGTTCGCAGTCGGCAGAGCAAGTCAGAGCGGGACTCGCCAACAAGCCGAATGCAATCACCGTGGGATCGGACCTGCGCGATCCGGTGGCGGTCCGGGAAACGTTTGCGACGATCGAGTCACGACTGGGGCCGGTCGAAGTTTTGATTGCCAATGCCGGTGTCTGGCCTCCGGACGACCGGCCTTTACGGTCAATGAGTTTGGAGCGTTGGAACCAGACGTTGGCCGTGGATTTGACGAGCGTATTCCTGTGTCTGGGAGAGTTTCTCAATCAAGCTCAATCAAATTCCGTTGAGAAACCATCCGCGGTTCTGATCGGATCGACGGCCGGATTGTTCGGCGAAGCTGGTCATGCGGATTACGCCGCCGCCAAGGGCGGCCTGATGACAGGCTTGTTGAACAGTTTGAAAAACGAAATCGTCACACAGAATCCGGGGGCCAGGATCAACTGTGTCTGTCCCGGTTGGACGTTGACGTCGATGGCCGAAAAATTTACCGGCAACGAGGAGGCCATGAAACGCGCCTTGCAGACGATTCCGTTGAAAAAATTTGGAAGGCCCACCGACGTGGCTTCGGCGGTTGTATTTCTGGCGTCGTCCAGACTCGCCGGCCACATCACGGGCCAGTCACTGTTTGTCAGTGGCGGGATGGAAGGCCGTGTATTGCACCCACTGGACGAGATAGACCTGAAACAGGTTGCCGGCCAGGAATAGAGCATTTCCAAAATCTGTGTTCACTCAAGAAAATGAGATCCGCCCGTGGGCGGTCTCCTGACCTGCCCACCGTACAGGTCGAATATTGCAGAATAATTCTGGAAGTGCTCTAGACCGGTGGGCGTCTCAATCCGGTTTGGGTGGTGGTTGATGAGCCGCGCCGGGCTTCCGCCCGTACCCGGCGAATTTACCTTTTGCGGTCCACGTCAGCATTTTGGGGCGATTCGGGTTGCGCCGCGCTGGCGGACTCAGCCGGGGCGGCTGAATCGCCCGGATTGGGGATCGCCGACAGGTCGATTTCCTGCTGCGGTTCGGCGACAAAGCCTGAGAGCGTCTCCTGCAGGTCCGACAAAATCTGCTTGTTGACTTGATAGTTTTCCAGCATTTTCTCAAGGCCTTTGCCTGCCTCGGCAAGCCGGTTGTTGAGTTTTTCGATTTTCTGTTGCGCCGCACCGAGTTCCAGCTCCAACGCATGGGATTCGTCTCGCGCGGCGGCGGATTCCGCCTTGGCTTGGCTGAATCGCTGG
>JAHEJI010000222.1 GCA_024638965.1 Planctomycetaceae bacterium
TCGGTCGACGAATTGCTGGAACTCGAAAATGCGGAGGTTATTGAACTTATCGTCACTCCCGAAATTGAAAGTTGGATTGGCGTTTACAGCGTTGAATTTGATGACGATAACCCTGACGATCGTCAACTCGTTCCCCTCGCGTTCGATGAAAGATTCGTTATTCCCGTCAAGGGTGAAGCAACCGAGAAGTTGAAGTTGAAGCTCAGCCCGAATTCTAACGGGAAAGACGAATATCTCGTGATCCTGGCACGCGACCAGCGCTGGGACTCGTCGGCATTGAAGGACGACGTTCTCTCTAGAAAAAACGAGCCCGCTCCGCCAAATTGGACGAATGATCGCGGTGCAAAAGCGATTTCGCAGAAACGCGAGAGCGCTGCGGTTATCGTTCGCTATAATGGTCTCACTAATTAGTTTGCTATCCTGTTTAAACTTATAGTGACTGAGCCCCCTGTTTTGGCCCGCCATGTTAAAACGCAAGGTCAAGCTTATTGCTTTGACTCTGATCGCGATGATCGTATGCGTTGTCGTTTACCAGAGTTATCTTAGCGGTAGGTCTTGCCGCTATTCTCGAATCCGGGACGACGCTAACCAGCGTGCGCTAGACGACGATTTCTCCCGCGCCATGTCAGCCGAAAAGCTGGCATTCCGCAATCTGAATGTCGTCGAAGAAGATCTACGCGGCCGCGCCAACGAAGAATCGTTAGACCGCCTGGCAACGTTTGCGATGGCGTGTGGTAAAGTTGCAGAGTCCGTAGGGTTTAGAAATCGACTCGTGGAACTGCTCCGTGAGCGAAAGCATCGCAATTATTCCATCAAGTTGCAGGAAGAGCTGCTCGAGAACGCCAAACAAGTGGCTGGCCTTGATGCGGCGGCGCAGGCAGCCGTATTTGAAGCAACCGCCGCACAATTCCAGGCAGACTTGTATTTTCGCAACGAACAACCTGGCGAGGCCATCAAAAAATTAAATCATGCGGTTAAAAAATTCGACTCTGTATTGGGCGCTGAAAATCTGCTCACCGCTTTGATTTCCGGACGTCTGATTGATTTAAAGCTTCGATATGGTGGCATGCCCGAGGCCCTCAAAGAAATTGAAGTAAACAGACGCGTCCTTGCCGCTCAACTCGGCGCCGATCATCCTGAGACAATCAAATTGTTGACAGTGAAGGCAACCCATCATGAGGTCCGGGCCGATTGGCCACAATATATAGCCTGTTTCGAATCGTATCTCAAAAAACTCGCCGAAACTGAATCTTACAACAAACAGCAATTGATCGCCATTGCCAATCGCCAGCTTGCATTTGGTTATTCGCGCTCGCTTCAATTTGATCGGGCCGCTCAATATTTTGACGAATCCAAGGAGTTGACTCGGAAGCTTTATGGAGAACCGTCGATCGAAATGGCGCAATGGAAGTTCCTCCGGGCAGCCGACTACGTGGGTACTGGTGAATGGAAAGAGGGCGAGTCATTACTCAACAAATCTCTGCTGGAGCTCGACGAGCTTGAGGCTAACCACTCGGGCCGATGGAACGAACCGACGATAAAAACCATCCGTCGCACTCGAGCTAACACGATTCATCGACAAGCTTTGTGCGCACTCTACGACCAGGGATTAGACAAGGAACATAGGCTCGCTCGTGGCAAAAAGGCGTTCCTCGAGGCAAAGAATATTCTTGACGAACTAGGTTTAAAAAAGTCGTTGCGGTACGTTTTTGTGCTCCGCCAACTTTGCGAGATAGAACATTTAACAAAAACGGACTTTCCAGAATTGGAATCCAGCGAAGCGCTGGCCAAAGGCTACATCGATGAGGCCTGTCGTATTTACCGAAGTCTGTATGGACAGGAATTCGGACCATATTATCGGTTGCTGCAGTTTTATCGAATTGCAACTGCCCGCGCCTGGGGCAGGTACGATCAGGCAATCAATGCGTGCTACGAGGCCGTGAACTCCCGTCCCATCAACTCAAATAAGACTCACATCGCGATGTGCCTCCGTGAGTTGGGGTTTACTTACGCGGCGATGGGCCAACCTGCAGAGGCCGTTAAAGCCTACTCCGAGGCGATCGATATCTACGGCGAGTGCTTTTTCCTTGAACTCCTGTCATCGAGTGATTCGCAAGCCGACGGTTATGCCGAATTTTCTCGCGATTGTTTGAAGGACATGATCGCGGCAGGCGACAAGTCGAATCCAGCGCAAGTCGAAATAATGTTCGAGTACGTGTCTCGAATCAAGGGCATGGTGGCGCGTGCCCAAGCGATGCGTTCCCAAATCGGTGGTCAGGTTGACAGCACCACGGGCGTTGACGTGCCGGAAAAATTATTCGAAGTTGGCGAAAAAATATTCAACTTGATTCTTGAGAAGGCTAAAACGCCCAAGCCAGATCCCGAAATTGATGATCAAATCAGGCAACTTTCTCGTCAAAAACGCGACTTGGTCGCCAGACTTGGGAACTCCATTTCGTTTGATGAAATCAAATTTGAGTCGAATATTATTTCCCGACTTAGTGAGCATTTGCCTGTCAACACGACGCTGGTCGAATTTTATCGGCAACCAGAAAATCAAATCGTGGAAAAGAACATTTACTACGCGTTCATCTTTAGAAACCTTGACGATGGTTATGAACTGGAATGCAAAAAACTTGGCAACGCCGACTTGATCGACGAGATAGTGAACCGTCATATTTATTTCGCCACGCAGCGAATGGAATCAGGCAACGTTGCATCCAAGTTTGATACCAATGGCGATGCGCTTCGCAAGAAAATCTTGGATGATATCAGTCCGTGTTTTGGTGACTCGGAGGTCATCGTTATCTGTGGTGACGGTCTACTTGGTTCGGTCCCCTGGAGCGGTCTCCCCTCGCGTGCGAAACCGGGTCAATACCTTGTACACGATTTCGTGATGGTTCCCGCGACCAACTCTCGCGACCTGGTCGAAAACCTGGTAACGATCCGGCCCCTTGGCGAAGGCAGCCTGCTCGTTGGCAATCTGGAATTTGGAACGTCAGGAAAAAAAGGATCGGCAAATCCGTCGTTTGCTTTTCAGCAGCTGAAAGAGAGTGAGCGAGAATTGCAGATTGTCGGGCCACTGCTATCGTCGTTTGGCGCTGTAAACACGCTACAAAACAGACAGGCAAACGAAATCGCAGTAAAAAAACAATTGCGGCTTGTCCGATTTGTTCACTTTGCCACGCACGGATTTTTCCTGGAAGCCGAGAAGCAAGGCTTTAAGGCACTTCCGTTTGCCCGTATTGGATTGGCGCTATCGGATGCCAATGATCCGGATGACCACAGCTTCCTTTCGGGTGAGCAGGTGATCTCAATGAACCTGACCAACCTCGAATTGGTAGTACTCTCGGCCTGCGATACCAGCCAGGGGTTGGAAATCAGCGGCGAGGGGATCTTTGGAATGCAACGTGCGTTCTTAATGGCCGGCGCAAAAACGTGTATCGCCAGCCGCTGGCCCGTCGATGATGCGGTTGCACGCCAGTTCATGGAGTTGTTTTACGAAAACCTTGTCACCGCACGACTCAGCAAAATCGAAGCAATCCGCAAAGCTCAAATTCAGATGCACAAACTGGGGCATCCGCCTGAATCCTGGGCCAACTGGCAGTTGCTCGGTGATTGGCGTTAGTCCAATGCGCCAAGCCTACGGATAAATAACGGCAAATTGACCGCTTTCAAAGAAAATCAGGTACGAATAGATTGAATAGGTATAGTGGGCCGGATCATCCCCGAAATAACTCATATCATCTTCCAGGATGATATGGTCCTCGTACACTTGATTTGGAAAATCCCACATTTGCAAAGCGACATGTAGATCGAGGAGTTCATTCGCATTTTGGATTGCATCTTGTTGGGCCTGTGCGTGGTCCGCCTTAGTCCAAGCCAATCCAGGACTACCACCTTGAGGAAGCCAACCTGAACCATTTAGACTCCCGCCAAGTGTAATTCCTTGCGCGGAATGAGTCAGGCAAAACGACAAAGCTAGGACGGCGAAAAAAGTTGTCAGCGTTTTCATATCTTAGGACCCTTTCAATTAAACATTGCCAATGGAGGTTGGCCAAAAGGCAATCGACTCCTCGACAGAATTTGTGCCGAACGTGAGCGACACAAAAAGTTTGCAGAAACGGCTCGTTTCAAGGGCGACGCACTTTGGAGCGAGATTATTTGGCAAAATCCGCTATCACTCTTATCGGCGAATCGTGTTCAAAAATCGGTTTTTAATTTTTTTGTTCCGAACTAAATTCGGGTATTTAACTTTTGAGCGCGATTTCGTCTTTTGAGGAAGGTCTCTAATCACCCTGACGCGATTTTCAGGTGGTGTCGGACAACCCTACTGGGGCGGAAAGACACGGTGGCCGAGGCAGTTTTGGGGCAGGTTTAACGGGGTTTAATCGCAACAGCCGGTTTTGGGCTCACCACGTTAATTACCCCTATCTTAATTGCGGCTTGCCCTCTTTGCCCTCAGGAAATGGGCCTATGCCCAGAAGTAGCTGCCAAGCGGCGTTCTTCGCTACCATTTCTGGGTTATCATGGCAGCGTACGCAGGAATTCGCGCAAGAAATCGCCCTAGTTTTGATGGAGAATCTGGTGAAACTCAGTATGTCGTTGGCTTTGTTGGCTTTGGCCGCCTTGTTGTCAGGCGGTCGTTCGTCCGCTCAGGATCAGGACGACCAAACACCACGAAATTCAACGCGTAAGGTTCGTGTCAAACCAAGCCCTATCTCTGCGAAAATAGGTAGCGGAGTTCACTGGGAAATTGACTTGGATACCGCGATCAAACGTTCCGCGGAAACGGGCAAACCGGTTTTTTGGTACGTGCCAACACTGTCGGATAGTTTTATGGACCGCAAGCCGGAAATTGATCGCTACATGATGGCGGGTCCTTTTTCCTGGGAAGCAACTCGAAGTCAATTGAATGCGCATTACATACCCGTCAAAGCAGTTCCCACAGCCGAACAACAAAAAAGATACGATCTTGTTCCCTACACGTTCGTGGAACCTGGGTTTCTCATTCTGAAAGCCGACGGTAGCGAGAAATTCAAGGTTGATCGAATTACGACGCTGCATAAACCATGGTTTGAAGCTTTGTTGACGCATGCCAATGCCTCCGCCGCTGAATCGCCGGATCCCCAGCCAAATTCAGCAGTAACGAACCTGGTCACACAAAAAATCGAGACGAGAATGAAACAGGCGACGGATGTCTTTCATAAAGGTGATCACCGTCAGGCGGCAACCATCTGGAAGTCGATCGCCGATGAATATCCCGAACACCCGCTTGGATGGAAGGCGGCTGCCGAGGCGGAAGGCTTTGGTCCGATTGTTCGCGGCTTCGAAGTCGATTCGGAAATTCCGGTTGCAGTGCTCAAGGCGGGAATTGACTCGGCTGGCAGCGCTGCCCCCAAGGGTGTCTATAAAAAAGAAGATGTCACCAAACGCAGTATCGAATTTCTGCTTGACATGCAGCGATCCGACGGCGCTTGGGTTGACTGTGACTATGACTTTGGTGGAACGGACAGCCTTCCCAACGTTCATGTGGCGGTAACTTCGCTCGCAGGGATGGCTCTTTTGGCAAGCAAACACGCCTTGCCGGAAAAGGCAACCGCAATTGAATCAGCCATCGTTCGCGCCGCCGACTTTGTGAGAGATGATTCCCACCTCAACAAATTCGACCGAGACGAAATTCTCTGGGCCTACGCATACCGCGTTCGTTTTCTCTCCCGCCTGGTTGTGGACCGACCCGAACTGAAACCTTCTCTACAACATGGCGTCGAATTGCTGGAACAAATTCAAACAAAACGCGGCGGATGGTATCACGAATACGCCAATCCTTTCGTGACCGCTACGGCACTTGTCGCGCTGGCGGAAGCCAAACAGGCTGGGGCTACAATCGATCAGGAAAAAATCGACCTGGGAATCGCCTCGCTGGAGCGCGATCGTTTTGAAAATGGGGCATATCCCTATGGCAGTTCGCGCCGGGCTGCGAACGCGGGCAAGGCTGGTAAGCCTCGGCAGGTCGCCGCCTCAGCCGGGCGCATGCCGCTTTGTGAGCTGGGATTATGGAGCTGGCAAAAGGCTTCAGACGAAAACCTGGACGCAGCCATTCAGATTTCCTTTGACATGCACGAACACCTGAACACCGCACTTAAGTACGATGATCACACGTCGAACATGGCCTACGGCGGGTTCTTTTTCTGGTACGACATGCGCGGGCGTAGCGAGGCAATTTCCAAAATCACCAACAAATCGCTACGTCAAAAATACGAACGCCAGCAACAGGAAATTATTATGTCGTTACCAGAGCTTGATGGTTGTTTTGTCGATTCTCACGAACTCGGTCGCTGCTACGGGACTGCGATGGCCCTGCTTTGCCTACAACAGATGCTAGATCAGAAATGAAATCGATTCGCGTTAATTAGCCAGACGATGGACCAAGCCAAAGATAAGTTCAAGATTTGGGTCGACGCGGATGCGTGTCCCTCCGTTCTTCGGGACGTTTTGTTTCGTGCTGCCCGCCGACTAAATATCGAATTGATTTTGGTGGCCAATGCGGGCATGCGTTTTCCCCGGTCGGATCTGTTCAGCCTGATTCTTGTCCCGGCCGGCGCGGACAAAGCCGACAAAAAAATCGTCCAACAGATGTCCCCGGGCGACCTTGTGATTACGGGAGATATCCCGCTGGCCGCCGATGTCGTGAAAAACGGCGGGATGGCACTGGGAACACGGGGCGAACTATTTGATGACGACAGTATTGGAGAACGGTTGGCGATGCGCAACGTAATGGATCAAATTCGTTCGACGGGTGTTGAAACCGGAGGACCAAAACCACTCAACAACAAGGACGTTCAATCATTCGCCAACCAGCTGGACCGGATTCTCACCAAATTGATCAGAAAATGAGCTGACTGATCCAAATCCCGACTTAGAAAGTCAAGCTACGACAATCAGGGCTGGCCTCCAATCCGCCTTATCGGCTATCCCCCGTCGTTTTTGGTCGTCCCGAAACCGGTGCCGTTTCCAAACATTGCTTTGAATTCAGATATCTCGTCCGCGTCGATTTGACCATTTCCGTTTTTGTCCATGTGACCGACGTACAAGGTAACACGACCCGGAGGCAATTCATCTTTGGTTAACACACCATCACCGTTGCTGTCCATCTTTTCAACTTCCGCAAACATTCCGACTAGAAAAATCCCCGGTCGCGTGCCTCCCCATTTGTCCCGTTTCAAATACACAACGTAGCGCTGGTTAACCGGCACGCAGAATGTTTCCGCGTCGTCGCAGACGGTGTAACTGACGGTCAGTTCAATCGAATGGTTCTTGTCCTCGAGTTCTACATCCACCAGGAACTGACGTGGATCGATATCGGAATCCTGTTTCACGTCCGGACCGACGAGCTCATATTTTTCAAGTTTCAGGCCGTCGGCCTGTTCGATATTGACTTTGATACGGCCCATTCGATTATTCCAATGAACCTTGTAAAGCGGATCGAGGTAGAAGCCAAGGTAGAGCTGACCTTTTCCCTTTTGTATCAAGGGGCGAGTTGCTTCAGCTCTGAGTTTGACAAAAAACGGAGTGCCCTTGTCATCCGTGGATGGTTCAATTTTGACGGCGTTTAGACCGCGCGGCAAATCGATTCGAGGAACCACACCGCTGGCAATTTCTCGAGTCTCGACCTGGAAACGAACCGGCAATTCCTCCACAAGCGTGGGCTTCTCAACCGGGCCAATCAATTCAGTCAAGTCTGCACGTAGAATAGCCGGGTCACTCCAAAACCGTTTTCGCACGATATTGCCCGCCGGATCCAACACCAATTCGCCGTTAGGCGCGCCGCCCAAGGCATCTTTGATTTGGTTATCCATTGTGTCGCAAATCCAGGGGACCTCCGATTGGGTTCGCCGTTTGGCCTCAGCGACATGCATCACTCTTTCCTTGACCGAATACGCCTCCACGATCCCGTTTGTCTCTGGATGTTGCACGTTGGCATAGACGTAGTAAAAGTTGACGCCCATGTCACGATAATCAAGAAAAACTGTTTCCGTACCGGAAACGTTTTTGATAAAAGGGGCTCACGTCAGGCAACCGAAAATGATGACCGTGTACTTTCCGCGAGTGCTCCCAAGTTGAAACTCGTTTCCAGATTCGTCCCAGGCCTTGATGTCCGGCACGAGGGAACCGATTTTTGGATCTTGATTCAAGAATCGGCTGTTTGCCGAGTCTACAAACTCTCGCGAACCTTGAGCGAGTGCCAGACCAGGCAATGACAAAATCAAAAATGTGATTGCGAGATATTTCATATCGTAACTGATTAAATTTGCTTTCAAAAACCTTCACCCGGGTCTGAGAGCCCGACGTTTCCCGGAGAGCGAGGTTGTAAACGCCATTCGAGCCGAACACTGTTGCCGCTGTTCCGTTCACGTCAAGTGTACCAAATTCCGATGTTCGCCGGGATCACGCCCCTTGGTACAACTTTGATTCGTGCTGCAGCACACTCAGCTTTTGTTCAAGCCGCTCACGAACCTGCTTCATGATCGGGTCCTCAGTCGCACCTTTAACGCGCTCCGGAGAAACTTCAATCGGGTCATCAACATCAATGATGACTTTCAAATTTCCGTGAATGCGGCAAATATCAGTCAAGTCTTCTTCAAATTTTTCGCAGGTCTCGAGAATCCGATCGATGGATGGGGTATCGACAACGTAATGCTCTGGATAACAGTCGACTTGCTGGGCCAGGTAGGTCCGCTCAAGATGTTCCCAGCGTCGCGCGCGTTCCATGTCATCAATTTCGGCGCGGCTCATCTCGGGAAAAATCTTCATCCGCAAAGTTTTGATACGAATCGCAATCCCGTCGTCTTTTGGTGCCCCTAACCATTCCTCCTCAAGAGGGTGCAACAGGTGATTGACGAGGTTTGTCTGTCGCTCTCGCAAAGTTGCACCCTTGGCGGGCGCTCCGTATTGGAGCTCTTTGAGCGTCAGCATCGCGTTGCCTGCTTTAATCAGCCGGTCGATTAACGGCACGTCTTTCTGCGGTTTCCAGGTGAGTTTTTGCTCCAGATCCGAAAGGACGGCATCGCAGGCCTTCTCGATGTCCCCCTGGTAGAGGTATTTGATTCCGATCGGATGCACGACAACGGTTCCGCCATCTTCTTTGGCGCGTCGCTTGGCCGCATTGCGGGCAATGAACGCCGGCCCCTCCATCAAGGACATCAAGCGATCGTTCGTTTTGCTGGTTGCCCCTTCCGGAAATAACAGCAGCGGACGTTCTGCCGTTTGCAGAATCTTGATCGCATAATCGATTGCCTGTCGATCCAACCCTTCACGATTTACACTGAAGGCTCCCATCAGGCGAATCATCAACCGGGTAAACCGACCCTGGTTAAACAAGTGCCAGCTGGCCATCGCGTAAAAATTGCATGGCGTCTCGCGAGCGACGAAGCAAAATACCATTGGATCGGCCAATCGTGGGTGGTTGGGACACATCATGATCCCATGCCCCGCGTCGATGGATGCCTTCAGCTCGTCCAGATTGCGACACTCATGATCGATGACACCTCCCATCCGTTTCAGAGACGGTTTGAATAAGCCGCTACGCGTGTACAGAGTCTGCGGCCAGGCCCACGTGATTGGTGGCACAAACTGGTAGGGCTTTT
>JAHEJI010000223.1 GCA_024638965.1 Planctomycetaceae bacterium
TCGCAGTTTCGGCCACGGTCGCCAGGATATCGGTGTGCGTGATGGTCTGATCTATTTGACGGGGTGTTTTGACTTTTTCCGGCCAGCGAACAAAAAATGGAACGCGATGACCGCCTTCCCAAATGTCCGCTTTTGTGCCGCGGAGTTTTCCGTTGGGTTGATGATTTTCGGTACGATAACCCTGCTGTTTCGGTTCGTCGACGTGATCCGGTTTACCGTCTTCGAAGCGGTACATGAAAGACCCGTTATCACTAGTGAAAATCACGATCGTGTTCTCGCGTACGGCGTTAAGATCAAGCGATTCAAGCACCCGCCCGACTGCGCTGTCCACTTGCATGACAAAGTCAGCATAAAAACCAAGTTTCGATTTGCCTTGAAATGCCGTGGTGGGCATTACAGGCTTGTGCGGCGCCGGAAGCGGCAGGTATAGGAAGAACGGTTGTTGTCCTTTGGCATTTTTTGTAACAAACTCCACCGCCTTGTCGGTCAAATGATCAAGGCAGTCGATGATCTTGAAGTCCGCGGCAATCTCGCCTTTGCGATAAAAAGCGGGAAACGAATCACCCTCAATGACCTTATCCGGAATGCTGGTTACTCGATTGTTTTCGATATAAACATAGGGGCTCATATCGAGCGACGCGGGAATAATGTAGCTGTAATCAAATCCATGATCGGTGGGTGCGTCCGTGATTGGCTTCGAAAAGTCGACTGACCCGGGTTTTCCGGCGATCCCAAAATAGTTGATGTTGGCTGGCAAATCTTCCTGCCATTGCCAACCAAGTCCTAAATGCCATTTGCCGATGCAGGCCGTTTTGTAGCCGGAAACTCCCAACACACTGGCAATCGTCTGCTGTTCGAGGTCGACGAGCGGCTTAGAATAGCCGCCGAGGACGCCATTTTTTAGACGAGTCCGCCAACAGTAACGTCCGCAAATCAGTCCGTACCGAGTCGGCGTGCAGACTCCCGATGGCGAGTGGGCGTCGGTGAACGTAACGCCTTCATCCGCCAACTTGTTTAGGGAGGGCGTGGCGACGGTTGAGACCGGGTTAAGTCGCTGGACATCGCCGTACCCCATATCGTCAGCCATGATCACCACGATGTTTGGCCTGGACGAAACTAGTTCGGTCGCGGCTGGCTCAATCGCGAATGAGTCGATGCTGGCGATCGAATACAGAGCCAAAACAGCGATTGGGAATACAAAGATAACTCGCATTACTTTCCTCAATGTGTTGAAAGAAACTGCGAGTATAATTGATCCACAACACAAATGGGATAATGGGCTCTTCCGCATCGATGCGGCGCGTTAGGCCGCATCTCTCACAGGCTGTAGGGTGGCGTCGAGCAAACGGGTTACTGGTGGGTCTTCACTCGCTTTAGTTTTTTCGGCCAAAGTACACTTGGTTATTTCAAGCAATCGAGTTGGCGACGAACCACTCAGTCGTTGTGCGAGTTCGATCCACCCTACGTAAGAAATGGGCTAGTCGTCGGCCGCAGCTTGGTTTTCGGATTGAACGTAGAAGTGGACGAGGCGACGAGTCCTGTGCCAAAACCGGTGGCTGGAGTAACCCAGCCTCCGCCTTACCCGCTTACCCTAAGATTCAACACTGACAAACGACTAGGCCGCATCTTTTGCGGCGGGCTGACTGTTGTCGTTTGCTTCGGTGCGGAATTGAATTGGGAGAAGATGGCCAAACCCGCTTTGGTTCAAGGCGGGAACTACCTCAGACTCGAAGTTGCTAACCAATTCCCAATACGGGCGGCTGATAATTTTTTTGGTCAACACATGGGGCTCAAACGCGAGCGGGATTTTCAAAAACTGCTGTATCTGATTGGCAACGGTGAACGAGAATTCGCCTTTACCGTCGATGATAGATTCGAATTCCAATTCCATCCAGCGAATCGGCTTCTCAGCGTTAAACCAGTTTCGCGTCCTGCGAACTTCGATATCTAAATCCCGCAGATAATTGATCAAATGAGGAACGGGAACTTTAATCTTTTGGTTGCACTCGCGAACATCGGTTTTGTCAACAAACACTTTTCGGTTGCGCGCCACTCGTAAGCTCACGTAAGCGGCAATCGAGTCCTTACGGACAAGATGAATAACGGGGCAGTCTTTCTCTGCAATTAAATCCAGAATGTTTGGCCTGACCGCGTGATCGTGAAACATCGAATTCAAATTGTGAAACGAGTTGTATTTCACATCGATCAGACTGAAGGCTCGCTCGTCGCCCGCGTAGACTGAAAGGAAAGATTCAAACAACTTTTCCTGGTTCTTTAGAGTTGGAATCGATAGCTCAGGATCTCGCGCGATCATCAAAGCGCGGTGTAGCCAAAACACGCCTAAATCTCGTCGGTAATGAAAGATTTCGTCACGATCTTCAAACCAGCAGGTACTGGCAAGACTTTTTCGCAGCAAATTTGTCCCGCTGCGTTGTTTGGCAATGACAAAAACTGGACCTGACATCGTTTCAAATCTGCTTACATTGAATGAGACATGCGTTCACAAAGATTTCGAACCGATCAGGCTACTCGAATTGGTCGTTCCTGGTAATACCAACGTTGGAATCCCTGAATTCCATCATGCAACCTGCCTCTTTTTGTTTTGCAAATTGCTGACCGATTTTTGAAACACAGGATTTTCGGTGAGGTCGGGGTGAGTCGTTGCGGCTCGCTCCAATAATTCATTTGCCAGTTCGGCTTCTTGTTTCTCCAGCAAGGCCAGTATCTTGGCTCCCACGATTTGGGAATGGCCCCTGGGACGAACCACATCGATGGAGTATTCAAAGGCGGCATTGATCTCGTCGACCGAAAATTGATCGATACTGTACCTGGCATTCATCAACTCGTTGGGAAGCTGTTTGAGATACCGAAACACCTTCGATGGCCCCATGAAATTGTGATCCACCGATTCAAAGTAATCTCGCATCCGGTACATCGTGAGATGAATCCAGTACGTGTGGAAAAACACGAAATCCTGATGATGAAGGTAGCTGACTCCTGGTGTCATCGCCGGGTAATACCCCGGAATGATGCAGTTGCAAAGTTGCCAGTCTTTCATGGAATCGATGAACAAATATTCGATCGCCTTTTCTGACTGCCAAGTCAACTTGGTGAGATCCCCTTTTACCGTTTTGATAAATCGTATTTTGTCGCCCATTTGACGCTCAAACTCATCCGCAAAACACTCGTTTTCCTGGTAGGTTCTGGCAAGTGTGTATCGCTCGGCGGGCCGATCCATCCAGGGATTCCACTCGAAACGATCATAGGCATGAATTCGTTTGTCTTTGTCGGTTACCTGAGAGTTGTCGTCCAACCCGGCGGCCAGCGCATACGTTGACGAACCGAGAAAGCATCCCAGATCGACGATCTCGCCTCCTCCGGTATAAAGGCGACTCGCATAATCCAACAAGAATTCGCGTTCTTTATCCACGAGACAACCGGCAACTTCACCAATCTCTTTGGGTTTTGATTCGTTCATAGTTTTGATCAGGGTCACAGGGGGGCTGCGAATGTTTCCAGGCAATCAAGCGGACTTCTTTTTGGCAATCGTTTCCTTGATCACTTCATTGCTGGTTTCAAGGTTTGTTTTGATCTTTTCGGCGAATTCATCGCTATAGTTGTGGGCGACACACTCGTTTATCCGCGTCAACATTTCTGGTGGGAAAAAGTTGGCGACCGTCCACGGCTTTTGCATCGCACCGAGAAGTATATCTTCATATTCGGCAATTTGATTCGTGATTTGAAAGCCGCCGATGTTTTTGAATGGGCAATCGGAAACTAGTTTAGGTGCCGGGAACTCATCAAAAACATTGAACGGACCAATCCCGTGATCGAACCCCGGCTTCGTTTGTAACGCGATATCGTGATGGACGATCCAGGCATTCTGATTCGTCAGTGGAAGCAGCATGATCGTGTCGAGAGTGGGCCAGGGATGCATGTGATTCGCATCGATAAAAATCAAATCGAGCTGGTTATCTCCAACTATCTGTTCGGCGTCACCCGACCAACAGCCGCGATGTATCTCGAACCCGCAACCTGGTGCCGGAATAATTTCATCAATCAGGTACCCGACGGGTTTGCTTTTATCAACGTAATACTGTTGGCGAAAATCCAGGCAGTAAAGTTGGCAATCCTCCGCAATCCGTTGAAGCGCACGGAGAATGAAAGAAGACGACATTCCCGAGGCGACGCCCAACTCGAACACGTTTTTGGGGCGATGTTTCTTAATCAAATCGCATAGGAATTTGACATCGAAATCGTTGACCGCTCCCATTCCCTTAAAATGGTGTTTATTGATCGTTTCTCGGATTTCTGACAGCTCAAACATCCCGCATTCCCTGTGTTACTCAACATTCGCTAGCATCTATACGGGGCAGTCCTGACAAACCCCGAACTGTTGCTTGTATCGGCATGGCTCGAATGGTGCAAATGAAACAATTCTGCCGACCGACCAGATAATGATCCTAGGTAACAAATTGGCGGACTTTTGGCGACACGACTTATCAGCCCAATCGATGTGACATCAGTTGATGCCAGCACAAATGAAAACCCCTGACCGACAACCAGTCAGCACGGAACTACGTCCTTCGCGGTCTGAAAGCGAGAATGATGCACGACGAATCGCAACCCGGACGTCAAATACGCTGCGACGCTTCAATTGCGATCACCTAGTCGTAGCTGATGATCGAAAAGACCGGGTAGTCGGGCAATCGTTTTGCACCATCGAGAAACTTGAGCTCAATCAGGAACGCACATCCGATCACGTTGGCTTCACACTGTTGGATCATCTTACAGCAAGCTTCCACCGTGCCGCCGGTGGCGAGCAAGTCATCGACGACCAGAACATTTTGTCCCTTTTCAATTCCATCAATATGCATTTCAAGCGTATCGGTGCCGTACTCCAGTTCATAGCTGTGTGCACGCTTCTTGTACGGTAACTTTCCCGGTTTCCGAATTGGCACCATGCCAACACCCAACTCGAGAGCGAGCGGAGCGGCAAACAAAAACCCGCGCGCTTCAGCGGCAGCAATCACATCGATGTCTTGATCTCGATAGTGGTCGGCCATTCTTTTGATCGTTTCACGAAACGCCTCTGGATGGAGCAGCAGGGGAGTAATGTCTTTGAAGACGATTCCCGGTTTGGGAAAGTCGGGAATATCACGGATAAAACCGGCGAGATCCCAAAAGGTCGTTTCGGCCATCAATTCTTTCTCCATTCGAGTCGAACTACAGGTTTGAATATATCTTGGTTCTGGAGGACTTCACAGTAGAACAGCGAGGACTTTTGGATAAAACGATAACCAACCTCCCCAAAACAACGTCGCTGGACTTGATCATTGGCTATTGTTTGCTCGTTCGTTATCATTTTGGCGTCGCGACTCATTCGAATTCCATGGAAACCGGAAATGAACATCGTCATCCTGGGCACCGGCACCGTTGGCTACTCGATCGCCGACCTGCTGTGTCAACGGGAACACAGTGTAACGGTCGTCGACATCGATCCTCAACGGATTCAGAGAATTAACGATCAATTCGACGTGCGCGCAATTGTCGGTTCAGCTTCCCAATCGAGCGTGTTGTTTCAGGCCGGAATCAATGTGGCAGATATTTGTCTTGCCGTAACGGGAAGTGATGAAGTCAACATCGTGGCGGCAAGTATGGCGAAGTCGATGGGCGCACGGCGAAGTATTGCCCGCGTCTATTCTCCCGTATTTCGCGACCTTAGCACGTTTGACTACCAAAGACATTTCAAAATTGACCGGATGTTGAGCCTTGAACATTTAACAGCAATGGAACTGGCTCGCAACATTCGGGATCCCGGTTCGGTCGTGGTCGAACAATTTGCAAGAGGTGGATTGCAAGTGCAAGAGTTGATTGTTGGTCAGGAAGGCAAGGTCACGCGCATGTCGATTCGCGACCTAAGATTAGCACCCAACATTCGGATTGGCACAATTCAACGAGAAAATCGCATGTGGATCGCTGCCGCTGATGACGTCATTCAAATCGGTGACCGAGTGACTGTCTTTAGCCGTCCGGAGGATATGAAATCAATCAAAACCTTGTTCAAGAATGTCGTTACACATCAAAAATCCGTGATCATCGGCGGTGGGGGTGAGACCGGTTTGCAGCTGGCAAGGACTTTGGAACGCGAAGGCTATCGGGTGCTGATTGTCGACATCGACGAAGATCGGTGTCAGTTCCTGGCGAGTCACCTTGAAACCACCAAGATTATCAACTGCGACGTGATGCTCCGGGAAAACCTGGAAGAAGAACGCGTCGGTACGGCTGACGTTTTTGTCGCTTGCACGGGCGACGACGAAGACAACCTGATTCTCGGCGTTGAGGCCGTCGACGTAGGCGCCAAGCAAGTCATGGCGATTATCAGCCGTCCGGACTATGAGAATGTCGTTCACAAACTGGGCATCGACGTCGCCGTCAGCCAGCGAAAGGTAATGGCTCGGCAAATTCTGGCCTACCTCACAACGGGCGCAGTCGTGTCTCGGGCCAAGCTCCCGGGAGGTCTGATTAATGTGATCGAAGTCGAGGTGGTTGAGAACTCGCCAGCTACAAAAAGCAATTTGGCCGAGATGGATTTGCCGGACAGGTGTCTGGTAGTAGCCGTTATCCAACAAGATATTGTTCGCGTCCCGGGCGGTAATGATCGCCTTCACACAGGCGACATCGTAATCATGCTCGTCGAAGAAGATGTTGTTGAAGCGAGTCTGGCCCGAATTACCGTGCCCGCTGCGACGCCCTGACGATTTACGGATTTGGATCACCCGTTGGCGTTACACTGATTACCGCATCGGTTGGCGAAGTAAGCCCTGAATTGAATGTCTCAAATTGTTTTGTATCGTAGTTAAACAGCTCGATTTTCTGCTCAACGGACCCCACAAAATTTAAAAAACCTTGCTTGAAGTGACCACCGACAGTCAACGGCAATGATCAACCCCCACTCCCCAAGACCTCAAACTTCGGCATGAGACGCAGCCGATCGTACTGCGCTGCGCTGGCCAGAGCTGCTCTCGATGCGAATTGCCTATTTTCAATGCCGATAAGCCTATAAGATTTGCCTTTGGACCAAAAAAACCGAGGCTGCAGCTTGATTCGATCGAGCGCCTCGTTGATAATTTGGGTGGTTGTCGTGGCTTGGATCAGTAGGCACCCAGGGGAACCGGGTGCGCAAAAGCTTGCGTTTCACCGTTCACCTTGCCGTTGGGACCGATGCTCGGTTTGCTCGCATGTGTGATAAAAGGCAAAACTCCGACGAAAACGTTGTGATAATGCGTCAAGACCGACTTGCGTCTCGGGGTGATAATGCGTCAATTTCGACGTGCCGGTCTGATAATACCGTGATAAGAGCTTTATCAGTCAATTTCGTGTAATAATTATATTGTTATCCCGCTCGCCTGATTGGAAATGACGAACTCATCGGTAAAACAATGGTTTCGATTCTCCGTTCGAAAGCTTCTTGTCTTGGTAGCGGCTTCAGCGGTGATTCTCGCATGTTACTCCCAGCTGACGTTAGGGTACCGACAGTCTCGAATGTCGGCGAATATCATTAGAGCCGCAGGCGGGTCCGTTTTGTGGAGTACAGGTTCTACTGTTGATGAGATCTTCCCGTCTGTCGTTCAAGTCGATCTACGGAATTGTAAGTTGACCGACGACGAGTATGCCGCACTCGCCAAGATACCTCATTATTTTTTGTTGATCATCGACAGCGACATCTTTGATCAGGACGCGATGCGTAAACTTGCGGAAATTGAGTATTTATCTGGCCTGTCATTAGAACCAGAGCCTGTCGCTGAAACGGCGGTTAACGATTTTCAAGAACAACGTCCCGACATTATCGTGACGGTGGGTCTTTTTGGCGAATCATCGTATCGCGAATACCCACGCCCTAACGAAGAGCGCGGGATAACCAAGCGGTCAACCGAAGCCGCCGATAGCGCGTTTCCTGAAATCAATGCTTTTTGGCGGCGACTCGGTTACCGCCAACGTTATTCGCCTAGGCGAAAGAAATGCTTAGAAAACTGATACTTGCGACATTGATTTGCCTAACTGCAACTGTCGGCGGAGTCCCGACCGTTCATGGCGACGACACCGCCGCCGCCCAGTATATGCTCGCAATTCTCGAAATTGACCGTGTGCCAGAGTTCGTTGATTCAGCTACAACGAACAACTTGGTTCACGGTTTCCCACAAAAACTCTCGCCGCAACAGCTTGCGTACTTGAATCAATCGCTAGTCCAATCCGCCCTTACGCGATTTGACAATGCATCCAATCAGCCAAGATGTCAATGGCACCGATACGAAACTGATACGTGGAACGATGGTCACCTTAATAGTCGGCTTCACCAACTTTCCAGGGTAGTCTTGCTTCGTGCTCGTGCTAACTACGAACACGGAAAATGGAACGAGGGAAACCGAGATGTCGAGTACGTGAGAATCCTTGCCCGTCGAATGACACAACAAGCCAGGTTTTTCGAGCACCAATGTTTCATGATTGACAATATGGCAATTGGCACGGCGGCTGCCTACTTGTTTCAGCTTCCAAAGCCCGCACTTGCAGATCTAGCCGAGCGCACGCGACGAATTGGCGTTTTCACGCCGATGCCTGATATGTTTAATTCAGAGGCTGCACGCTTAAAACTCGTTGCAGGGAATCTTAGGAACGGCAATCTTGATTCATCGACCATTAGTACGTGTGTTTCCCCATATTTAAATATGGCAGAACAACACTCGTTTGGCTTGCTTGCTAATCAGAAGGCGGCCCAAGAAATTGTTGGATTGGCCGAATTTCTTGGCGAGTTTTCGATGGTGATGCAATACGCCGAAGCAGAGGCACAGCAAAATGCATCAAAAATATTTGCCAAATATTCTCCAAGCAATTCTTTAGTTTCAGCACTCGGCAAACCGCCGATGGGCGAGTACCGAGAGAACGCTCAGGGAATTTGCCGAGGAAAGATGTTTGCCGCAGTCATTGACATCTTACTGGCTGGAGGAGATGACTTTTCTATGATACCGGACCCCTTTGGTAACCGAGGCCTAAAGCGTCGGGACAGCGAGCATGGCGTGGTTCTAGTGTCTGAATTAATACATCATTCGAACATAGATTTCCAATTCGGGCATGCTGGGCGAACCGGCAAATAACAAATGAGAATTTGACTTCGCGGCGATTGAAGATAGGTGGTTGAAGTGGGTTTGATTGTTGAGTTGGGTGAAGCGTTGAGGCGGTGAAAGCGAGCCGAAGCTCAAATTCTATGTTCAAGGAGCCCGGTTGGATCGAGCAGCCTGCTTGTTTTTGTGTTTTGCTGGTGGCGTGCGCAGCACGAAGGAACTCGGCGAACAGCGAGTTCGCAAGTGGCTGCTTGAATCAAGATCGGCAGAGGATTTGGTTCATCCCGAATCCAGATACGGCAGCGGATGACTGGCAAGTAGCTTGCCATCGGCGTCGGTGACGGCCACCAACTGCATTTCACCGCCACACTCGCGACATCGAACCGGCGGCTTCTGAATCGGTTCGAGACGAGCTTGTTTGGACAGCCAGTAACACCATCCCAGATAGAACCAGACCAGCATCTGCACCCACGCGAAGGAAAGCTTGCTGTTCTGGCTGGTGAAACCGTAGTAACGAAGTCGCTGG
>JAHEJI010000224.1 GCA_024638965.1 Planctomycetaceae bacterium
ACATTTGGTTCAAAATGCTACCGCTTGGTTTGGCACGAATTTGGTCCACTTGTTCACGGGGACAGGGTTGGTTGTAGGCGACGATGGCCAGTACATCAATCGCTTGTTGCGTGAGTTTCGTTGCTCGATCGCGGCCGAGGATGTGATTTTGCAAAGGGATCATATCCGGATGCAATTCCATTCGCAGCGATCCTTTTTCAGAAACGATTCGATAAGCTCGTTTCTCTTGTTCGTAGCTTTTGTTCAGGGCCTTGGCCAGTGCTGTGATTTCCTGAGGACTGACATCTCTCATCACGGCGGCAATCTTTCGGCTGTTGAGTTTGACGTCCTTGGGACCGCCAACAAACAAGATGGATTCAAGGATGGACGATGGCGAAACCGGACAGGCCGCATTGTCATCAACATCGGGATCCTGTTTTCTGGCCACTTTAGGCTTCGCATCGTCAGGGCCCCTATCGTCAACCGAATGGTGATCAGCCTTTTGAATTGACTCCGCGTCCGGTGGCAAGTCTAACTGTGGATCATTGTCGACGACGGCAAATTCAGGTCTGTTTTTCAGAACTTGTGCATAGGCGGCGCTGAGTTGTTCGAATGAAAACTCTGCTTCATCGAGATCAGAAGGGACTTCGCTATCTTCTTTCTGATCGAACGATGCTTCGTCACCTGAATGGATTGAATTGTTCGATTCGTTTTCGGGGGCGTTTTCGGTCATTTGCCAAGCTTAGAGGAACAAAAACGACGGGAAAAGCGAAGTTTATCTCAGCCATTTCAAAGTTTGAAAAAAAGTGTTTTTTTGCATTGACCCATATTTATCGTGTGGGAAAATAGATTCCATTAATGGCTATTAGTGCCTCTATCCCCGACAACAACAATAATCGTTAAAAGAAGATCGCGAGAATTGTCGCTTACCCAATTTCACGAAATTTTGTGCCTTTTGACCTTCGATATGAGGCATAACGTTTTATTGAAAAGCCATCCTTCCTTCGCTGTACTCTGGTATTCACATCATGTCAATCACAAAGCAACGTCAGACTTTCTTTATTCCTCCACAAGACCCTGAGGGATTTGTCAAACGCCGGCCAGCAAGTTCTCGTTACGAACAGGCGGGTATTGAGCGTCGCCAGTTCCCCAACGTGGGTGTTGAATTATCAGCAGAAGCAGAGGAACTTGGGCACGCAATCGACTTGTTCAAATTCACGAACGAGAAAAAACGAGTGAACGCTGAAGAACTTCTGACCGTCATCCGATCACTCGGATATGTACGGAAGCAGCGATACGACTCGTAGCTCAAGTCATCGCTTCCGACTCGGGCTTGGCGATGCGAACAAAGATGTCGTGCAACGAAGGCTTCATGATTTCGAAATGAGTCACGGTGCGCTGGCTGGCAAGTTGTTCGAGGATGCGTTGCGATTGATTCGGATCTTCCATTTGAAATTCGTGAAACCGTCCATTTGTGTAATCCAGGTCAATACCCGCGACATTTGGCATATTGGCATCTTCAGCAAAGCTCACGCGGACCCGATCCGCGGGGTACTTCGATTGAATTGAATCGAGCGTGCCATCGAGAACTTTTCGGCCCTTGAAGATCATAAAGATCGTATCGCACATCTTCTCAGCCATTTCCATATCGTGTGTGGAAAACACGATTGTCGTCCCTTTTTTCCGCAAGCTGAATACTGCGTCCTTCAGGCTCTCCAGATTGATTGGATCCAGTCCGCTAAACGGTTCGTCCAGGATGACAAGTCTTGGTTTGGCGACTACGGCAGCAATGAACTGAATTTTTTGGGCCATCCCTTTAGACAGGGCGTCAACTTTCTTGTTTGCCCAACTGTCCGCTTCCAGACGAGTGAGCCAATACTCAAGCTCCGGCCGACAGTCGTAAAAGCCTTTCAACCGGGCGTAGTAGGTCAGAACATCGCGGACTTTCATCCGCTTATAGAGTCCGCGTTCTTCCGGCAAATATCCGAGCCGATCGTCGGCCGTTTTGCCTTGAGAATTGCCAAGGACAACGACTTCTCCGCTATCAGGTTTGTAGATCCGCAAAATCATTCGGAGAGTCGTCGTTTTACCGGACCCATTCGGTCCGATAAAGCCATAAATGGATCCTTCCGGAACGACCAGATCAAGCTCGTTGACCGCGATCTGTTTGCCGAATTTTTTGGTAACTTGGCGAAGTTCGATCGCATTTCCCATTAGGCTTTTTCGTTTACGGCTAGTCAGTTATTTCTCGTATTCGCTGGCAACAGTCTGATATTTTGTGGGCTTTTCGTCAATTCATTAACCAATTTCGGTTGACGGGTGATTGCCGGACGTAAAAATGGATTTGTCGACGATGGATGATGGAAAATCCAATGAAGAATCAGCCTTCCATGCGTAGATTTTGGCAGTTTAGTATCCAAACCGTTGTGATACTGACATTGATCGTCGCGGTTTTCCTTGGCGGTCGTTTGTCGATGCAAGGCGAAATCGACAGGCTTCAGTCAGAACTGGATCGCGTTCCCAAACGAATCGATGTCATGAGTCTCAGTCAAGGTCAACCGAAGCTTCAGATTACTTCGCCGAAAATTCAGCGAGTGACTCCCGAATCCATCGAACAAGGTATGAAGGCGAGCGAACTGGAGATGTACGAGCGTTGGTACCCAAAGAGGTCTAAAGAGTCGGATGTTCTTGGTCGGAAAACCTACTGATGTAAACCAACGCGATAAAGTCAAACAGCGTGTGAGCGATGGCGGGTGCCAGAAACGAACCGGTCCACATCATTAAGATCCCCAGATAAAGACCGACGACAGCGGTCGTGATTCCGTAACTGTTGTTCACCCAGTGGCAAAGCCCGAACAGCACGGAAACTACAACCAGCGCGAAAATTTCCCCGCCGGTTGAACCGATCGCGGAAGCAATTCCGCCTTGCAGGCACCAGCGAAAAAGAATCTCTTCGCAAAATCCGGCCATCAGCGAAACAATCAACAGTTCCAATAAGCTCGATCGTCGGAAAATCGGTTTCATCTGCTCTTCGACGAATTCCTTCATCGGTTGGAGAAATCTGGGCGGCCGCAAGTGATACACGGCCAGATACACCAGCAGTGGAATGGTTCCCAGTATTCCCCAAATCAGACCGGTCTTCCAAGCCTGGGCTCCGAGCGAATGTAACGGCTGAGATTTGTCGTAGAAACCGAAGTACCCGACTACGAGTGCCAGAACAGCCATTCCGCCCTCGATGATTAACGCCAATTTAAGGACATTGAAGTCCTGATACGGCTCAACTGGCGCATGTTCCAACAGCGCGCTCGCTGGATCAACAGATCCCGCCTTCTCGTCGGTTTCGATAATTGGTTCAGTCTCGCCAGGCATGACTTGATCTTTGAGATAATTGACGGCTCACGGAAGTCGATGCGTCGCTCGGGCAACTCAAAAAAAAATGCTGCTCGCGAATTGGGCAGCATTTGTTCATTCGATTGGATCGCAGTCAGTTATCTATTCAATCCCATAGCTTCGATCAACTGGTTTGCACCCGGCGTCAAACTTCTGAGCTTGGAGGCCAGGACCTCTTTTTCCGAGACAGAAGCATTCTCGGCTCGTTTCTTGATTTGTTCGACTTTTAGTTTTCGATGTCTTCGTCGACGAAGTTCTCTGCGTCTTTCACTACCTGGCATTGGTTTCTAATTCCTGTATTTGCTCGAATCGTTCAAACCGAAAGTTTAACGGATGCCCCGAGATCGTACAACGCACAATGTTGCCTCGGATGGGCCGTCAATCGGGTTACGATCATCCACTTTGGCTATCGAGAACGGATTGTCGCAGCTCAGCCACCAGGAAAGCGCTGCCGGAAATACAGATAATATCGTTTTCGGAGGCCGTATCCCGGATCGATGACCAGGCGAGTTGAGGATCAGGCTCTACCGCAAGGGCAGTTGCCAAGTTCATTTGATCTCTGAGTCGAGTTGCGATTCCTAGTAACTCATCCGGGGACTTGCCTCGTGGATTGTTCAAGTACCGAGTAAATACAATTTCGTCAAAATGGCGAATGAGTAGTCGAATCATTCCCATGGCATCTTTTTCGCGGCTGGTCGCCATGATCAGCTTTCGCGCATCGGCGGTTTGCCAGTTCGAAAGTTGGGCCGTTAACGAGTCAATTAAGGCCGCGATCGATGCAACGTTGTGAGCCATATCGATAATCACCAACGGTGAATGGCCAAGCGCTTCGGTTCGTCCCATCAAAATCGCCGACGCTAGTCCCTTTTGAATATCGGTATCGGATATTTGAAAGTCCTTTTTTTGAGTCAGTAATTTCGTGGCGGCAATCGCGATTGCGGCGTTCGTTTGCTGGTGGGTGCCGAGCAGATTCAGCCTCAAATCTCGATGTTCATAAGACTCTTCCGCGACTCGTCCTGACGTGGAGAAGTCGTTCTCGCAAATCGGTCCCCCGGAACATGACTTCGATGAATCGATGTGATATGAATTCTCGGCGGTAATGGTGAAATCCTGCTCAAGCACGTAGAGAGCCGCGTTTTTTGCCTGGGCCACAAGAGCAATGACAGCGGCGGCGTCAGGGTTGACGGCTCCACTGACGACAGGAACTCCTTGTTTGATGATGCCAGATTTTTCACGGGCAATGGCGTCGAGAGTATCTCCCAACTGCTTCGTGTGATCGTGACTTATGTTAGTGATGACACAAACTGATGGCTGACAGACGTTGGTTGAATCAAGCCTGCCGCCAAGGCCGACTTCGATAACGGCTACGTCGACCTTTTGTTTAGCGAAGTGGTAGAACATCGCAGCCGTCGTGACCTCAAAAAAAGTCAAATCGCGGCGTTTATCCAGTTCAGCTTCTTGATCTAACTGGATCAATACAGGCTGGATTTCATCAAGAACCTCAAGCAGTTGCTCGTCCGATATTAGCTGGCCATCGATCGCGATCCGCTGATGAATAGTTTCGAGGTGGGGTGACGTGTAGACCCCCGTTTTCAGCCCGGATGAGGAAAGAATCGAACCGATCATAGTGGTCACGGACCCTTTGCCCTTCGTCCCTGCAACATGAATAACTGGGTACTTCAAATGCGGATTTCCGATGCGTTGCGATAAATCACGCATATTTTTCAGTTTGAAACTGCGGGGCGTAATTCGCGATTGTCGCTCATAGTTGATTCGGGAGTAGAGTTGGGCAAGCCTGTGTTCGAGCGAGCTGGATTCAACTTGGTTCATGTGAAATGGTCAAACTAGCCAAGGGATGCGGGTGAGTTAGGCGTTTACAACGACGGGCAGCGGCTATTGAAATAGTCGTTTTTCGTTTCTTAGCTTCTAAATGGCAACCCGAAGCGCGAGTGGATCGCTTATTTCCTTCACCTACGCGTCAAGTTTGCTCAATCAACAGCCCGCAGGGTATTCGACTGGCCTTCGCTCACCCTGAGTTCGGTCAATGTACTTCACTTGACGTTCGTTTAGTACAATCGACTTGGGTTGCAGCGCAGAAAGCAATTATTAGGGTATCTTGACTGGTTGAACAGCGTTTTGTCCACATCTATTATAGTGCCTGAAAATGTCGCTTTCCGCGGGGGTCAATGAGGTCCGAGGCACAAATTTGGAGTTGTGTCGGCTCAACGTAAACGGCGTATGTGTTTGAACCAACGTTGTTTCTTTGTCGTAGAAAGCCATGGAAAAATATGTCCCCGGTTGGAATTTGACCTGAATCAATCACTTTTCAGGATCTTCACTCGGCGACTAAACTCACCAAACGGGATACAACAGTCGTAGATGCCAACCCAGCGTTTTCACTTGAACGCTAAACCGCTCGGGGTTCTGCCAAGGGCAACGATCAAAATAGAGGACACTAGTTTATGTCATCGGATACAGCAGTAGACAAAAAGAGCCGTTTGCAGCAGACGAATCCCGACTATGATCCGAACGTCGTCGTGGAAACTCAAAACCTGACCAAAATCTATCGCGACTTTTGGGGTCGGCAAAAAGTGCGGGCCTTGAATGCGTTGGATCTTGAGATTCGCAAGGGTGAGGTTTTTGGCCTGCTTGGTCCAAACGGCTCAGGAAAGTCGACTACGATCAAACTGTTGTTGGGATTGTTGTTTCCCTCCAGCGGCCGGGCTCTTGTGTTCGGTGAAGAGGCGTCGGAGGTAACCAAGAACGAACGGATTGGATACCTTCCAGAAGAGAGTTATCTGTACAAGTTTTTGACGGCTGAAGAGACGCTTGATTTTTATGGACGACTGTTCGATATGCCCGCCGACGTTAGAAGGCAACGCGTCGATGATTTGATCGAAAAAGTTGGCCTGACTTGGGCCAAGCGCCGTCAGTTGAAAGAATACTCTAAGGGTATGACGCGTCGGATCGGATTGGCCCAGGCGCTGATCAATGATCCCGAATTGATTTTGCTCGATGAGCCAACGTCGGGACTGGATCCGCTCGGTACACGCGAAATGAAGGACATGATTTTGCAGTTGAAGAATGAAGGCAAAACGGTCGTCATGTGCAGTCACTTGCTGGCCGACGTTCAGGATGTTTGCGATCGGATCGCAATTCTTTATCAAGGCGACCTGAAAGAACTGGGACGCGTCGATAGCCTGTTACAGGTTACCGAAGAAACCCAAGTTCGCACCAAAGGGCTTTCTCAGGAGGCGCAAGAGGAAATCAAGTCCGTCGTTGCGAAGTACGGGGGCGAAATCGTTTCAATGGAAAATCCGAAAACAACATTGGAAGACTTGTTCTTGAACATTGTTCGTGAGAGTCAACAACGGCCCGGTCGGCGGTCGAGTGGTGTTGAAGCGTCGAGCGAAGAGCCGTCCTAAGCAAACAAAAAACGCAGTTATGGATCAATTGAACTGTCAGGTAAAAGCCTAGTTAATCATGGTTGTTGAGAATTTCCCGAACTTTATTACTTGGATCTCCGGTGCCGCAGGGCTGTTTGCCCTGATTTTGCTAGTTGCCGTCGTTCTCGGTATCTTTTTTGGCTATGTGGTCGCCTCGTTTCGACATGGGCCCTTTGAAGCGTTTTATGTCGTTGCGCAGGTGGTGGCCCAGGCGATTCCCGATTTTCTGGGAACTTCGTTTAGACGCATCTGGGCCATGGCTCGGTTGGCGATGAAGGAGGCAATTCGTCGGCGAGTCATTTTGGTATCGTTTGTAATCTTCTTCTCGGCGCTGTTGTTTGGCGGTTGGTTCATGAACTCCGGCAGTGACCATCCGGATCGGGTTTACGTCAACTTCGTGCTTTGGGGTACGCAGTTATTGGTCCTGATGGTGGGCATGCTGATCAGCGCGTTCAGTTTGCCTGACGATATCAAAAACAAAACCATTTATACGATTGTGACCAAACCGGTTCGCGCGACCGAAATCGTGCTCGGACGGGTCGTCGGGTTTGGCGTTTTGGGGACGCTGCTGCTCACAGCAATGGGGCTCGTCAGCTTCTTCTTTGTCTGGCGAGGACTCGCGCATTCGCATCAGCTAGTTGGCGAACAGCAGACGATCGCTGTTTTCAAGGACATTGATCAGGAGACGAAACGTTCGAGCCGAGGGACACGTGTCTCTGAAAACGCAGTGATGGAGGCGGAAACCAATTCGGTCGACGGCCACTCGCACCGAATTGAGATCATTGAAGATGTTCGCGATCCCGATGACGAACCGGCGTTCAAAGACAACATTGTCAGTCAGACCGCACGCGATGATGGGCAAATCGTTTACCGGCGACTGGTGTGTGCACCGATTGGCGGCCATACCCATCGAGTAACGACCGACACCAGCGGCAAGATCACGATTGGGAACACCTCAGGATTCTTCCGGGCTCGAGTCCCAGTCTACGCGGATGAGCTTCAATTTCACGATCGTGAAGGAAGGATCAACCAGCGCGGAATTGACGTCGGGCGCGAGTGGCAATATCGAGGCTACGTTGATGGTGGCTCGATGATTACGCCGAATTCGCTTTCAAAAGCCTATTTTGATTTCGAAGACTTTAAGGAGTCAGATTTTCGCGGCCAAGAGATCCTGCCCCTCGAAATGACGCTCAGTGTTTTCCGGACCTTCATTGCCGATGTCGAAAAACGCGTAATGGCAAGCATCTCTTTTGAAAGCCTGCCCGACGATCCGGATACCGAAAACCGTTTTCAATCGGATTCCATCATTTTTGAAACCAATGAATACTCTCTGCAGACGATTCCGATTCCCCGCAAGCTTCTCGGCCGGATCGTCGCACCCGATGGGACGGTCGTCGAACAGGGAAATTACGACCTTTTCGAAAACTATGCTAAAAACAAGAAGCTTCGTCTGAATTTGCGATGTGAAGATCGCAACCAATACATTGGCGTATCCAGAGCTGATGTGTATTTTCGAGCCCAGGATGACGTTTATTGGTTGAATTTCGCAAAGGGTTATCTCGGGATTTGGTGTCAAATGATGATCGTAATTTCAATGGGAGTTGCGTTTAGCACGTTCCTTAGCGCTCCGATCACCATGTTGGGAACCATGGTGATGTTGATTATTGGATTCAGCTCGCCTTTTATTCGAGACTTGACTCAGACCGATGTTTCCGGGGGCGGACCGATCGAGTCTTTCTTCCGACTGGTGACGCAGAAGAACATGGAAGTCCAGCTGGAGACTTCAGTCGCCACGACGTTAATGGAACAGACCGACAAGATGATCGTTGCCCTGCTGAACGCGTTGACCTACCTGGCACCTAACTTTAGCAACCTCAACTTCGCTAATTTTCTGACCTACGGTTACTCGGTCGATGTTGATCGCATCCTGGTCGCGGTCGCGATCACCTTTGCGTTTTGTTTGGGTCTGTCGATTCTGGGCTATTTCTCGCTGAAAACCCGTGAGATTGCAAAATGAATAATAAAAGTTTTGTACGAAAAGTCATCTATATCACGATCATCGGAGCTTTATTGATTCCGCTTTCGCTCGTATCACGCCCGGCCACGCGTGATCGAAACAATGACGTAAAGGACGTGGGCGGCAAATTGGCCCGCTTGCGCGAGGACTACAATCTTTCACAAGCCAAATTGATGGAAATCGATCCGGCCAGCGAAACGATGAAGCTTGCGACGCTTGGATTGCGCGGTGTTGCAGTGAATCTTCTGTGGATGCAGGCGATTAAACACAAGAAAACGGAAAATTGGGACCAACTGGCGGCGACGTTACAGGCCTTGATCAAGGTCCAACCCAACTTTGTGAAAGTCTGGGAATATCAGGCTCACAATCTCTCGTACAACATTTCCATGGAATTCGATGACTACGAGTACCGTTATCATTGGGTCAAAAAGGGAATTGGATTTCTTCGGGATGGAATTCCGTACAACCAACGAGATCACCGTATGCCAGACAACCTGGGATTCTTTACGGGGATGAAGATCGGCCGATCCGATGAAAAAAATTCGTTTCGCAGAATGTTCCGACAAGATGACGATTTTCGCGAGAGCATGGCGGACTATATCGAACCCGATTCCTACGATACGCGTGAATACGGTCACGACAACTGGAAGATGGCTTATCAGTGGTATGAAATTGCG
>JAHEJI010000225.1 GCA_024638965.1 Planctomycetaceae bacterium
TCAATGCTAGGTTTTTATTGCGAGGCCAGCGAGTTGCACCCATTTGAGAATTTCAGATTTCAGATTTCAGATTTAGTTGGAACGCTCTCAGTGCCGACGATCAAGCGGGCGCCGCGGCGGTAGGTTAAATAGGACCAGGCCCATTGCAGGACGACCAGCAGACGATTGCGAAAGCCGGTCAAGAAGTAGATATGAACGATTAACCAAGCCATCCACGCGAACCAGCCCGTCATTTGCCAGCGACCCGATTTGACGACCGCTTTATTCCGACCGATCGTTGCCATGATCCCTTTGTCGCGATAGTAAAACTCAGTCCGAGGCTTCCCCTTCAATTCTGCCAGGATCAAGTTGGCGATGTAACGGCCTTGCTGAGTCGCGACTGGAGCGACTCCGGGCAGGACTTCGTCGCCATTGGTTCTGAAATGAGCCTGGTCTCCGGCCACGAATGCGTTTGAGAATCCGGGCAACGACAGATCTTTCTCAACCACGACCCGGCCTTGTTGATCTGTTTCCACGCCCAGTCGTCGTCCCAAATCAGACGCTTGAACGCCGGCAGCCCAGATGACGGTTGCGGCTTGGATCCGCTCGTCGCCTACGGTTACACCATCCGAGTCAACTTCGGACACACAGCTGGATGTCCAAATTTGCACTCCGAGTTTTTCCAGGTCTCTCGAGGCGCGATCGGCAAGTTCAGCGGGAAATGCAGCGAGGATTCTCGGACCTGCTTCCATCAAGAAAATGCGAGTCGATTTGGCGTTGATCGAACGAAAGTCTTTAGCGAGCGTAAAACGACTCATTTCGCCGATGGCTCCGGCAAGTTCAACTCCAGTGGGGCCGCCACCGACAATGACAAACGTCAACAGCTTACGTTGCTGTGGCTTGTCGGTACAGCGTTCCGCGTCTTCGTAAGCAGTTAGTATTCGTCGACGAATGTCGGTCGCCTGTTCGATCGTTTTCAGACCCGGCGCGTCTTTTTCCCAAGAATCGTGACCAAAATAGCTATGAGTTGCGCCACAGGCCAGTATCAAATAGTCATATTCAATTACACCGATATCCGTTTGCACTTGTCGCGACTGGAAATCGACGTACTCAACGTTGCCAAGCAGGACTTTGACGTTTTTGAATCGCGAGAGAATATTTCGAATTGGCGCTGCAATGTCGGCAGGGCTAAGTCCTGCGGTTGCGACCTGGTAAAGCAAGGGTTGAAATAAATGGTGATTGCGGCGGTCGATCAGCGTAACGGCGATGTCTTTCCTGCCGCCCAGTTGTTTGGCAGCGTTTAGTCCAGCAAAGCCTCCGCCAACGATAACAACTTGAGTCGCCATATTATGAGTTCGCTCAGTGGGCAGGGATATTGAAATCTAGTTGGACAGCGCCACTTTCTACGAGCGGCTAGTGCCTTGCCGCTCACAGCTGCGCGAAACATCGTGTTTTTCGGAGCGAGTGTCCGAATACGGCGCTGTCCAACTAGAGCATGTTAACCGCAATACCATTTAAAGAAACATGACATCAGCCAAAGTCATTTCGAGAGAGCCCACGTTCGCTACGGCGAAAGAATCCAGCAAAAACGCGAGAGATCCTTCACCTCACTCCACTCGAGATCGTGCGGCTTTTTTAGTCGTTGATTAGATGAGAGTTACATCACCCTCTCGCTTGCGGGAGGGTCGGACGCGGTAGCGGCCGGGGAGGGTTTTTCGTGCGGTTCACAAGACCCTCTCCGGGCCTGAGAGCCCGACTCTCCCAGAGGGAGAGTATTTGATGCTCGTAACCTCTTGCAGAATCCGAACTCCAAAGCCGCACGATCTCACTCGGTTCAGGGTGACGATAGCGCATGCGAAGCAAAATACGGAACAAGAACGGATTTGAGTTAGCCGAATCGAACTATTCTTCTCGCATCTGGCAATAGCTTTCGTATCTTCTGACGTCGATTTTGCCGTCGGCAACAGCCCATTTGACGTTGCAGTCATCCTCATGCGTGTGGGTGCAATCCGGAAATCGACAAGAATTGATGAACGGGCGGACGTCGCGAAAGTAGCCAGCGACTTCTTCCGGAATAACATCCCAAAGTTGAAACTGACGAATACCGGGGGTATCGATCAAGTGTCCACCAGAATTCAGCGGGATCAATTCGGCGGAAGTGGTTGTATGACGGCCTTTCTGGTTTTCGGAACTCACATCTCTGACGCGCAGTTGTAGTCCCGTCTCAATCGAGTTTAACAAGGAAGACTTGCCGACTCCGCTCTGCCCCGCAACCACACTGTCGACGCCCTGAACGAGTTGGCGAAGTCGATCGATGCCGTGCCCTGTCACAGTCGAAGTGAGTAAGACCTGATAACCCATCTGGCTCCATACGCCAATCAGCGGCTGAACATCCGCCGGCTCAATCAAGTCTATTTTATTGACAATGATGATCGGGAGAATGCCGCTTTTTTCGGCAGAAACCAGGTAGCGATCAATCAAATTAGGTTTGAGTCTGGGCTCAGCCGCGCTCGAAACGATTAATGCCTGATCAATATTTGCAACGATGATTTGCTGTTTACCACGGCTCGTCCGGCTAATCTGGTTTTGTCGAGGTTCTACCCGCACAATCACGGCTTGATCGTTATCGGTCGGTTGAATCGTAACCTGATCACCGGCGACGACTACATGCTGCAAATCTGACGCCAACGATTTCAAGACGCCTCGAATGCTGCATGTATATTCGACTCCGTCTTCAGCTTTTACGATGCTGGCCAATCCGTGAATTCTGATCACGCGACCTGAAACGCACTTAGTTTGGTCGACTTCCAGTTCGACTTGGTAGCCACCCTCTTCATTTTTGGATTCCGCGCCCACGACTGTGCGTTTACGCGTCAGCTTGCCTTTACCCGTAACTCGTTCGCGATTCTGAATATTGTCAAGCGTTTCAGCATCGTTGTTGAATCTGCGAGTCAAATCGTTATTGCGCGCGCGAGTGTCTCGTCCTTTGCGGAAATCCGCTCGCACAATTTTTTTTGGTTTCTTCTTTTTGGGCATTCCGAATTTGCCTGACGGGTTGGTAAAACGGCGGAAGTTGTTATGAGCGTATAATAAGAGCGTCTGCAATGCCCGTCGGTTCCGATTAAGTTGTTACAAATGCCATTAACATGATTGTAGGTTGCGGCGCCCAAATGTCCATCAATTCCTGGCTGGGTCAACTGTTCGAAAAAATTGTAACAGGTTGGCCAATACGCCAGTTCATTTATCTTGAACATTTCTATACGTTCGATTCTGATGAAGGAACCGATAAACTTTATTGGTTTCATGTGCCGACTTAAAATAGAATGAAGTCATCTAACTCCAATTTACGCACCCTTGTTTTCGGTTTGGATGTACTCTCGCCTATGTCGACTCGTTTTCCTTGCCTGTAGCAAAAACGAAAGATCATGTAAATCATTCGCTATTAATGTGATGTAAAGTGCCGAAAGTCCTGTGTGTAAAACGTGAAACCCAGGGATTGGATGAATTACCCTGGAAATTCCCGGAGTCTGTCGAAGTCATCGAGGCGGCGAGTCTGCCACAAGCGGTTCAACTATTGGAACAGAATCGTTTTCAAGCCGTCTATTGGCATCTTCACCCGGACGAAAACGAGTCTATCTGCCGTATCTTTCAGAGCTGTACGATTCTCGACACAATGCCTGACGGCGTGGCACTACTTGACGACAAAAAAGTCATCGTTCGTGCGAATCAAAGGCTGACCAGTTGGTTTGAAAATCAAACGCTGGTCGGCCTTAATTTTTATCAGGCCATCGGCCAACCCAACATTCTTGGCCCGGAACCAAGTCCGTTAAGCACGGCCCTGGCGCGGCAAGCGAATTGTTCGGCAACGCTTCAAGTCAATGAGCGGTACTACGATTTGAACGTTGCACCCGTTGTCTTGGCGACGGACACGTCCGGTGAAGAAAATGTTCACCTGATTGTCACCCTGCGTGATTCGACCAAGGCGACTCTTCAGCGGCAGAAACTGGAAGCGCTTCGTCAAGCCGGGATTGCACTTGCGGATTTGCGGCCCGAAGAGATCTTTGAAATGGATGTCGATCATCGAATCGATTTGCTCAAGGACAACATCCTTCACTACACCAAGGATTTGTTGAATTTTGACGTGGTTGAAATCCGACTGGTTGAACAGCAAACCAACCGCCTGGTACCGTTGTTATCGGTTGGAATCGATTCCGAAGTCAGCAAGATGCCCTTGTTCGCCTCGGCAGAAGGAAACGGGGTGACCGGCTTTGTGGCGGCAACCGGGAACAGTTACCTTTGCGAAGATACAACGCATGACCCGCTGTATCTTGACGGTTTGATCGGTGCCAAAAGCAGTTTGACGGTTCCCCTGATTTATCACGACGAAGTGATCGGCTCGTTTAATGTGGAAAGCCCCGAGATTGGCGCGTTTGATGAGAGCGATCTACGCTTCGTAGAGTCGTTTGCACGCGACATTGCCGTCGCATTGAACACTCTGGAGTTGTTGGCGGCGCAACAAACCAACGCAGCCCAGCAGAGCGTTGAAGCGATTCACGCCGCCGTGGCAATTCCAGTCGATGAAGTTTTGAATGACACGGTTCATGTAATCGAAAGCTATATTGGTCACGATCCAGACGTCGTGAAACGATTGCGTTCGATCTTGCAAAATGCGCGGGACATCAAACAGGTCATTCAGAAAGTTGGCCAAAAGCTGGCTCCCGCCGAGGCACTGCCGGCTGGCGTTCAGATCGATCTTCGACCCGCTTTGAAGGATAAACGCATCCTCGTGATTGATGCGGACAGCCAGGTGCGAACATCGGCTCACAATTTGTTAGATAGATACGGGTGTATTGTCGAGACGGCTCACGAAGGCAAAGAGGCAATCTTGATGGTTCGCAACTGTGGCCCCGAACATGCTTATGACGCGATTATTTCGGATATTCGCCTTCCCGATATTGGCGGTTACGACCTTCTGATGCAGCTAAAAGAAGTTTTGGAACAACCACCTCTGATTTTGATGACCGGTTTTGGATACGATCCTGGTCATTCGATTGTCAAAGCACGGAAGGCGGGTTTGCGGGCTGGAGCCGTTTTGTACAAACCGTTCCGGCTGGATCAGCTGTTAAACATTGTCGAGTCCATCGTTCAGCCCGAAATAGTGCCCACCAGTCAGGTACGCAGTTGATGCTCGTCTTAACGGCACACCGCCCGGATCAAATAACGGCAGTCGTCACGTATTCTCTTCCTGCGAGTTCTCTTAACTTCTTGCCAAGAACCGTTGGCTGACGAAACTAGTGGATATGGATATCTGGTGGGACATTTTGAGCTGGAGCCTGATGATCATCGGGCATCTTGGTTTGTGGTGCAGTATTTACAACTGCGTTCACGCGACGGCGTGGACTCGTACCCAGCGAAAGCTCTCGGAGAAAGTTATCTTTCTGATTATCCTGCTGCCAATGGTCTGGGTATTGACGATTCTGATCGGAAAATGGACGACCTCTCTCAATGCGATTTATTTGGTCAGCAAATTTGCTTATGGGTATGGCATTCTGTGTTTTGCCGTTTCAAGTTTTTTCGTGTTGCGTTGGGGCTTCCGAATCCTTACTGATCGCTTGCCATCGGCTGTGATTAAACAGTCAACCGAACTGATTGACATCGAGAAGAAAGTCGGGACATCATTGCTTCACGGAGTGAAGGCAAATTTGTTGGGAGCATTGCCCTTCAACCAGATTCAAAAACTGGCGGTGGAACGAAAGACTTTCGCGCTCGCTCGATGTCCGAAATCTCTGCAGGGTTTGAGAATTTGCCAGCTTTCGGATCTTCACTTTACTGGAGATATTGCGCCCCAGTTTTTCGAAGAGGTGATTCGGAAAGCAAACGCTTTTGAGCCGGATTTTGTTATGATCACGGGCGATATCATCGACAAACTGGAGTGCCTCGACTGGATTGATTCAATCTTGGGTATGCTGCGTGCGCGGGTTGGAATATTTTATGTGTTGGGCAATCACGATCTGCGAATTCGCGATGAAGAAATTCTTCGATCGAAAATGGCTGATCGAGGTATCGTTGCGGTGAACGGAGAGTGGCATTCGATACCGATCAAAGACGCAGTCATCCAGCTAACTGGAAATGAACTTCCCTGGTACACGGGCGCCGAGGATTTGCCGATCAAGCCGCCTGTTACCAACACCGCACCAGAATCGACACTGAAAATCCTACTCAGCCACAGTCCTGATCAAATCAACTGGGCTCGCAAGTACGGTTTTGATTTAATCTTAGCTGGACATACTCACGGAGGTCAAATCCGTTTTCCAATGATTGGTCCCATCGTTGCGCCGAGTTATTATGGTGTCAAATATTGTGCTGGAACATTTCAGATCGGTGATATGCTGATGCATGTTAGTCGCGGAATCTCAGCCGACGATCCAATTCGGATCAATTGTCCGCCAGAACTTGGATTGTTTACAATTAGTGCGTGTCCTAACACAAAAATGTATCATGACATTTCTTGACAAGGCGGAGCTTTCGTCGCAAGCGATCTGGTTTCGTTTGAGGGATAATCAGAATTTGTTTCGTTGTTGAGAATAATGAGAACAGGCAAAAATTTACAATCTGGTAATCTCAGCGGCTATCTCATGAACCAAAATCGTACGATTATCCAGTTCGCCATCTTGAGCTTGCTCTGCTTGTTGCCGGCTTGCGATGATGATTCAGTGAATGTGGACAAAAATACGGAAAAACTCGTCACGGCAAAGAGCGACCCCTCCAAAGGCGTCGTCCTGGAAGTAAGCGTTCCGGAGTCATCCCGGTCTGGAAATCCAGTCAACATGAAAGTCACGGTTACCAGCAACGAGGAGTTTGCTGGAATCTATGGAGCGGGCCACGCGATTGACTGTCGAATCTTAATCCAGGATCAAAAAGGCAGAATCGTACAATATTCTAAACTTGGCAAAAAAGTGTTCAGCGGTGAACGGGGTCAAATGGGCGTCACTCAGCTTGTGCCAGGGGGTTCAAAAACTTGGACTTGTAATCTGAATCAACACTTCAACTTTGATTTTCGTTACCATCGCTACCGGTTGTCGCTCAAGACGCAGCTTGAAGATCCTCTTAATCGCAACAAGGTTTATCAAATAGCGGTTGAGAACGTTTTGTTCAGGATCGAATGACCTTCGTCGGCGGCGACAATTGGTGCAATTCGAACAACGACCATTGCCTGACGGATGTTTTGAGCGCGTCACTGCTGATCGTTCAGTTTTGCAAATACCAGACCCCGTCGACTTTTTGGAAACGGACCGTTCTTGGCTGAATGTCAAACGTGGCCATGTTTTCTTTGAATTCGGCTTTGGATACATCCAACGACTTGAGAACTTCAATCAACGCGGGCGCTTTTATTGTTCGGAATGCTTCGATCATGCGTTCGAGTTTTTCTTCATCCGACTCTTTAAGACTCTCGAACTGGTCTTGGCCCGCAAGGTTCGCGAGCGTGTCCGCTGTAATTTCGCCTTCGAGCATTCCGATCATTTCTTTGATCCGGTTATTCAACTCGTCAGCTGCGAGATTTGTCATTTCTGTGTATGGGCGAGACCGCGACTGATCGGCCGTTGGGAAATCTTCAGGAATGGGAATCGTGACGTTTCCGGTTGCAGCCCACTCGGTGCCGCGCTGGAATAGGGTAATGAAACCGACGCACTCACAGGAATAGTCGGCGTGCCCCATCGGCGTATGGAAAACTCGACCCTTTCCATAATCGATCGACATGGCCATTGGCTCATGACGACCGGTTCCACGGAATTTTGGATCTGCAAAGGATGTGGCGAGGATTTTCATGTTGAGAGCGGGGCCCCGCAGCTGTTGGTAGAGTTCGTCTTTCGAGTGTAAAAACTCGGATGGAAGTCCTTTTGTGACCGGGTGATCTGTGTCTCGGATGACGACGGAGAATTCGTGTTGCGGTCCATGGTTTCCACCAGGTCCCGCTGATTCGTCGCGAATTTCTTGTCCGTCTTTGTCGTAGTAAACGTAGGGACCGCTCTTCTCATTTCGGCCGCCCCAACCGCCGAGTCCGATCATCTCGTTAAATTCCGGCCATTCGGGAAACGAGTTGTCCGCGGCATGAACAATGACGAGTCCACCGCCGTCTTTCATATATTCGACAAACGCGCGTTTTGTCTCATCTGGCCAAGGGGCTGCGCCGTACCCAAAATTCGAGATAACCACCGAGTATTTCGAAAAGTCCGGTTTGAAGTCCGGATCCGTGCCTTTGGGATTTGTGGTAGCGACAGCGACTTGGAATCGCCCCGATTCTTCCAAGTAGTGCTTCATCATTTTTGTGGTCTTGGGCCAGATTCCGTGGTTGTTCTGGCCGTCGACAATTAATGCACTGATTTTTTCATCAGATGCGGCCGTCGCTGAATTCTCATCCTGAGCCAATATGGGTCCAGCCAATCCGGCAACGACGACGGAAATCAACCATACGTGACAAATCGAATTTCGAAAGAGTCTCATGCGAATTCCTAACAAACTTGATTAGTTTTGGCCCTATTTTACTGGACTGACTGACCGGCGGAAGGACGCGAATTCGACTAATTTAGGCTCCCCCAAACGGCGTGAAAACCCAAACCCTTAGCGGACCAGCTCGTTAATCGCGGGTTTGTCATTTATTACACGTCTTTTTAGGATAGAATCTTCGTGTCGGGAACGATTGTTTTCGCGTTCAATGAAGAAATTAGTTGTTTAAACAGTGGAGGCATCATGTTGGGCGAGAAAAAGATTTCCAGGACAAGCAAGTCAGTGCTTTTGATTGCAGTCGGAGTAATTGGAGCCATGGTTTTGGCCAGCGGGTTTACTGCGATTGGATTTGTCACCGCCTACCAACTTTACAATTCGGACAGTCAGAATCAGACACCGCTCATTTTGAAAGCTGAATCAGCCGCAGGAGGCGAGGGGCTCTCGTTTGCTACCGGGATAATTGCTCGAGATATCGATGGTTTGTTTGTGCTAGACCATTTAACTGGCAATCTTCAATGCTGGCTATTGAATCCAAAAACCGGCCAGATCGGTGGGATCTTCCAAACGAACGTCAATGCTGACATGGGTGTTACAAAAGCAGGTGACGCGGACTTTGTGATTGTCACTGCCAGAATCGATACGACAGGTCAAGGACGAGAGCAGAACCTTCGTCCGGGGGCGAGCATCTGTTATGTCGGAGATGGTAACTCCGGAAAAGTAGTCGCATATGGGTTGCTTTTCGATCGGCCGAGGCTGCTAGTCGGAAACGACGTGCAAGAAGGCACTCTGGAAGTCGTCGCGCGAGGTCTTGCCCGAGGTGTTGCTGAGCGGGACCAATAATCTCGAAAAGAAAATTTGCTCTCAGTTTGAGACGTTTCTGATGAGTTCGCTCATCTGGCGAAGACAAAAAACCACCGTTTCACAATAATTCGCCATAAGGGTTGATTTGGCACATTGGTTGCGATAGGTGGATAATGTGAACGAGCGCTAATGCCCTCAATCTCATCTCC
>JAHEJI010000038.1 GCA_024638965.1 Planctomycetaceae bacterium
CCGGTTCCCACAACAATCGCCTCATTGACCGCCAGATTGCCCTCCGTGATCAGCTTGGCATCGGCATCCGTCGTCGTAATGCCGGTGGCCAGCATCCCGTCGACGGTGACCGTCCCGACGATTAAATCATCGGCGTCGGTGTACAGGGTGGTCCCGCCGTTGTTGGCCGCAATCGTGTTGACATCGTTGGCCGGATCTTGCAACGTCGTCGTGCCGATGACCATCATGCCGAACCCGTCGGCCCTGATCGAGGCCGTTTGCGTCACGTTGCCTGGTGCCATGAAGAACAGATCGCCTGTGCCCACATCGATCGCGCCATTGACTTCCAGATCTCCGCCGGTGATCAGCTTGGCATCGTCATTGATCGTCCTAACGGCAAACAAATCACAATCTAGGTCGATGAGGGTCAAGTTACCTGTATTATCGACTAGCAACGTACCATCCGTAAACACATCCAATTGATTGACGGTCGTGTTAATTTGTTCAGCCATCCCGGACTCAAAAAGCAATGCATCTGCGATCAAGTCAATGGATCCATCGACCGCGGCAACGTCAGCACCGCCTTCAATTCGCAAGTTGCCTGTTACGGTAAGTGTCGCCGGTAGGTTAACGGTGCCGGTTGCCAACAGCGCCAGATTTGTGACGGCTGGATTTGTGTCAGTAAACGTCAAATCGGTGGAACTGATAAAAAACAACGTTGGCGCGTTCAAGTTGATAATATTGCCGTCGTCTTCGATGACAATTGCGTTGCCTGCGGTGAGATCGAGTTCCAACGCGTTGGTTTCAATCGGATCAAGATCCCCAAATGCGACCTTGAAGAAAGTATCAGGTATATTTCCGATATTGACGCCAGCGTTCAAAACCACTCGTCCCAATGACGCCGAAATATCCAAAGCACCGGTCATGTCACCGTCAAGTATGCTACCGGATGCCGTAACGGAAACCGCGACAGCGGGCGCGGCTATCGAATCAGCAGTCACAAGGCCAAGAATAACGTCTCCGCTATCGGCCGTGATGGTCACGGACCCGGTCGTGGCCGTGATAATTCCGCTGGTAACGTCCCCCACATCAGCGTCAACAACCACATCACGTTCAGCAACAACGCCTGTCATCGTCACATCAATGCCACCAGTTGTTGTCATTAAAGAGACGTCCGCAGTCGCTCCGGATGCTTGGACGTTCTGAGCGGCAAGATTGCCCGCCGCCATCACATCAATGGAGCCGTCGGTTGTTGTGACGGTTTGTAGTGTTATCGCACCGATTCCTCGAATCCCAATATTGCCCGCCAGGGCCGAGGAAATAACAACGATGCTCCCGTCGGCGAACTCGATTTTGCCGTCGACTCCGCCAGCAATTTCATCTTGGGCCGCTAACGTGATCAAGCCGCCCGCAGCGATGTCTTCCACAGCATCGTCTTGGGCATCGTTGATACTACCTAACGGTGTAGCGATGTTGACTGTAGTGCCTGCTGTGATCAAGCCGACGGTCACATCGCCTGTATCTGCGTCGATATCGACGCTTCCAGTGGTCGCAATTATCGTTCCGCTGGTTATGTTTCCAGCATCCGCGTCGACGACGACATTCCGCTGAGCGATGACTGTGGTGATATCAATCCCTCCGGTCGATGTCATCAAGGAGACGTCCGCCGTCGCACCCGCAGCCTGGACATCTACGGCGGCAATTGCAGCGGTCGCCGTGACGATGATCGAGCCATCTGCCGTGTCGACGGCATCCAGGATTACAGCGCCATCTTCGTTGATCTCTATTGAGCCAGTACCGGTTACCGTCAAATCCAGTTGATTGGCTTGCGTTTCTATGGCGTCCCCTGGGCCAATTCCTGTTACTGCGTCAATCGTGACGACGGCTCCCACGCCATTTGCAACAATATCGAAATTGGTGTCACCTCCATCCTGTATGAGTCCGCTCGTGTTGATGTCAACCGCTGAGTTTGTCGTATTCGTCGTAATGATTGATCCGAGTTGGATATCGCCGCCGAACATGCCAGTCGACTCCAGCGTAATCGCTCCCGATCCCGCATCGATGATACCAAGATCGTTCATAATGATTCCGTCCGTGTCATCGCCGTCCAGATTATCAGCGTTTGACGTAACAGCGACGTCACCGGCATCCTGAGCATTAACAAATCCGGACGCCTGGATTCGAAGCGAGTCGTCTGCCACAAGGACAATGTCTCCTTCGGCGGTTTGCAAGGTGCTATTGATAGTTAGATCGCTATCGATTCCGGTTGCTGTAAGAAAGATATCGGAGTCTGGATCGTCAATCTCGTTGCGCACACTGCCAACGACATCCATGTCGCCGACGGTTTCGATGTTGATGTCTTCACCCGCAGCGCTAACGTCCTCAACCACCGAGATGTTGTCCAGAGTAACATCGCCAATCAAGTCTAGATCAATCGAAGCATCAGTATTCGTAATGTTGGTTAACTGAAGTGTGCCGAACAAGAATTGAGCGTCGTCGGGATCATCGATATTGGCTTGCATGATGCTAATATTATCATTGGGCATCGCGCCAAATTGGCCATCGATCACAATATTTGACGTGGTCACATCGCCAAAAATACTGGTCGCAATTCTCAGCGTAGATTCCGTGCCCGATGTATCGATATCGAAATCATTCGGATTGAGCGCACTGTTGTTGACCCAAGCTGTGTCTCCTGTCACCTGAAACGTATAAACTTCCTCAAGTTCGGGACTGCCCCCGACGTCGAACATGCCTTGATCAATCGTCAGATCCTGCCCATCGTCAAATTGATCGAGTGTCAAAACTCCGCCCATGAAACTGAATGTTGCACTCAGCACCTGCCGCTCTTCCAGACGGCAGTATCCAATATCTGCCTCAAGTAATAAGTCGGATTCGAGAGGAGCCGGGGAATTGAGGATCCCTGACTCACAAGCCGGATTGGCTTTCTTGAAGAAGCTGAACATAGACATTTTACGACCGTAGGTTGGATCCAAACCTGGAACGAACGACTAATCATTCCTTATCTAAAGTTAATCAGGACGAACCAATTTGACAAAGCAATAGTTGGTATTGACGGCCCAAATAACGCTAGTAATCGTTCCATTGCGACAGGGCAGTGCTGACATATACGGATTATACCGCACCTGCAGTCTTGGTCCTTGGCGTTTTGTCGTAGCTGCGTTTGAAGTATTTGCGAGGATTCACGTACGAAACCTGTTATAATTGCGGCAAATTGGTCGATAAAAAAGCAATCTTGAATACCTACCCAGATTTACAGGGTGAGACGAATGTGCTCGATGAAATTCGCGAAACGCCATTTCGGCAAGTTGTCATTCCTGGTTCCGTTGTTTGTTGTAACGCTGGGAGTATGTTTTGAAACAGCAGCAGACGATCCTGTTCCCGCCACCGAAGTAGGTCAAAAATATGCCAATGTCATTCGGGTCCCTTCGGCTGTCGTCAAGATTGCCGATTCTGTAGATGTTCCGGCAGAATACGCAGGAGTATTGACAAACGTTCACGTGAGGGAAGGGCAGTTTGTCCAAAAGGGTGAATCAATTGCCAAGATCAAGGATTCGGAACTTCGTCTCCGACTGATTCGTGCCAAGTACGAAAATCAAATCGCCAACTTGACTGCTGAAAACGATGTCGACATTCGGTATTCTGAAAAGTCACGAGAAGTTGCGGAGTCGGAAGTTGACCGATCCAACCGAGCCAACGCGAAGGTAGCTAACTCGGTGCCTGCGGCTCGACTTGAACGGCAAATCCTGGAGAAGGATCGTACGATCCTGCAACTGGAACAAGCCAAAAGAGATTTTGCAATCGCACAAATGAAAACGAATCTGACCAAAACCGAATTGGAACTTTCCCAAGTGTTGTTGGAAAAGACGGAAATCAATTCACCCATGGATGGAATGATCGCGGCGGTCGAACGCCATGAAGGAGAATGGGTGGAACCCAGTGAAACGGTTGTCCGAGTCGTTCGTGTTGACCGCCTACGAGTGGAAGGCTTCGTTTCGGCAGCTCAAGCCGGCAAAATCAAAATTGGCTCGCCAGTTGAAGTCAAGTTTTCTCAAGACTGGCTAAAAGGCCGAACGTTCAAGGGATCGGTCGTGTTTGTGAGCCCCCAAGCCAATCCGGTCAATTCAGAAATATTGGTTTGGGCTGAGATCCAAAATGAGCACAATGATCTCTTGCCCGGTTTGCGAGGAGAAATCGTGATCTTCGCCAACACCGCTAAGCAGAACGCCAAACTGTAAAAACGCGAGCCCAAATCCGAATGAACGTCAGACTGCGGCAAGACTTGGAATTCTTAAAACGGGCAATGCAGCAGGGCGATGTGTGGGTCGTTAAGGATCCGATCTCGTTTAACCATTTCCTGTTTTCCAGCCACGAATATCAATTGCTGCTGCTGTTCGACGGTACTCGAACCGCAGACGACATTCGAGACGCTTGGCGGCAACAGTTCAGCACCAAGTCTTTAACGAGCGAACAGATTCGTCAGTTCGTCAATCGCCTGGTCGGTGACAATCTCGTTTCGGTTGATGAGTTTGGCTATGGTGACTCTCTGTATCGAAGCCAGGCGACGATGAAGAAACGCAAACTGCGAAGCTTGTTCCTTTCACCATTGGTGATTCGTTTTCGCGGCATCAACCCCCGGTTTATGCTGGACAGCCTGGCCTGGATAGGGTGGATGATGTTTCACCCGCTGGTAGTTGGCGCGACGATGTGCTGCGCGCTGCTGCTGTTGATCTACATGTTTGGGCACTTTGAAGAGTTGGCTTATCGAGTCCCCGCTATTTCTCAACTGTTGTCGGCGCAGGGGATTCTGGGGATGGTTGTCACGATTTCGATCGTCAAGATTTTCCACGAGCTGGGACATGCGATGGCTTGCCAGAGATGTGGTGGCGAATGTTTTGAAATCGGCTTAATTCTGCTCGCATTTATACCAACCTTGTATTGTAACGTATCCGATGCCTGGACATTTCCGGAGCGATGGAAACGACTCCTGGTTTCGTTCGGCGGGATCTATGTCGAGATTATTCTGGCGGCGATCGCGTCCGTGGTTTGGTTAATGACAGAACCCGGACTATTAAATGCAATGATGTTCAACGTTGTTTTTCTTTGTTCCGTCAACACGATTCTGGTCAACGGTAACCCGCTGCTGCGATACGATGGATATTACCTGCTTTCTGACGCGACTGAACAACCGAATCTAAGTTCGGTTGCCCGTGAAACGTTGAATTTCGCGGTGGTTTCGATGTTTCGAATCCCCAAGCGACAAAAGGAAGTTTCACCCTGGATCTTGACCTATGCCGTACTCTCTTTTCTCTATCGCTGGTTTGTTTTGATATCGATCATGTGCATGGTCTATTTATTCTTGAAGAGCATCGGTCTGCGCGTGATCGGTCAAGTCGTGACGATGTTGTTGCTGGCGAGTCTTTTGTTGAGGCCAATGATGTCCAAGTCTTTGTTGCGTGGCGGCTCAGGAAACTGGGGACGATTCAGTGTTGTCCGATCAGCGTTTCCGGTCGCCTGTATCGCTTTATTCCTGGCGGCGTTTTTCTTGATGCCGTTGCCCAGTTATGTTCGGTGCAATTTGATCGTCGAAGCAAAAAATCCGACACCCATTTATGTGCCGTCCAAAGGCAAACTGACCTACGTCTGTGGCGAATTCGACACCGTCAAGTCGGGCCAGACGATCGCGCAGATTGAAAGCCTGGAAATTGATCAAAAAATTCAAATCCTGCAAAACAAATTAGATCGAGGTCGCAATTCATTTGCTCAGCTAAAATTGCGGGCTAACGAGGATCCACTTGCCGCCGCACAACTCGTGGTGATCCAAAAGAATATTGAAGCGAATGAAGATGAACTCGCCGTTTTGCAGGAAGAACATTCCAAGCTCACGGTCAAAGCACCGCTCAACGGAGTTGCCTTGCCGGCGCCAATTCGCAAAGCCAAGTTTTCGAATGACGAACAACTCCGCAAATGGCAAGGCCAATTGACCGACGAAATTAACCAAAACTGTTTCGTTGAAAGAGGCGAACAGCTGCTTTCGATTCATTCAGAGGGCCAAAAAACGATTACGCTCTTTGTCGGGGAACGCGAAATCGACTTTGTGAAGAAAGATCAGCCCGTTGAAATGCTATTTGCCCAACAGCCAGGCACTCTTTTCGCAGGAATCGTCGGAGATATCTATGAGGTCGATGTTGACTTGAACAAAGATCAGACGGTTGGCGAGATCGGCGTAGAGACTTATGAGGATGCCTCCGGTCGCCTCCAGAGCCTTGAAACGCCGTATCGGGTTACCGTGATTGCCGAAACAGTTCCAAAACACGCGTTTGTTGGATCCGGAGGGCGGGCTCGAATCTCAATTCCGTACAAGACATTCGCCGAGAAAACTGCCCAGTTTTTCGAGCGACTGGCGAGTTTCAATTTGTAAGGAATTTTTCGAAATTCGCTCTCTGGTTGACGGTGAGACGATCCGCAGACATCCTCGCCGGAATGCGAAACTGGTTGAGCGGCAGTGCCTGCAACTTTCAAAACTTCATTCGGGGTTTGCCGGATTCTGGATTCTGATTCGGGCCCTTTATGGGTCACGACCCTGAATACCAAAAGCCCAATGGCGATTAGACCTACGAGAAAAGTCAACTGCGACATCAGCGACCAGGTTTCTTCACGTTGAAGTATTTTGCTGCTCCATTCCAATTCGCCTTGGTTTTCGTCAACGCGGTCGAAAACGCCTTCGCTAAAAAACTGTTGCTCCGGTGAATCCCCAACCCCCATGAAATAACAGCCGGCAAACCGTGGAAAATCGTCGTCGCCGCCGCCATCGGAACTGAATCCATTCATCAATGTCGTCTCCAGTCCCTCGTAGAATCGCGCGTATATCCAGCAAAGAAACTTGACCATATCCCGATTGCCGTTGACGTTCCGAGCGCTAAGCGCTTCGTGTTGGGTGAAAATCGAGTAAATGTACTGATCAAAATTCTCAATCGATTCGTTGGAGATCTCTTTCAAGTGTGCGGGGGAAGGGCACTCCCAGGACCGATAGCTTTTTCCGAATCGTCGAGTCGAAAACTCTTCGCCGTAAATCTCCTTGAGTCTTGCCACAAACTCGCGGCATCCTTCGTCATTTTCAAAGCCGGTGATAATCGTGGTAACGGTCGAAATCACCCCGGTTTTTTCGCAAATCGTCGACAAATCACTTTTTGCCTGCCGAGCAAGTTGTCCCGGAAATTCTTCAATCAATCGATTGACAATGGCAACCAGGATTCCATTTAGCGAACAGACAGGCCGCCGGTGGCGTTGTAGTAACGTGCAAAGGTGGGCGATGCGTCGTTTTTGTTCGGCTAACTTCTCTCGACTGGAAAGTTGGGTTTTGTTTTGCTGAACGGCGGTTTCCCGGCGGAGCGGTTTGTGTTCTGCCTTTTGACGCAGGTCTCCCGCTTTGATCGTTTGTTTAATCTGGGACGAGGGAGCCATGCCTGCATCTTCATCGGCAACGGGGCTGTCAAGATTCTTGCGCTTGTCGCCAAGCGCCCGCACATCAATGGTGCCCTTGAAGTCTCCGCCACCAGCATATTCTTCGTTGGCTGTTGAAGTTTGGCTGACGTATCTACCAAGGTCTTTTGTCAACTGACAAATATTTCCGACTCCGCTGAGATAAAGATAGGTTGCGTCGGGAGAACCATACCAATAGAGCGCTTGCCCATCCGCCGTGACGTGCGAAACATCAAAAGCGCGGTTAGAGGCGGCCATCATCTGCTTTATTTTCCTGGAATCTGGTATGCCCAAAACCAAGTAGAGTGGCGTTTCTTTGATCGAAATACCGTTCTTCTGCAGAGCACTCAATCCCGCTTCAAAGGCAAGATCAATATCGGGGAAAGGCGATTTGGGAGGAGCAAGCAGTAGCCTAATAAACAGATACACAAAGCCAGGGATAGCAAACATTAACAAAATAAGAAATGGTAACGTCTGCCAATATTGGGTCCTCGATTCATTCGAACCCCAATCAAATACCATGACAACCAGAAAATGGACAATCACAACCGTAAGTACAAAAGTAAAACTCAGGCTTGCCGCGAGAACTGGTGGTTTGAGCGTCGGCAGCATTTTCAAGCCGGGTATCACGCGGCGCATGAAACTCCAGATCCGAGCGAACGGAGTGAAGACGATGCTAAGAGCTCGGCCGATGAATTGGTTGATATAACGCAAATCAACCCCCTCTAAGGACAAAATAAAGGTAGGTCGCAAGTGCCGCCACTGCGATCGACGCAAACAACAATGAGGATACAAAACTGGTTTTCGCGGCCAACGGAAGCGCTCCAGATCCTTCTCGATCGGCCACTTCCAACTGACTGGAAGATTGCCCCAAAGGAATCATGCCTGCCGCTCGTTTGAGCCACTCGCGCAAGTCGCCCGGCAATCCACGGCGACGCACAAAATCCTGGGCTCGTTCGCGGTAATTCGGATCTTTGTGGCGCAAGTCCATGTAGATTCCACGGAACCCAAGAATCACGCACAAAAAATAGATTTCGATCGCGTTTCGATTTTGCCGAGCCTCTTCTGCTTTTTCATAAAAAACATCGTGTGCGTTCTTTGATCCGAAATAGCTGACCTCCAGCGAGTTGTTTTGCCACCAGTTGCGTCCCTCCCAGCTCAAAGAACAACACTGCTCATCGATCCAGGCGACGATCGCGTATTGAATCAGTTCCCAGACACGCCGGTTGGAAGGCTCGAGCTTTTTTCGGGCCGCATTGATCTTGTTTTTGATTGCCGCATGCCCGTCCTTGATCTCTTCAATCCGAAGCGTCGGCCGTCCCTTGTCTGTTATTTTCTCAAGCCACCTGAGTGCGGTATTAAAAATGGGAGTCACCGCCAGTGCAAAGTCTCGTTGCATGTTCTACCCTTGATCTTTCACCGCAAACACGGCAAACTCCATGGCGACTTTTCGATCGCCATTCTTCATCACAATCGTCTGATGATTTTCGAGTTCGTTCACGTTGGCAACTTGATCCGCATTAAATCGAAACGCGATCGAGCAAGTCGATTTGACCTCGTCCCATGATTCACCCTCGCGAAACGAGAAAAACTGCCATTTCTTGGAAACCGGCAATACCGATGGCGTCTGTCGCAGAGAGCCCAGACGCAGCCCTCGGGCCTGGCGTTCATAATACCAGTCGACTTTGCCTGGATCACCGATCTTCCAGACCCATTGGTTGGACAACAGAGTTAGACAATCCGACGTCGGAATGTCAAGCGAATGTAGTCCCAGGACTAACTGCCAATTACGACCAAACCATTCTGGTTCCAAATTGACTTGCATCTTCGGTTTTCTGAGAATCTCGGGACCGGAGCCTTTAAAGAATCGTTGGAAGTAGCCTGCATCTCCAACGTCGATAAGCGATCTAATCCTGGTCAATGCCCACCAGAAAATCTCGTAAAGATTTTCGTGATCGTACCGCGGCATATCGCCATTGTCTTTTTCACTGCCAAACACGGAAAGGCGTCCAATAATCTGACAAAGTGAAGTGTAGGCCACGAAGGGATGGACTCCCTCGGCGAACGAATGGCAATTCAGTGTACCCAACGCCTCATTGATCGCCTGCAGAAGCATCAGGCTGTCGACGGCTCCGGCTCTTTGGGTCGAAAACGACACACCCGCATCCACCACTTGCCGACGCAAGATGTCACCACGACTCTTAAGCACATCGTAAGACGCTTCCATTATGTTGCGTTGCAGCGGTCCGAAGGCTCGAGTCGACATGCATGGCGGAAAATAGTTTGAATCCCGCACCAATTTGGCGTCCAGTTCTTTGGACCTGACCAACCGAAATATTGGAACCGTTTCAAACCCTGATAAATCATCCGATTCAAATAGAATTTGGACGTTCAAGTCCTTCACTTCCAGCTCTTGCGGATTGCCGCCTGTCGACTCGTCTTCAAATTGTTTGACCGTTGCCACGAATCTCGACTGATTATCGTTGCCTTCGACAGACACATTGCGGCGGGACATTTTTAAATGTGGAACACCTAGATAGACTTTAACGCCATTTTGTTCTCTCAAGAATTCATCAAACCGGGGATCCGACTCGCTCTTCTGGTTTAGGTCGACTTTATCGACGGTCGACGAGTCAAAGGAAATCAACGTTCCCTGTTTGGAACGGGCTTGAAATCGCACAACTTCAACGATTTGGTTGTCTAGAGCCTCTTCGTTAATCTCAGCTCTAAACATGCCCCAGTTGTAAGCGGTGTCCACACTTGACGATACGCCGATCAATTCCTGCCAATAACGATCAGCCGTCTGAAAGTGCTGAGGCCTCAAAAAAAGACCCTCTCCCCAATGAAGTTGACGGTTTTGCATGGTAAAATCAAATCTTTCAAACGAGAGCTGTCCTCAACACCTTAGCCGCGCAACGATTCTCCGCAAATCGAATTTGCACATTTTCGACTAACGAAAATGATCAATCAATAACAACCGAAGTTTATTATCAGAAAATCATTGCCATGAAGGTTCGGATTGAGATTACAAAAGGTCCCGACAGCGGCCGTAACTTCGTGCTGGAGGCAAATGAAAAAAGGATCATTGGCCGAGGTGAAAACGTACCGATTCGAATGCTCGACGAACTTATTTCACGCGAGCATTGCGAAATCGAATTTGATGGAAAAAGTCTATTCATTCGCGACCTTGACAGCACAAATCATACATTTGTCCAACAAAACCTCAATCAACCGATCACACCCCACGAAAGATACGAAATTGCGGACAAGTCGTGTTTTTTCGTGGGACCTGAGTCCCGGTTTTCGGTGGTCTATGAGCCAAACGCGTCAGAAGCGGCCCAGCTGCCACCAGCGTCAACTCAATCTGCGGGCGGTAACTCCAACTTCAGTGCCTCGCTCATCTCGCCGGGCAACCGTGGCCCCACGACTGGAGGTGATTCCTCGATATTCAATTTGACGGGCGCCGCTGCAAATGCTCCAGGTCTTGAAGATGTAGGCCAGCCACCTCGGAAGGCTCCGCCCCCCCAACGACCTGAACGTCTCCCTTCTTCACAACCCGAAAAAACTTCTGGTTACGATTCAAATTCCATCGTGCCACCCGGTCAACAAGGCCTGGAAAGTGGGGTTTTTCGCGATCAAGTTGCAGATGAAGAATACGTTGACGAGTCACATCTCAAGTCGACGCCATCCGCTATTGAACGAATGCCTGATGATGCGGATGAAGAGGTTGCGGAAGAACAAGAACCAGCCCCGCCACCTTCTCAGAATTTATCTCCTTTAGCCTCGCTCTTCCCACCCGCCAAAATCGAAAGCCCGTCTACGGTGGATCAGAGCCGAAAACGGCCGAAAGCGGAAACGACACCCGTTTCTTACGGTCCCGCAGAATCGGGATTTAGGGAAAGTGCACCAAGTCATAGCCCGTTCGATAGTATTGCCAGTCCCGGTGTCAGCTACCCTGAACATGCTGCACCGTTAAGTCCCGCTCCCAGCACGCCACCTCCATTTCCGGAGTCCGATGTTGCCCCAGTGACTGAGATGGCCCCAGCCGAATCTGCGGCAAAAATTCAAGACAACGGACTTTATTTTCATACCGGTGCCAAGATCGAGATGATTGCCCAGATTATCTCGGAAGTTGGTAAAAAACTTAATCCCGTTTTTTGCGTCGACATGACGCGTATCAGCTCGCCCGAATCAAACCAACCAACGGATGCTCTACCTACTCAGGAGGCCGAGTCCGGTTTAGATCGAGAAACAAGCGAGAATTTGTCGACTGGCTCGAATTTTGATCTGGAGGAGAACAATGATTCGCCAATCGAAACAACTGCCGATCCGGCGAATAAGCCGCCAGTTGTTGGAACTCCATTATTCGATTTCCTGCCCAAAGAGCTTCAGGACAATGGTCCCGTCCTGTTGACGAAGGACCAATTCGACATTTCGCTCGAGGAAATCTGGCATCAAGACGGATTGATTGTCTTTTTTGGCAAGGACGTCGATCAGATCTTGTCTCATCTCAGAAGGCTTCTTCAAACCAACATCCAAACTGGAAAACCCTCCAGAGCGATGTTTGGATTTTGCTGGCCTTCAGTGCTTCATTCGACTCTTGAAAGCCAATCTAGAGAATCGGTCGCACGAATCTTCGATGATTGCGTTTCGTGTATTTTGCTTGAGGATCCGCAGGAGCGATTCGAATGGAATCTTGTTGCGCAACAAGATCTAACTCCAGAATTTGGTTGGCTGGGGGGTTCATAAACACGCTTCTGGCAAAAAAAATTCGCAAGGATTTGAGCAAAAAAACGAAAAAAGGTTGAAGTGCTATACATTAACCGGAATTGGGGGCCTGTCTTGTCCCATAAACAGCATCTGGTTTGATCAATGTTCTGCATATTCACGGTAGTTGGCCTTGGTGACACACTCGGGTAAGATTTTGGCTACTTTCCATCAACGTTAGGAGAAAAAAAATGGTTCGTTCAATCAAAGTATTATTTTGTGTTTTGACTCTATTCGGAGCTGCCGTATTCGCTGGCTGCGGAGAAAAAGATACAGCGCCGGCAGATACCGGTACTGGCGATGCAGCCGCATCGACTCCCGCCGAAGAAGGAACAGAAGCCAAATAACCAGCTTTGTTTTACAACGATCGCTCTGGCCAAGTGTTTACGACACGATTGGACAGAGCGATTTTTTTTGGCTACAGAATTCGGACCCACTAGAGCATTTTCAAAATCAGTGATCACTTTCTGTCATTCTGAAGGAGCTTGTCCGCGGCGGCGGAATGAAAGTCGTTGCGACGCGTAGATCCTTCACCTCGCACCTCGGTTCAGGATGACACAAGTGCAAATCAACTATGAAAATGCTCTAGTCTCGCGAAACAACAACATCCGAAGTCGCGTTTGGCTCCTACGATGTATCCAGGTGAAGCTCGGCAACTCTCGTCCGACTTTTGGTATCCAGGCGTTCGATCGTCAGCTTGATGCACGTAGCGAGCAAGGTCGCTCACGCTAGAATAGAAACTGCTACGTCAGCATTCGCTCAGAAACAAATCGAAGAAACGCTCTGTTGAATATTCCACCCACGATTATCGGAATCGCCGGCGCCTCAGGTGCCGGCAAAAGTCTTTTGGCTCAACAGCTTTACGACCGCCTCCGAAAAACTCGAACTCATCGAGATGTCACGATCCTCAACGAAGACCGTTATTACCGGCAGCGGGACGGCTTGCGTCTTGAAGACCGGGAAAAAATCAACTATGACCATCCCGATGCGATTGAACACGAACTGCTTGTTAAGCAGCTGTCATCATTGAAAAATGGCCAATCAGTTCAGGTCCCACAATATGACTACAGCGTTCACAACCGCAAAACGGATACAGAATTATTTGAACCAGCCAGAATTATTATTCTCGAGGGCATCCTGATTCTGAATAATCTCGAGTTGCGAGGGCTGTTGGATCTCAAGATATTCGTCGATGTGGCCCTCGACATTTGTCTTGTGCGAAGGTGCCGCCGCGACATCCAGGAGCGGGCGAGATCGCTGGATTCCGTGCTTTCCCAATACGAAAATACGGTTCGCCCGATGTATTTTGAGTTTATCGAACCCACCAAAACGCATGCGGATATCATTGTGCCGCGCGGTGGTGAAAACTCCAGCGCCCTCAACGTCCTACATGGCCATCTCGACCGACTCCTCTCTAAATGATGAATATTTTGTCATCGCCCGTCCGGAGCGATCTAAAGCTCCGAAACCGTGCCGTTTGAGTACAATAAGTGCTTGTCAGTTCACCAAGATGCATGGGGGGGAATCCGCGTAATATTCATTTATGTTTTCGAGAACAAATTTGCCGCACCACGGTTTGCAAAAACGACGCACTTTCACCAATAAAAGATCAAGAACATGCATCCGATAAGCTGGTTCATAGAAAACCCAGTTAAAGTCAGCGTGGGAATAATCCTGCTGACTTTGTTCGGGCTTATTGCGATGTTCCGAATGCCGATGCAACTCACGCCGAACGTGCAGCGTCCACAGATTTCCGTTTCAACAAGCTGGCCGGGTGCCAGCCCGCAGGAAATCGAGAAAGAGATCGTCAACGAGCAGGAAGAACAACTCAAGAGCGTCGAGGGCATTACAAAGATGTCTTCCGAAAGCGCGGATTCCAGCGGCAGTGTCACACTTGAGTTTCGTGTCGGCACGGATATGAACCAGGCGATCCTCAAAGTCAACAGCCAGCTTCAACAAGTTCGTGAGTATCCAGCTGACGCGGATAAGCCCGTAATTCGGACATCTAACAGTTCCGACCGTTCAATCGCGTGGTTCATTTTGAGCGTAAAGCCGCCCTCAATAGAACAATTGCAAGCCTACGCCCAACAGCACCCTGAAATGGCTGAAACCATTCAGAATATCATCAACGCGAAAAGCATCGGGCTTTCTACAATGCGGCTGCGGGCTTTGATTGAAGAATATCCAGAAGCGCAGGAGCTGTTGCCCGATCTTAACGTGCCTCAATTTCGCAAGTTTGCCGAAGACAACATCGAGTCGCAATTCGAACGCGTTCCCGGCGTCGCGGATGCCAGTGTTCGTGGGGGCGAAGAACGGCAATTGCAAGTCATCGTCAATGCCGAACAGCTTGCCGCTCGTGGGCTTACGCTCGATAACCTTCGGCAATCACTGATCCAGGACAATCAAGATATTTCCGGTGGAGACTTTTCCGAGGGCAAACGGCGTTATGTCGTCCGGACGATGGGCCAGTATCGTTCGATCGAGCAAGTTTCTAACCAAACGATTCCCAACCCGAGCGGCGAAACGGTTTACGTTCGCGATGTTGCGGAAGTCCGATTGGGTTACGATAAACCATCGGGATTCGTTAGGCGGTTTGGAGTCTCGAACATTGCCGTAAGCGTCCAGCGCGAATCGGGAGCGAATGTTGTTGCCATCATGGACGGGTTGAAGGAAGAAACAAGAAAGCTGAACGCTGGCTTGCTTGCGCGAAACGACCTGGTTTTGAGCCAGGTATATGACGAAACCGTTTACATCAATTCGGCCGTCGGGCTGGTGAAGCAGAACATCATCCTCGGCGGCGCGTTAACCGTCATCATCCTGATGTTGTTTCTGCACCTACGTGGAAGAACACTGATTTTTGTGCCGCTCCTGGCTGCGTCTTCCGTCGCTGCGGTTCTGATTTCACCCTGGTTTTTTTCGGCCACGTTGGCGCTCGTTCTGATTTCGGGTTTCTGGTTTGCCCGCGGTACGCTGGTGGTTGCGCTAGCGATCCCGGTCAGTATTATCGGAACATTCCTGGTCCTTAATACACTTGGGCGATCGTTAAATGTGATCAGCCTTGCGGGTCTCGCGTTCGCAGTCGGAATGCTGGTCGATAACGCGGTTGTTGTTCTGGAAAACGTGTTTCGCTATTTCCAGATGGGACACCGTCCGATGAAGGCCGCCCGATTAGCCGTCGGTGAAGTCTGGGGGGCGGTACTCGCTTCGACTTTGACGACGCTCGCCGTTTTTCTTCCGATCTTGTTTTTGCAAGGCGAAGCGGGCCAACTATTTGCCGATATCGCGTTGGCCATTAGTGCGGCCGTTGGCCTCTCATTGATCGTAAGCGTGATCGTGATTCCTACTGCCGCATCGAGAATGCTAAACGATAATGATCGAGACAATTCAAACGAGCGCAAAAGAGGATTTGTTGAAAAATCTCTTTCTGGATTCGGGACGTTTTTTACTAACACGGTGGTTGGCACCAACGATTGGATTCAGCGAGGATGGATGCGAAGAATCGCGGTGATTGCCCTGATCCTCGCCGTTGCCGGCGCGGTCGGGTATTTCATGCGTCCCAAAGTTGAGTATTTGCCGAGCGGAAATCGCAACCTCATCATCAGCATGATCCTTCCTCCCCCTGGGTACAATGTGCATCAGCTTTCGGCGATGGGCCAGCAGGTTGAAGAAACTTTAAGACCGTATTGGGACATCGACCCAACGACGGAAGACACGTCGCACTTGGATTACCCGACGATTGGCGATTATTTTTATGTCGCGCGCGGAAAAAGCGTTTTTGTCGGCTTGCGTGCACACGATGAACTTAAGGCACGAAAATTGATCAAATTGATTCAGACAAAGTTCAAAGATGCGTTCCCAGGTTCATTTGTTACCGCTCGACAAACCAGTCTCTTCGGCCGAGGTCTCTCGGGAGGCCGTACGATTGATGTGGAGATTACGGGACCCGAATTGGAAACACTTGTGGGGCTTGGTGGCAAAATTTTAGGCGGGGTCAAACGACACTTTCCTGAAGAAACACAGGCTCGCCCCGAACCGAGCCTTGATCTTTCCAGCCCTGAATTGCACGTTAGTTTAAAACCTGAACAAGCTGCGGCACTGGGTATTACAAATCGCGAGCTGGGTTATGCCGTCAACGCCCTAATCGATGGCGCGTACGCGACCGACTATTTCACCGGCGGCGAAAAGATTGACCTTGTAATTCTTGGAACTGATCAATACGACGGAAATACTCAAGACCTGAATTCCGAATACATTGCGACTCGAAACATGTCGCAGCCCGTTCGACTTGACGCGTTGGCCGATGTAAGGCTCTCCAGCGGCCCAGAACAAATCAATCATCGCGAGCGCGAACGTGCCATCTCGATTCAGGTTTCTCCTCCACCAGAATTAACCTTGGAAGAATCGATCGACATCATCAACAATCAAATCATAAAGCCCATGGAAGATCAGGGAGAATTGACTGCGGAGTATAAAGTCAACTTAAGCGGCACCGCTGATAAACTCAAAGAGACCTGGAGCCAGTTGAAATGGAATCTCGCATTGGCAGTGCTGATTACTTACCTGCTGATGGCGGCTTTGTTTGAATCCTGGATCTATCCGTTCGTGATTATCTTAAGCGTGCCAATGGGAGCAGTCGGTGGAATTATTGGATTGAAACTGCTTGGGTTTTACCTGATCGCCAAGGACGAACCGGCGCAAGCACTGGACGTACTAACCATGCTTGGATTCGTAATTCTAGTAGGCACGGTGGTAAACAATGCGATTCTGATTGTGCACCAGTCGCTGGTGGTGATGAAAAATGAAGGCGTCGATTCACGCACGGCCATCACTCAGAGCATTCGGACAAGAATTCGACCGATATTCATGACCACAACGACAACGGTATTCGGTCTTTCGCCACTTGTGTTTTTCCCAGGTGCCGGCAGCGAACTTTATCGCGGTCTTGGCAGCGTCGTGCTTGGTGGGCTCCTGGTTTCGACTTTCTTCACGTTGGTCCTGGTGCCCACGCTTTTCAGTTTGATGCTCGATTTGAAGGCGGTTGTGAGACGATCCCTGGGTCTCAGCTCCTAATCAGGCATCAGTTGTGCACGGAAGCGGTAGCCTCACAATGCGCACAAAAAAGGGTCAGTGAGTCGCTCCACACTGCACCGATAAGATTGCGAGCTCCAGAACAAACTAGCTTGAGAGCGTATTTGGATTAAGTTTGGCGTCTTTTCCTCGGTTTCGCCCGGCAATCAGAGCGCCACGACCGCTATACGTCCGTGCGACACGCACTAGTCGTCCGAAATGGTTTTGATTTTCAAGTCTTTGTAATAAACCTTGCTGCCTGGATCATGAGCTTGCAAAGCAATCGTGCCACTCGAGAGTTGACGAGTGGGACGATCCAAATCATCCGGTTCAGTATAATCGGAAATGGTTTTACCATTGATTTTGATGACAATATTTTTGCCTTTGACGATCACTTCGTAGTCAAACCATTCATTGTCTTTCACCGGCGCTTCAAAATTGTCTTGGACATTATAAAGACCACCGGTTTTTTTCGGGTCGCCTTGCGTGTTATTGACTTGGGCTTCATAACCTGTTTCAGGCCAACCTTCATGCTGGAATTTTGTGTGAAAGTAAATTCCCGAATTTGCTTTCGGCAATGTTTTTACTTTCGCTTTAAGATGAAAATTCTTGAATTCGGCGTGACCGGTTTTGCCAACGTAGAAAACGTGCGCTCGTTTACCATGAGTTACGAGGCAACCGTCTTCGACGTAAATTGAATCTTGATTTTCATTGACGTGCCAACCCAAAAGGTCTTTTCCGTTAAACATTTCAACCCATTCATCCTGAGCCAATGAAAACGGTGTGACAACGACCAGCAATAGAATTGCGCAGCGAATCATGTTGGATGCTCCAGATATTTTGTGGACGACGGACCGCTCATTGTATTAAAAACATGACTCAAATGGGATCGGGTGCGGAAAGGTTTCCGAACCGGGCGATTGCGGCCTCCCATTCTTCTCGATCTTCGGACGGTTCATACAATACCGGCTCAAACGAATCGACGACAACTCTTCTCAATTCCTGCAAGGAATCGATTTGGCCTGCACCCATCGCTTGAACCAGGACATTGCCACTGGCAGTCGCTTCGCCTGGGCCGCAAATGACGGTCCGATTCAATGCATCTGATGTCAATTGATTGAGCAGAGAATTCTTGCATCCGCCACCAACGATGTGCAATACGGAAAAAGAGCAACCCAAAACAGATTCCATCCGGGAGAGTGTACGTTGATAGCACAGCGCAAGACTTTCCAGGCTACAACGAACGAGATCGCCGACCGTCTCAGGCACGGGTTGCGACGAACGTTCAGCAAATAGTCTTATTTTTTCGGCCATGTCTCCGGGAGCCAGAAATTCGTCCTGGTTTGGATCCACCAACGTTCGAAATGGTTCTGCCATGCGGGCGGCTTCCATCAGCTGCGCAAAGTCATATTCATTCTCTTCTTTTTCATTCAACTCTCGACGAAGTTCCTGCACCATCCACAAACCGGTGATGTTTTTCAAAAACCGTACCCTCCCGGCAACACCCAACTCATTTGTAAACGGCTCAGCTGCCGCTGCCGGTGAGGTGTTGGGTTGTTCGATCTCTGCCCCCAGCAACGACCACGTTCCACTCGACAAGTAAGCCCAGCCTTCACCAATTTGAGCTGGAACTGCGGCAACGGCCGACGCGGTGTCGTGCCCTCCTGGCGCGATCACTTGGAGATCTTTCGGCGTATCCGTCACTTCTGCAATCTCTTTCAGGATCGTTCCGACCGTTGTTCCGGAGTCGACAATTGGACCAAAGATGCTCGTCGGAAGGCCAAGTTTCCTCAAAAGCCAGAAGTCCCAGGTTTGCGTTTCGAGGCTTAACATTGCACTGGTGGAAGCGATCGTTCGTTCAACCCTCACTTTGCCGCTTAACCAGAAGTGAATGAGATCGGGCAAAAACAGGAATTGTTCGGCCGCTTCGAAAAGTGCCGGTTCAGCTTCGAATCGGGCAAAGACCTGAAACAAGGTATTGATCGGCATGAGTTGAATGCCGGTTCTCGAATACAGCTCCTCAAAACCGCCGATCAAATCAAGCGCTTTTTGACTTGCTGGTTCATTTTGCGGATCTCGATAACAATGAGGGAGTGCGAGCAGTTCGCCACTCGGTCCAAGCAAGGCCCAATCAACACCCCAGGTATCAACGCCAATACTCGCTAATCGCAAGTCTTCCGACGTGCAGTATTGATTTGCCTTTTTGAGACCGATGAGTATGTTTCGCCAAATGTCAGTCAAATTCCAGACGGGTCCCGTCGGCAAGGGAACACCAGCGTGTTCAAACCGATGTAACTCTTCAAGCTCAAGCAGTTTCGGAGTACCGCCAAGTATTCCAAGAATTGCGCGACCCGAACTGGCGCCAAGGTCGATTGCTAAGTGGGCTGTCTGCATTGCAGTTTGTGCGATTCCAGTATTTTCTTTTTGGGGCTTCATTATTGCAGGACAATTTTTGCTTTGAAACCGAAGAGTGCAATTAAAAAATACGAAAAACGAGGCGGACCGGCACTAATTTGAAACGAAACAAATTCAGCGATCAATAATTTCATCAACACTGCTGGTCACTTTAGCTTCGTCGTGGCGGTTGACCTTCATTGGACTTAAGCTTGATTCGTAAAAAACCTCGTTAACAACGACTTGATTTGTTTAGCAAAGCAATTTTTCGGACAAAAAACGTGCGGATCGCTACGCCTAGTAGGCAATTTCGTTCAAAATAGTGCGAGACCAAATCCATCGGAACAATGAGTCGATGAACTACAAATACAATCCAAAGTATCCCAGCATTGAAGACCTGCGAATTCGCGCAAAGAAGAGAATTCCGCGATTCGCTTTTGAATATCTCGACGGAGGTTGTAACGAAGATGTCAACTTGATGCGGAACACGTCCGAGATTCGGGAAGTCGAACTCAAGCCTCAATACCTTAGTGAGCATTCTGGTTCGGAAATGGACACGGAGTTGTTTGGTCACGTTTACAATGCTCCCTTTGGAATCGCACCGATTGGTTTGCAGGGACTCATGTGGCCAGGTTCACCCGAGATTCTTGCAAGGGCCGCTTTCGAACATAACATTCCGTTCATACTGAGCACGGTCTCAACAAGCAACATCGAAACGATTGGGAAAATCACTCAAGGCCGCGCATGGTTTCAACTTTACCATCCCACAGAAGACCGTTTACGTGATGGCCTTATTAAACGCGCCGAATCGGTCGGCTGCCCGGTTCTGGTAATTCTGTGTGACGTCCCAACGTTTGGTTATCGGCCCCGAGATATTCGTAACGGCTTGGCGATGCCGCCGAAAATGACACTTGCGAACATGCTTCAGATTACAATACGACCGCGATGGACTTTGCAAACTCTGAAACAAGGCAAACCCAGTTTTGCCTCCTTGAAACCGTACATGCCCAAGGGGCTAAATCTAAAAGAGCTGGGGAGTTTCATGGATGAAACATTCAGCGGTCGCCTCAATGATGAGAAGATCAAGCCGATTCGCGATATGTGGAAAGGGAAATTAGTACTCAAGGGCGTGGCCAGCGAAGAAGACACCGAACGCGCGATTCGACTTGGAATTGATGGCATTATCGTTTCCAACCATGGTGGACGTCAGTTAGATGCTGGGCAATCAACGATTAAGCCACTTATAAAAATAGCCGCCAAATACGGCACTAAGATCACGGTCATGATGGATAGTGGAATTCGCTCGGGACCGGATGTTGCCCGTGTATTGGCCAGTGGAGCAAAATTCACTTTTTTGGGCCGATCGTTCATGTATGGAGTTGCGGCCCTCGGTACCGAGGGCGGCAATCATACGATTTCGATCTTGAAATCTCAACTGCAGCAGGTGATGGAACAAATCTGCTGCGAGCGAACCGAAGATTTTCCGAAACATCTGATCCGCGAGTGAACTCCCGCGATTGCCTGATGCATTCGAATCAAGCGAGTTTCGACCGATAACACCCTATTCCCGTTCTGGAGTTTGCAATGGAACCTGTTGAGTTTGGGACGAAACTCCATCTCCGACTGTCGGAATCAGCCTGTTGGGTCCCTGGATTGTAAGCTTCCAATACTCTTCGGCTTTTTCAATCGCTTTCGCCATCAACGAATCTGTCGTGTACGCTCCGTTTTCATCGAGTCGTCCAGCGGGATGATTGGTCATGACCTCAATCGCGTCGAGAATATTATCGACCGCCCAAATATGAAACTGGCCTTCGGCGCATGCCCGACAAACATCCTCGCGAAGCATCAAATCGTCCGCATTCGATTTTGGAATAACCACGCCCTGTTTGTTGGTCAAGCCGAATTGGTTGCATGCGTCAAAGAAGCCTTCGATCTTCTCATTTGTTCCTCCTATGGCTTGAAGATGCCCGTGCTGATCGATCGCACCTGTCATTGCCAACCCCTGACTGATCGAAATTCCGGTCAGGGCACTGAGCATACAGACAATTTCGGCGCCGGAGGCAGAATCACCGTCGATGCCGCCATAACTTTGCTCAAACGCCAAAGAAGCGCTGAAGGCCAGCGGATGCTCAGTGCTCAACAGATGCCGCAACAGCCCCCCAAGAATATGAAAACCTTTGGTGTGAATCGAGCCTGACATTTGCGACTGGCCTTCGATGTTGATCAGCCCGGCACGTCCGGGTCCAATCGTCGCCGTAATGCGTGCAGGAAAACCGTAGGTCAGCGGACCAGAATGCATCACGGCTAAACCGTTGATTTGACCCACCACTTCGCCTTGCGTTTGCACCATCAACGTCCCACGTTCAACCATTTCTTGAAACTTCTTCGATGGCAAACTGGCTCTTGCTCTTGTTCGACGAACCGCAGAATGGACGTGTTCCGCCAGGACGAGGTTCGGGTCTTTGTTTTCCTGTGTCGCCAAAAAAGCAGCTTCCCGCCCGATGTCGGCGATTCGACCAAATCTCGCAGTCAACTTTTGCGAACGAGCCGCGATCCGCGAGCCGTGCTCAGCCAAAGCCGCGACAGCGGCGCGATCAAAATGAGGCAGATTTTCTTCATTTACCAATCCTGCCACCATGCCTGCATATTGAAAAACACCCTCATCGTCACGCACGATTTCGCTGTCGAAATCGGCTAAAACCTTGAACAATTCGCGGAAGTCAGGATCGTAATGATCTAATTTGTAATAGGTTTCAACATCACCGATGAGAATCACTCGGACGTTGATCGCGATGGGCTCCGGCTGAGTAACGACGTGTTGACGCATCCAGCCCATTTCGGCGGGAACAATTTCCAACTGTCCTGTGCGCAAGGTTCTCATTAACGCCCGCCACGAACCTGGCTCTGACAACAACTCGTTCACATCCAAGATCAGGTAGCCGTCGTCCGCATTCAGTATCGCCCCCGCTCGAATTCCCCGATAGTCGCTGATTGCTATGCCTCCGGGACCCCACTTCGGCTCAACAGTGCCAAGCAGGTTAACCAGACTTGGAGTGCCTTCTTCAACGACCGGTTTCGCGGTGCCGTGGCGATGAGTCAGGACGATGTTGACGCCGTAAACTTCCTTCAGGTCGATCGCCTCGTCTTCGCCACGCGGTCGCAGGTTGTACTCGATCGTGTTGTTTACGATGTCCTCAATGAATTTCTTGACTGAGTCGAAGGAATACAAATCCAGCAGTGGATCGATCAACTCAGACAACATCTGTCGCGCGGCATTTTCGTGTAGATCGTCGATCTGCTGCTTGCTCTCGTGAAACAATTCGCTGATCGCTCGACCAACCTCCTTCAACATTTTTTGAAATTCGGGAATTGCTTTTTCAAAGTCTTTCAGTTGTTGTTCAGGAGCTTTGTTCTGCATCACCAGAGCCCGTAACTGATCGGGAGGAATGGGCTGGCCATCGACAACGGGAAAGATCACGGTCTGCGGACGTGGTGCGTCTTGAGTCGAAACCAAAGCCAAACCCGCAGCTTCAAGTTCTTTCTCAAGTGGTTCGGAAATGGTTTTCGCTTTTTGCTGCACCTCCTGATGGATGGCTTGGCGTGTCGAGTTATACGGCTCGCCATTCAGAGCCTTGATCAAACCCTCCTGAATGAACTCTGCGATTTCCTCTATTTTTCTGCGAAAGTCTTTTGCCGTACCGGGCGGAAGTGTGATCAAACGGGGATGATCCGGTCGCTGGAAATTGTGCACATAACAGTAATCGCATTTGTTGTTCGACGTCGGAGCGAGCTCTTTCAAGAGCTGTCTCACCAATCGCATCCGGCCGGTTCCGCGAGAACCGCGAACATACACGTTTTGCCCCGGGGCATCGCATTGAATTCCAAACAGTAATGCCTCGCGTGCTGTTTCCTGTCCAATCACGCCACGGCTGCCATCGATTTCAGCTGTGGTTTCAAATTGAAAGATCTCGGGATTACATCGCCAACGGAGTTTTTCGCAGGGTAGATGTGCGATTTCTTTTGAGTGGTCACCCATGATATGCCTGAAGTGTCAGAGGTTGTTTACAGGCCGCTATCTTAAGAAGTTTGCATTCGTTGTAACACAGGCTGCAACCTGGAACACAAAAAAGCCCGCCTTTGTTCACGACGGGCTTGAAAGTTGACGTGGGTTGCGGAGACTATTCCGTCAAAATCATGGTCAGGAGAAATTCAATTGTTGTTTTGGTTGGGTCACGATTTCCGCTTACCGCCAACTTACGATTTGTTCACGCCGGGATTTGATTCGGCCTATATATTGTGAAATTTATTGTTGTACTTCTTGAGTACTTCGAACCATAGCCGAAACTGCTAGTCTGAATGTCGGCAAATTTGGAGCACTGGTTTCATAATCCAACTCCAACATATATGAACCGTCTAAATTGTGAGTGTCAAGTTTGGCTGATAATTCTCCTGACTCACCAGGCATTAAAATAAAGGGTCCTTGATCAGCCGCAATACAATCGCAACTGCTGCTTCGTGCATGAATGATCAAGCGGCTGCCGCCCGCATTCTTGATTGGAAACTTGACGGTGTGGATAGAACCGTTTTCGACTGGTCCCAGTTCCCACGCGGTTCTCGATAAAACCGCGACCGCAGGATAGTCAACGACTGCGAAATCGTCATTCCTGCCGCCTGACACCCATCCGGTCGCTACAATTATGGCCAACACACCCACGCACCAAGAAAGTTTTGTGATAAATTTCATGTTTGGCATACGTACGATAAAATATCTGAAGTGCTCGACCTTGCTATTGCACCAGCTTTGGCTTCACTAACTTATCGTGAAATGGCATCAAGTTCTCGTCAAAATGAACGCCGGTGCCTTGACCGTTAGTACTGATCTCTAGATCCCAGGCAACCGCCGCACCGAAAAAGTTGCCACCACCGGTTATTTTCAAATCTGCCGTGGGGGCATAAATGACCCCGTAGAAATCGCCGTTTCCAGATACCTTCGATTCCTTGCCTAATTCGTTGAGCACGTAGATCTTTAGATTGCTCGGAATAAACGTATCGTTAACAATACCTTGCCCTGAAATAGCGAGACGATCCGTGACATAGATTTTGGTTGGACCGGTAATTCGAAATTCGCCATTCACTTCCAAATAAGATAGGTATAAAATCCCACCCGGAAACGACGTTGACTTGTTGGATGAGATACTAACTGCGTCGAACGACGCGTTGTTCTTAACATATTCTGGATCGAGAAGGTTATTGTCGTTGTTGAAGCTCGCGTCTCCTGGTTCGATGGGCGGATATTTGATTGGAGGGTGTTCCTCAATTTCGCCCGAAATATGGCCCTGCCCCGAGACGTTGACACCTTGTCCGTCTCCCGGTCGGGCATCACCCTTCAATCGCCCATTTGCTACCCGGACCGAACCATTGCTACAGATGTCGCCTTCATTACCTGGAGTCTGCGACGAGTACGAGCCAACGCCAGAACTGTAACTATTCGATAGTGAACCAAGATAGGCTTCATCAATTCCAACAAAACCACCGCAAATTTTAGGTGTCATTTGAGCCACTGCTCTCACTTCGAGGTCTTTGTTAACATTTCCGAATGTTCTTGCGAAGTAAAGTCCTAACGAACCTCGGCACGTCACGCGCACCGCGTTCGCCAGCGACATATCGGTCGTTAATGTGAACAGTGCATTTTCGGCGTCCCAAATCCCGATTTCCACGTCCCTTGCTGAGATGGTAACCGATTCACTTGCCATTGAATTCCGTGCAGCATACTCAACTGCCGCTGCGCGTGCCTCGTCCGGGCCCTTGTAGAGTCCTCGAGCGCCTGCGCGAGCGGCGGCATCAGCCGCATTTTGAAGTTCAGCAGTTGCATTCGAGATATGACCAATGTCGAGCGCGAATGCCATGAAACAAACGAGTATGACCATAACTAAAACCGTGACCACGAAGATGGATCCTTGACGAGGACCGTTGCGTAAAGCGATAGAGGAATAACAGCGGATAAATCGATTCATTTATTCGTGCTCCAAAGTGTAACTTTTGCTTATGTGTCTCCCATTCATAAATGACGCGGGAAAAAGGCTGATGTGATCATAATCGACGCTTACCGTGACAGTGCAGCGATCTCCGGCTGTAGCGTTTTCCAGACTGTTGTCTTCAACTGATTGGCCAGTTTCGGTTTCGAGTTCAATTGTGAAATTAACGTCATCTAGGGTCACTCCTAATGACTCGACACAAAATTGCTTTGCAGTTTGCTCAACCTTCAAATTGGTCGAGTTGTCGAGCATTGCCTCTCGTGCTGCAAGACGGGCAGCATTGGCCAACAAATGTTGACCCAATAAAGCTTGCCCGAATTCCATAACCGCAAATACAAACAATAACATGATTGGCAAACAAAGAGCTGTTTCAATCGCGGCAGCGCCACGTCGATCCTTTTTCATAGCAAGTCTCATCGTTGGACTTATTCCTGTCGTAACCAAGTGGAAATTCCCAAAAAAGACGGACGGGCCTTCATGGGTGTTATTGAATCATAGGTCATTTGCTTACGCCGGGAGAAATATTTGGAGAACAACGGCTTCCGCCAAAATCGAAATAACCGATTCAATTGGGTCGATACGATTCGAAACTGAGTTTACTCCGTTAATCCCTTTGATATCTTTTTTCTGAATGGAACCCTATGGCACGTTACATCGTCAAATCTGACTCTTCGGTATTGCTGTCCAGACGAGCCATTATCGCCAAACCGGAGCCTTGTTGACGGAGTGATCGTCCTCCAATTGCCAATTCGTTTTCGCCGAATTTCCGTTTTCCTGTTGCTTCCTCTTGTCATAAATTGTCTCTTGGCGGGCACGATCGTCAGCGCTGAAGAACTCGGTCGACATCGAAATGACCCGCGTGGATGTCAGCTTCGGTTTGCATCACTTCAGATTCCAACATTTCCACACGCTGTCAAAAGACTCCCCATCGTTTCGCAAACTCAAAAAGCAGCTCGGACATACCATCCCGCGTATTTAACCGAACAACTCAAGAGCCCCATTTTGCCTATTCGCCAATTTTGAGCGTAAAATAGGCAAAGCTCGTAGTTTCTGTCATTCGCGCAAACAACCCTCACACGTTAAAGGCTAGCAAACCGATAATTTCGATGTAATGAAATTGCGCTCGACCTACGTCCAAACCGACCTAGCATCCCCAAATCTCAATGCGCGGATTTGGCTCAAAGCTGGGATTTTTCTTGGGCTAATTGCATTGAATTCGGCGTTTTTAAGCGGGCCGGCTCGACCGGTATTTGGAAGCCCGTATCAAATCGTCCAACCTGTTGCTCAAGATTTGCAGCGATCGGAGCGGCTCACGACATTGGAGCAATTCGAAGCCGCTGCGATACAAAACAATCCGACTTTGAACATCGCTGTTGCTCTCGTTCAAGCTGCAAGGCATCAAGCTACTCAGGCTGGTCTGAAGCCGAACCCAACATTTGGAATCTGGAGTGAGGAAATTGGTAACGCCGATTCAGCGCTGCTTGGAGCTTATATTAGACAGGTTCGACAACGAGGCGGCAAAAGATGCCTGAATCAAAAGGTCAAGGAATATGAGAGTCGGGTCCTGGAACGTGAGTATGAGCAGCAGAAATTACGAATCTTGACGGACGTTCGCACAGCCTTTTTCAATCTCCTGATTGCTCAACGTCAAACTCAATTGACAAAACAACTGAATGAAGCGCAAACAACAGCTGCTCAACAAATCAAAAAACTGTATGAGTCGGAAGAGTCACCAAAAACCGATTTATTTCAAGCTGAAATCAAAGCTCGCCAAACGGCAAATCGTGCCCGCCAAACAGAACTTGCCAGAATTAGTGCCTGGCGTGAATTGACCGCCATTATCGGAATGCCTGACCTCCCCATAACAAATGTAGTCGGTAGTCTCGACGAATTGCCAGAAATCGTCGAATGGGAACGAGTGCTTAATCATCTATTGACAAACAGTCCCGAGATTCACACCGCCGAAGCCAAGATTGAGCAAGCCAACGCCACTTATCAGCAGGCCCTGGCCTACAGCGTACCAGATATTGAGACCCAATTTTCAGTCGGGCAAGATACATTTACCGACGATACGTTCGGTGGATTTCAAATTGGTATTCCAATTCAACGATACAATCGCAATCAAGGCAATATTGCGGCAGCGAGGGCGAGCAAATTTCAGGCGCAACAGGACCTACGCCGCGTGCAACTATCGATTCAGAAAAGGCTTGCTTCCATCTATGGGGATTATCAGGCAGCCTGCGAACAGACCAAAGCGTACACGGATGAGATGCTGCCCAAAGCGAAGGAGACACTAGACCTTGTAACCGAGGGATATCGGGAAGGTGAAGTAAGTTTCCTCCAGCTGCTGGCGGCTCAACAGACGACAATCGACCTTACAACTCAGTATCTTCAGATCTTGAAAACCCGATGGATCTCGCAGCAAAAAATCGAGGGAATGTTGCTCGACAACAGCTTGGATCAATAAATCAAGCTACAGTGTCCGGTGTTTAAAAAACTGAGGACTGACGCACGTTCCAAACCATTGATATCCCAAAGCCATGATCGGTTGAAGCGCACACCAAACGCCAACCAGAATTGCAAACATCAGGTTTCCGGCAAGTTGTGAAATGCCAATCACTGTTGCAGCAAACGTCATTGCCAGCAACAAATGTGAAATCTTAAACTGCAGATTTGGGCATGTCGCGTTTTGGTGCTCCTGGATCTCCTCGAAATAACGCCAATCAAAATATATGGTTGCTCCCAGGAATCCGATCAACATTGCGAGCAATGGACCGATTAGAAAGAAAACCAGGGAATCAGCAGGCATACGGCCAAGCATTACGGCTGCCGTTGGAGCATAACCGGCCAATGCGCCCGACGCCCCAACCAGTGATCGCACATTAAAGAGATTGCCAAGTAAACAGTTCAGGCCGTTCAGAAACAGAATCGAGATCACACCCGTAGTTAATGCAATGAGCACTCCAATAAAAAATCCGAAGAACGAACTGACACAAACGGACAGGATCAAACCGAGATAAAAAGGCACTTCGAAATGCCAATTCATGGATGCGGTCATGATCGCAATAAATGTCAATGGGTAAATTCCCCCAGCCGCGATGATACCCGGGAGCGATCGAAAACAGAGTGCCAGGTTCGATTCCCAGATCAAAATCTGTTCATTTCTTGAAGGTCGTTCATAAGCCAAAACTGTGAATCCTGTATGGTGAAGCAACAACGGGCAACCGAACCGGAATTACGATTGATTTGTTTCATCCTTTCTGATCAGTTCTACGCCACTGCTGGTCAAGGGTTCAAAAACTACTTGGACGACAACCATTGGTGGCCTGGTTGGCTCATCTGTCGAAGAGCCGAACTGATTCTCCAAAAACAGCTTGGCAGGAGGAACTATCGAAGCAGTCTAACCGAGAACCGTCATCGCAACGTTTCCACTAAAACAAATATCAATATCGCAGCCTTCTTTTCTTGGCCGACCTTGATAGTCCCCGTCGTAAACAAACCCGGCATCCACTTGGAGATACGTGGTCGGTAAAGGATTCGGATCGAGTTCACACTGCTTGATTCCAACTTCGTCGACACTCAAAGTTTCTTGAGTCAAATCAGGCAAGTTTACATTCATAAAACAACGCGAATCGGAACCGTGTTTCTTCAACAATTCGCCCAGTAATCGGTCTGCAAGTTGCTCGGCAGGCCCCCATTCAAAAGGCTGACTTTTTCGTCGCTTATGATACTGGGAGAAAGCCACCGCGTTGACGCCCTGCAACCACCCCTCTCGAGCCGCGGCAACGGTTCCCGAAACATACGTGTCTGCGCCCAGATTCGCACCATGGTTGATTCCTGACAAGACCCAATCAAAATCAAGCTCCAACTGAGTCACTGCGATTCTCACACAATCCGCTGGCGTGCCATTTAGGGAATAAGACCCACTGGCTTGTTCAATCAGGACCAAGGGACGTTCAAGTGTCAATTGATGGCTGATTCCAGATTGAGGGTCTTGGGGCGCAACGACCACGACTTCGCCAAAGCGAGAGGCCACTCGTTCGAGCAACTTAAGTCCATTTGCGCCCCAACCGTCATCATTTGTCAAAAGAAATCTCATACGCGCCTTGATGCTTGATTTCGCTTATTATGGATGCGATTACAGCATCCGTACCCGTCCGAATTTCGCGTAAACATGAATCCATTCAAAGTCCTGACCGCCTGCTATTTGATTCTATCCTTTTCGGTCTTCCTTGATAAAGCGCGTTGCGACGAATCGGACGCACGACCCAATATCCTGATTATCATGTCCGATGATATGGGATACTCGGATATCGGCTGTTATGGAAGCGAAATACAATCCCCAGCGCTCGATCGACTTGCCGCGACTGGGCTGCGATTCACCCAGTTTTATAACACCGCGCGCTGTTGTCCGACTCGAGCAAGCTTGCTGACCGGATTGTATCCTCATCAAGCCGGCATCGGTTGGATGATGGCTGATCAAGGGCTGGACGGATACCGCGGCGAACTCAATCGAAAGTGTGTGACGATCGCAGAAGTACTCAGGGCGGGAGGATATGCAACCTATATGATCGGCAAATGGCATGTAACCAAATATGTTAATCCAAAGGACGACTCCGAAAAATTCAATTGGCCCCAGCAGAGAGGATTCGATCAATTCTATGGGATCATAAATGGGGCAAGTAGCTTGTGGGATCCCAATTCGCTAGTTCGAGGAAATAAACTGATCACCTGTGTGAACGATGCCAAGTACCGACCCAACGAGCCCTACCATTTCACTGACGCAGTTAGTGACAACGCCGCAACGCTTATTCGCGAACACGATGGGCAAAGACCTTTTTTTATGTACGTGGCGTACACGGCTGCCCATTGGCCCATGCACGCGCGTGAACGAGATATTTCGAAGTATCGCGGTCGATACGATCAGGGCTATGAGTCGATTCGTAAAGCACGCTTGGCGAGGATGAAAGAACTGGGCGTGATCGCTAAAGACGTAGAGCTATCGCAGTGCGCCGGAAAATGGGATTCCGTAAAAGATAGAAAATGGGAATCCGCTTGCATGGAAGTATATGCTGGGATGATTGATCAGATGGACCAGGGAATCGGTCGAATCGTCAAGGCTCTGGAAGACAAGGGACAACTTGATAACACTCTCATCATGTTTCTTCAGGACAATGGAGGGTGCGCAGAAGGAGGTGGACGCGATCCGAATCCGGAAAAGACTAACCCAAGGGGCGCAGGACCAAGTTTGGATTTGATTCCCGTCGACAAAATTCATTACTTTGGAAGCGTACCGCCACAAACCCGCGACGGCTGGCCGGTTCGACGTGGGCATGTCATGCCGGGCCCCGCCGACACATACATCGGATACGGAAGAAACTGGGCCAACGTTTCCAATACTCCTTTTCGAGAATACAAGCACTGGACGCACGAAGGCGGGATTTCAACTCCACTAATCGTTCATTGGCCAGACGGATTCACCGGCCGAAATGAATTACGCCATGAACCATCCCATTTGATCGATTTGATGGCCACAAGTGTCGACGTTAGCGGGGTCGACTACCCCGACCAATTTGACTCCCACGAAATTACGCCGATGGAAGGCAAAAGCCTTTGGCCCGTGTTTCAAGGCAAGTCACTTGAGCGCGACGCAATTTACTGGGAACACGAGGGCAATCGAGCGGTCAGAATGGGTGACTGGAAACTCGTCGCCAAAGGCAAAATGCGAGATCGGACCGAAGCTGTAACATGGGAACTCTACAACATTGCCAACGATCGTAGCGAACAAAATAATCTCGCTTTCACCTACCCGGAACAAGTCGAAAAAATGTCAACCATGTGGCAAAGTTACGCCGAACGCGCATCTGTATTTCCCTGTCCAAAACCGAAGCCAAAGAATAAGGCGAAAAAATAGCGACGTGGCTTTGTCGTCCCGCTTATGACGTTTAAGCACTACCTCGAATCGCTGTTAGGAAATTGGCACTACTGTTTCGCCTCTTTCAGTAGAACCTGGTAAACCAATCCGTTCACCCATGTTCCCGGATTTATGTTGGAGGCAGAATCGATCACGCCGATTCCCAATTCAATGCTGGCGTTCGCATTGGCATCCTCGTTTTTTTGTTTGTAGGCAAGCGCGTCGACAACATGTGTTGAAGCCATTAAATAGGTTCGATGTTGTTTCTTTTCCGTATCAACTACGTCTCGGCATCGAATATTCCATTTCAATGTATCAGCCAGGTTGCCTTTTCTCATTTCGGACAATGCTTTGCAAAAGAACATCCATTCTCGGTCAGGCGATGAGTCGTAACCGGAAACGATATCTGCAAACTCATGAACCGTATCAAGATCCGAAACAAGATGGGGCTTGAGCAAGCAGACTTTTGCGATACGTTCAGCCACATTAGGTCGGTAGGTATTCTCGAAATTGGATAACAGCCTGCGACACTGTTCCATGTAGTGTTCGTCGTCGTCCAAATACGCATAGATGATTCCCAGTTGAAATCGATTGTACTGATCTTCATCTTGAGCAAGTCTCTTTTCAAAATAATAGGCGGCGGTTTGCAATTCCTCGTCGGATTCCGCAAACATCGCAAACTTGCCAGCGTTGTCGATTTTGCCACTCTCAATAACATTCGAAAACACGAACAGATTGACAAGGAGGAACCCTCCAATCCGCCAGGCGGCTTTAAGGTCTTTCACCCCCCAGTAAAGTGCAAGCGACAATGCTCCTAACGTAAGAAACTGATACCAAAATCCTGGTGATGTACCGATCGCGCCCGTCACGCTCTTGGTCAACAGCAGAAAAAACAGAGCTG